>JALVJE010000159.1 GCA_027028505.1 Bacteroidales bacterium
TCCCCACCCTCTGTGACCTGACCGGCGTGGAGGTCCCCGGTTTCATCCAGGGAAAGAGCCTGGCCGGGGTGATCGCAGGAAGCAGTGATCCGGTAAAAAAGGTTGCCGTCACGGAATACAGGTCCGACGGTCACGCCACCTACTCCTTCCGGAATGAACGGTACCGCTATACCCTGCGTTTCAACAACGCCGGCATGCGGCCGGACGTGGAGGCCTGGGATCCTTCCCGCATTGTTTTTGAAGAGCTGTATGACTATGAAACCGATCCGCTTGAGACCAGGAATTTTGCCTATGACTCCCTGTATGCAGAGGTGCGCGATTCTATGCTGGTCCTGGCACAGCAATGGTGGGATGAGCAACATGCTTTTTTTACCCCCGCCCAAACCACCACAATACGCCGGGGGGAGCCTCTGATGCTCTATCCCAATCCTGCCGGTCATTTTCTTTACAGTAATGCCAAAGTACCCCTGGACATTGCCATATATAATGTTTCAGGCCGGATGATGCTCAACAAAAGAGAGTGTCTGTTCCCGCTGGAGATCTCCGGGTTGGAGAACGGACTCTATTTTTTATACAGCCGGTCGGGAGGCACAGACCAGGTAAATAAATTCATAATATCCCACTGATGAAACCGGACAGCATAAAATACAAGAGCAGAATACTGATCCTCACGGGCCTGTTGCTTTGGGTACATACCGGTCTGAGGGCACAGATCCCTGCCGATCCGGGGAACCGGTCTGAGGCTTACGCTTTCCTGCACAGGATGTGGAGGGGTGCCAACTTCATGGCTTCCAAGATCGAGGGCGGCTATGCTTCGGGGGCGGATTTCCGGCTGCTGGCAAAGAATCATTTTACCCACTGCCGCATCGGCGGTAAACTGTATTTGTATACCGGCGATGCACCCGATTATACGATCATTCCCGAGCGTATGGAGAACATAGGGAAAGCGGTGGACTCCTGCATACATAACGGACTGGTGGCGATCGTCGATCCGCTGCATACCTATAACCAGGAGTATACCGATGCCGATCTGCCGAAGCTGAAAAAGATATGGGAACAGGTAGCAGCGTATTTTGCTGATCATTCGTTGGACAGCGTGGCTTTTGAGATCATGAACGAGCCGCACAACGGGGTGGATCTGTATAAGATCGTAAATGAGAGTATTCAAAGTATACGGAGTGTACAAGGCAACGAGCAAAGGATGATCATTGTTTCCGGTCAGGGTTTCTCTACCCGGCAGGCGCTGATAAATGCTTTTAACGACGACATTTTCCCTGCCGGCGACCCCTGTCTCATCGGCACCTACCATTATTACGACCCTCGTGATTTCACCAAACAGGGTTCTTCCGGAGAGACGGTACGCTGGGGGGAGTCCGGAGACAACGATCCCGACTGGACGGAAACGGAGGAAAAATTCGATGAGGTAGCAGCTGCCAACTCTGCCTGGGCACAACGGCACAATACGGTCCCGCTGCCTTTGTACCTGGGAGAATTAGGGGTGGACAATGTCTCTCCGCCGGCCGACCTGAAACGATGGCTTTTCTGGGTGAGGGTACAGGCAGAAAAAAGGGGTTATGCCACCGCGGTCTGGAACATGTACAGTCCTGACGGATCCGGCAAAGGCATCGGGCCCTGGGGAACATCACAAAAGAAGGATCCCTCCACAAGATATCTGCGGAAAGACCCCGTAGAGGCCCTGATGACCCTGTATGAATTTGAAGAGGGTAGTCTGTCCGGCAGCACAATCACTGACAACACTTCAGAAGGATACTCAGGCAAGGGATATGTATCATTTACAGGCACGGAAGGAACCGTCACCATGAACAGCGTATACTGTCCCAAAAACGGATCCTATGCGTTGTATATCCGTTATCAGGATCCGGCGGCAGAAGGCTCACTTTCCCTGAAGATATTCAACAGCAACGGGCAGCTTGTCCTGGAGGATACTCTGCGGGGTTTTGTCTCAACGGCCCCGGATGTGTGGAACATGATCCGTTTTACAGAGAACCTGCCGGCAGACACCGGGCTGGAAGTGGTATTGGGAGCAGGAGAACGATCCTCCGGCATGGCAATAGATTATCTGACCCTCACAAAAGGTGAATACTATGACAACCTCTTCCCTGCCGGGGAGATCATTACCTCTGCCGGAGATGTCCGGCGGGGTTTCTCAGGGGAACATCTGGTAAAGGTTTATCCGACGTTGATCAGGGATGAGATCAGGATCGAGAGGAGAACAACCCCGGGGGATATTTTATACCTGTTGACTGATATGTCCGGGAAGGTTTTTTTAAAAGGGATCTTCAGAGAAAGGAGCGTCAGGATACCTGCCGGCAATATTCCCCCCGGGGCCTACCTGTTTTTTTTTAATCTGAAGAATATGAAACAGACTGTACGGATCATAAAATCCTGAATATCCCGGACGGTAACATAATTACTCAAGTCATTGTACAATAAATATTTATGAACACATATCAACATGCAGAAAATTCTCATTTTAATCAATTATTTTATAATTTTATTGTTTAACCAAACCTTTTAGCTATGAAAAATGATCTACTCAGAAAACTGAACCGGAAGACAGTGAAAGCCCTGTTGGTGCTTCTTTTCACTGTTTTTGTGACTCCTGCGGCTTTTTCCCAGTATGGGGATAATATCATGCTGCACGGAGGTTTTGAGGATGGCGTAAGCTTCTGGAAGCTGAAGCTTCTGAAAAAAAGTGAGGGTACGCTGACCACCACTTCGGATGCCCACAGCGGGGATTCAGCTGCGCTTTTTGAAGTAACTTCCCTGCCCACCTCAGGAGGGGTAGAGAAGATGATGATGTACCTGAAGGATTCTTTACCCGAGCATTCCTCGGTAAGTTCTTACCTGGTCACTGTCTGGGCCAAAGCCGAGAATGAAGGCATGCCCTTCAGGTTCCAGATGGAATCCAGGGACGGTCTGGCCAACAAGAAGAACAGGGCCTCCGATCCTATTCCGCTGACCACTACTTACAAGCAATACAAGTGGTTCTACACGGCTGTGGAAGGGTATCCCTACTTCATCCCGAAGTTGCAGAACGGCGCGGCCCTGGGCAAATATTATTATGATGACTTCATGATCCGGGAGGTGACCGGCGTGCCCAACGGCGGCTTTGAAGAAGGGGTCGATTTCGGCTGGGAGCTTGCAACCACAGGTGATGTGGAAGCAACCCTCACCGAAGAAAATGAAACCCAATATGCCGGCGGGATATCCGCCAAAATAGATGTAACCGTATCCGACGACACGGCATCCCATGTCGTTCTGAAGGAGATCCCAAGGATCAGGATCAACAGTGCGGACACGTTCCATGTTAATTTTTATAGCAAAGGTTCGGAAGGGGTCGACTCCATTTTTTTGGTCCTGGCAGCTTATTCCGGCAGTTCGTTGGCATATTCGGTCGTGAAAGGTTATGTCGTGGGACAGGAATGGCAGCGATACACCCTCGACACCACCTTTGCCGATACAATCTCCGCCGTATCCTTCAGATTCCAGACAGGAAAAAATACCGGAACATATTTCTTTGATGAGGTCCGCTTCAACAAATATGTCCAACCCTCCCTTTCGCCGATCCCCGACGACTCCGTCTATGTGGACAGTGTCTTCGAATACCACGTGGTATATGAGGGCTGGGGCACCTTCTCGGTCATCACCGATCCTGAGGTCGACTGGCTGACCATCAGTCAAGGAGGTACGATCACAGGCTTCCCTACCTCTGCAACCCCCGACACGGTGAAAATAACCGTCATCCTGGATGACGGGATCCATCCCGATACGACCATGTTCACCCTGGTGGTCAAAGAAGCTCCCACCGGCGTGGCTGAGATCCTTTCTGGCGATGAACCCCTGTTCTATCCCAATCCGGCACATGGTGCCATCAGGGTCAACGCTGAGCCGGGGTCTGAGATCAGGATCATGGACATTACCGGAAAGATCGTGGTCGACCAACTGGTCCTCCAGCCACACCAGAGCCTTGACATCAGCCATCTGACCAAAGGCCTGTACCTGGTGAAGTGTACCTATGAGAAAAACACGGTCGTAAAGAAACTGATCGTCAGGTAACTACTCGTGATAAGTCAACCTTAAAACAACGCATTACATAACCTGCCCGCCCCCCTGACCCTACATAAGTGTGGAGTGTGGAGTGTGGAGTTAAAAGTAAACAGTGCCTAAAGTTAAAAGTTATAGGATTGGGTTATCACTATATCTCATCCTGCCTACCCTGCCTACCCTGCCTACCCTGCCTACCCTGCCTACCGGCAGGCAGGCGGCAGCCAGGCGGCAGGCAGGCGGCAGGCAGGCATTTTTCCACCATTCCATTATTCCATTAATCCCCCTACCGAGGGGGCGCGAAGGGTAAAAGGTGAATTGGATGCGTCATAATTAAGTTGACATGTCACTCGTTTCATTTCAATTATCCCAGATTACGCATTAGGAAGCTGAAACTTAGCTGAACTAATGCGTTAGCTGGGGTTAACCCCGATCTAGGAGTTCACGGTTTTTGGTGTAAGCCAAAACCGATGAAATCCTTAATCGATCAGCAATGAAAAGCGCTTACGATTTTCTATTGCTGATTCTGGGATTATAAAAAGCAATAGTGCCGGACCGGCACTATTGCTTTTTTTCTGCCATAAAGCCAGGGGGATCATTGCCCGTTCACATTTTTATGATGCCCCAGGCCAGGAGGATCAGTCCGCCCACGAAGAGCCATGCATAGAGAAAACCCAGAAGATCCTCCTTGTATCTTTTCGGAAAGCCTTTCCACCGCTCCCGTGTGAACCAGGAGGGCAGGTCGAGCAGGAGCAGGTCGTGGCCCAGCGGGGCTGCCAGGGGCTTCTGCCCGTTGCGGATGCGGTCTTCGTCAGAGAGACGGAGCATGTTACCGAAAAAACGGTCGATCTTCTCTTTTTTCTCCGGCCGCGTGAGGAGGCTCACGACGATCATCACCATAAAGCCGGCCAGCATAGCCCATCCGAAGGGCGCCGGCTTCCACTTGTACACGATCTCAAAAGTGCCCGTCTGCAGATAATTAAGCAAATAATACAGGATATAGGCGGTGAGCACCCCTGCCAGGGCGCCGTAGCGGTTGGCTCTTTTCCAGACCACCCCGCCGAAGATCATGATGCCCATGAAAGCAGCGATGGTCTCCACAAAAAGAAAAGCATGCAGGACGCTTTTCACATAGAGCGCGAAGAGGACTCCCAGCAGGGTAAGGCCCAGGCTGGAGACCCTGCCCACCCACAACAGCTCTTTGTCGCCGACATCTCTCTTTAACAGGACCTTATAGATATTCTTAGTAAAAAGCGCTCCCGAGTTGACCATGAAGTTGGAGGCCGACGACATATTGGCGGCCAGGATGGAGGCCACCATGAGTCCCGTCAGTCCCGGGAAGAGCAGCTCGCGCGTGGCATAGCCGAAGGCCATCTCCGGGTCGCTGAGGTTCCTGCCGTTCTGCAGCACCAGGGCGGCGACGATCAGGCCCGTAAAAGCCCATCCTATGGTCACGGTCCTCTTCACGAAGGAGCCGTAGGTCTGGCCGAGGCGTCCGTCGCGTTCGGTGCGGCCCGTGGCACACATGGAGACCATGTGGGGCTGGGCCGTGATGCCGATGACACCGTTGAGGGCCAGCATGGCGATGGTGAACCATCCGATGCCCAGCTCGGGGCTGAACAGATCAAAGAAATTGGCCGGCAGCAGACGGTGCATCCCCTCCATGCCCCCCACCCTGCCCAGACCCAGCGGGATCAGCATGAGGGAGAGGATGATGATCATGAACCCCTGGATGAAGGTGGCATAGGCCGAAGAGACCAGTCCCCCGAAGAAACTGTAAAGGATAAAGGCGGCGGTCATGGCCCACACCACCCCGTCGGTGGAGATCATGTCGTTGGTAGCTACGGAGATCACCTTCCCCGCCCCTTTCAGCATGGCTCCCTGGGCAAAAATAAAGAAGAGGATGGCAAAGACCGTATAAAAGATGCCCATGTTCCTGCCGTAACGGTCTTCCACGATCTCTCCCACGGTGGTCCGCTCGCTGCGGCGGTACCAGGGGGCGATGAGCCAGTAGAAAGGGGTGATCACCATGTTCTTCCACTGGTACCAGATCGAGGCGAAACCCATCTGAAAGCTGGCGCCCGTCTGGGCCACGAAGTTTTCCGAGTGTGTCCCTGCCCCGAAACCCTGGGCGATCATGATCCACTTGTTGAACTTGCGTTCTCCGCGGAAATAGCCGTCGCTGGTCTTCACTTTGCGTGTCAGCCACAGGCCGTAGCCGGTGATGCCCAGGAAGTAGGCCACCACCACAAGGGTGTCGAGCCAGTTGAAAGCGTTGTCCATAAAATGAGACTAATTATGTTCAATCAATGTCCGGACAGCAGGGAGGCGGAGGCTTTATCGAGGAAGAGCCAGACGGCGGGATGTTCCTGCAGGGCTGTTGCGGGGATCATGGGGGTGACCTCTGACTCCACGGCTCCTTGCACGGCCTTTGCTTTCCGCTCGTCGGGCACGCTGCAGATGATCGCCTTCGACTTCAGGATCTGGCGGATCGACAAGCTGATGGCGCGGCGTGGCACATCCTCCAGCGAGGAAAACCACCCCTCCCCCATCTGCTGACGGCGGCAGGCCTCGTCCAGCTCCACGACCAGGTAAGGCTCGTCGGTCTCAAAATCGGCCGGAGGATCATTGAAGGCCAGATGGCCGTTCTCGCCGATGCCGATGAAGGCCACGTCGATAGGAGTCTTGCGGATGATCTCCCCCAGGCGCCGGCATTCAGCTTCCGGATCGCCCGTATCACCGTTCACATAATAGAACTGTTTCAGGGGCACCTTGTCCACAAAACGCTCTTTCAGGTATTTCCGGAAAGAGGCCGGATGGGTGGCCGGCAGATCGATGTACTCATCCAGATGAAAGCCGGTGACCTTCGACCAGTCCACCTCCTCCTTTACCAGGGCCTCCAGCATCTCAAACTGCGATGCGCCCGTGGCTACGATAATATGGGCTTCCCCTTTTCCTTTCAGGGCCTGCCGGATGAGGTCTGCTCCCCGGGCCGCGGCTTTGCGCCCCAGCTCCTCTTTGGTATCGGAAATGATGATCTCCATGGATGATCCCGTTTTGTAAATGAAAAATATTCCGAATCCAAATATAAACCTAAAATTTGCAATAGAAAAGAGGTTGGTTGGTGGTTGGTGGTTCGTAGTTCGTGGTTTGTGGTTCAGAGTTCAGAGTTCAGAGGCAGGGACAAGGCGATGCCTTGTCCGTACAGTTTAACATCAAATTATATCTCACATATTTCAATCATTCACGTATTCAATCATTGATTTTCACAATTAGGAGCAATCCTTTTTCGGCCGGCACCGGTACGGAGGCGGGGTCATAGGTGGCTTCCTGCTGGTAGTCTTTGATCGCCGGAGCTTTCAGGACAATGTCCTTGCCGGTGATCCCCATCTTTTCCAGGTCCAAATCAAGGGATACGGTGACATCCTGCGCGGCCCAGCTGGCCAGGGCGATGATGGCATACCCCTCACCCTGGTACACGGTGGCTTTGATCTGCTCATTTCCGGTCTTCACCGGGCAGGCCGGATCCCAGTAGCCGATCAGATTGGTATTTTCGATATGATTATCGTCCCAGAACTTCCAGATGGCGCGGGGATCGCCGGCCCATGGCAGACGGGCGGTCATGCCGAAGACCATGCCGCGCCAGCGGTTACCGCCGTCCTGCAGCATCTCCCCCATCAGGCCGAAAGGAATCCCTGACATCTCCAGCAGGTAAAAATCGGCCGGAGAGTCTTTGTCAAAGTATTCGCCGAACCAGAGACGGTTCAGGTAAGGGAAGTGCTCCAGGTATAGGTTGGCGCTGTTGATGTAACCATCACGCGGGTTGAACTGGTTGGCCGAGTGCAGGTCGATGAGCGCTCCCGGCCGGTTGCGGTCGAGCACCTTGCGCACCCTTTTCATGGTGGTACGGTCGAAGGCGATGTCGTCGATGTAGATGCCGTCGATCTTCATGTTCTTTGCCAGCCAGTTGAGGCCCTCCACGTAGTAGTTGTGCCACCGCGACATGCCGGAGTTGATGATGGCCGCATCGCGCAGGTGGGGCACGAACCAGGCGGCGATATAATCATCGCCGACATGCTCCTGCAGCCAGGCCCAGCCGTTGCCCGGCCCGTGCGAGTAGATCTCATGGTTGAGACTGCGCAGGGCAAAGGTCTCGGGAGCATGGTTGGAGAGCTCACGGATGGTGTTGTATATCTTCACCTTCAGTCCCCGGGCATGGGCAGCAGCGATGTAGTTACGCATGGTGTCCTGCCGCAGGAAAGGATAGTTGATGTAAGGGTTGATCTCCGTGGCATGATGCACATTGATCACATTGGCACCGGCGGCCACGATGGTGTCCAGAGGCTGGAAGCTGTGGTAGTAGCGGTTGTGCCAATGGGCTTTCTGGTCTAGGGGCTTGAAGGGGGTGAGCAGCAGGTTCACCTGATAGCAGAGGGTGTCCCCCGGCGTGAGCACCCGGTCGCCGGAGTAGGCACGCACCCGTACCACCTTGTCGCCGGGCACGATGCGGATCCCCCCCTTGCCGCCGTTCTGCCACGAACGGGGCATCCGCAACGGCTTGGAATGGTAAAAATTGGTGTTCAGCGGACGGGAGTAGTTGGCCCCCCGCAGACTGAACTGAAAGCCGGCGTTCACACGGCCCAGCCAGGCGCCGTCCTGGTTCTTCTCCACATCCCATTTCCAGTCCACCTCTCCGGGAAAGGGCTGTCCTTTGTATCCCAGTCCCATGAAATAGGTAGCCATCTCTTTCTTCACGGGCATCTCCAGCACCAGGTCCTTCACCGGTGTCTTTTTTGTGGCCGTGATAAATATTTTGATCTCCACAAATCCGTCAAACTCCATTTTCCCCGACACACGGGCCCGGATGTTGCCGGCCCTGGGGTGCGACTCCCAGCGGGCTATCCCCTGCGACCAGTGGGTGAAGATCCTGCGGCCGCCTGCCAGGGGCACCTGCCGGCCGCCGGGCATCTCCGCCACCATGCGGAACCCCCCGGCCAGGAGAGGATGTGCCTCCTTCGTGATGGCAGTGTTACTACCATTGTAATAGCTGATGATCTGCTGTGGCAGGCCGTTGCTGTCCACCACCATCTTCCGGCCCAGGACAAACACCGTGTCGCCACTGAGCTGTATCGGCACGAAAGGCTTCACGATCTTTTCGTCCACAGCCAGCAGCGAGTTGAGCCACCGCAGTTTGGAGTGACGCCAGGAGGCGCTGTCTCCGCGGTCGGCCAGAACCGTATCGGCCACATGCAGGTCCAGGGAGACCGACTGGGGTGCTTTCCCCTCCGGGGCGATGGTCACCCGGCCCGTATAATCTCCCGGCGCTATATCAGGGGGCAGGTCCACCCCTATCCACAGCGGCTGCACCGTCCCGGCAGGCACCGGCAGGGCCTTCATAAAAGGCCGGGCATCCCAACCAATACCTCCCTTGTTGAAGCAGGTAAAGGCCGAAGGGGACAATACCTCTTTACCTGCTTTATCCTTTAAAGGGGCAAAAGTCACGGACAGGTCGCCCAGCGAGTCACGGGCCGCCCACACGCCGATCTGGAAGGCATAGTATTCGTTACGGTACACGGTGGCCCGGAAAGTATGCTGCGGGCCCTTCTCCACCCACCGCTGCGGCAGGTCGTCGCGCATGCGTATGGGATATCTGCGCGTTTCAGGGAAGAGCAGGTAATCCTCCGGATGTGCGCTGAGCAGCGCGTCTTTCTCCGCCGCCGTAGCGATCACCTCCATCGGACCGAAAGCATTGAAGTCATTGACGGCCTGCATCTCCTGCATCTCCGCCACCGGCAACTTCTTTATCTTTTTGCCGATCTGCTCCGGGCTCTTCAGCCTGTTCTTTGACCGCCAGGAGGCATCCGTCCTGTCTTCCGGCTTCCGGTAGTACACCTTCGGATAGTTCTTCGACCCTTTCACTTCAAAAGGCATGAAATAGAGATAGTAGGTCCCCGGTCCGCTCACCGGCCGGAAGATGATCTCACCGTATTCCCGGTTGATCTCCACCGGCAGGAGGTCGTCGATCTCTTTCCCGCTGCTGTCGGTGAGGATCATGCCTTTCTCCTCCGGATGCAGGTCACGCCGCCGCCAGGGGATCCGGGCACAGACAGCCCCGTTCGTTTTTGTCTTTCCCACCCGCAGCACTACCCGGTGGTTACCGTAGCGGAGCTGGTCCCAGCGGAAACACGTAGCGGGAGCATCTTGCGCAATAACTAATCCTTCTGCCATCAAAGCCAGGAGTACTGTTAAAAAGATCTTTGCCTTTTTCATGGATAATGGGATTACCTTATTATTTAAATGCGGATTATTAATACAGGAAAAGGAAAGCAATGAATATTTCACAATTCATTGCTTAGTGGAACTTTGTCTAAATAATGGCTTTTTTTTCATATGACCGGGATCCAATATATTCAAGTTTTTTCACTTTTACCACCCGCCCGACAATATTCTCCAATAATTTTTTCTGTCCGTCCCGTTTTTTGAGATCCTCACAGTCAGCAGCCAGAAGAGCCTCTCTTTTCATCTGATCGTTCAGCCGGTTAAAATAAAAAACATCTTCCTTTCTGATCGTCATTCTTTTTCTTTCTTCCGGATAATCAAGATCATAATCCAGATCTTTCAGCATATCCCCCGCAACATGTTCAAAAAGGAGAATGTCTGCAGCAGACAGCTGTTGTTTGTATTTGTTGAAGTTTCCTTTCAGGATGGGTTTGGTCAGGTTCTGCCACATCCTGCCGGCCCGTGCTGTTTCCAGGGATTCATTGGACTTGTAGAAATCGAACACTTCCGGCGTAAAAGACAGACCCAGGAAAGCGGATACCCGCCTCATCTCCGTCTCCGGATCCCGGATGAGAGATTCATACTTTATTCTGAGTACCCGGTCCTCTCCTATCTCATTCCCCAGATCGATACAGGCCTGCTGTTCTCTCCGCCAGAAATCGGCGAGATTATACACATGCTTGTCCCCTACAATGGCATTCCTGAAAGAACAGGATACATCCCTGCCATCCCTGATCAGGTGGATATATAAAGGTTTTTTCTCAAAAGACTCCAGGTATCTGAAAAAGTTCACGTTGGTCATGCTTTTGCACACCCAGAAAGCGGCTTTTTCCTGTTCTGCCTTCAGGTCATAGATCACCCTGAAGATCTCATAAAGGGTGTTCTCCCGGCAACGCTGCAGGACCTGTTCGCGGTCGAGCGGGAGATGCCAGGGCACCGGATTAAGCTCCACGAGCGAACAAACATCCCCCACCAGCCTCCTCATATTCTCCGGTGCTTCCAGATCCCCGTATCCGGCGAGCAGGGGCACAAAACGCTTGAGGATATGGGGAGGGTGCGGTGCCGAGATCTCCTTGAACTGATTCAGCATCAAACGCAATAAATTGGATCCTGATCTTTGGGTTCCTATAATTTGTACAGGCTGTACCATCATTCTTTTCTTTTTTATACGGGTCCTGTTGATCACCCGAAGAGAAACAGCCCGGCCAGGCCGGCCAGCGGGATCACATAGACCACATTGATCTTATAATACAATACGACAAATAAAATCAGCAGAAACAAAACACCCGAGATCCAGCCCGGATCGGCCCCCCGGGCGATCGTTACCACGGCAGAAAATATCATGCCTATTACGGCCGGGCGCAAACCTTTAAAAGCGGCCCTGAGATAAGGAGAATGTTTTACCTTCTCCAGAAAATGGGAGAAAAGGATCATCAGAAGTGCCGGAGGAAGGAAAATGAACAATGTGGCATTTACAGCCCCCCAGAAGCCGGCCACCTTATAGCCGATGAAAGTGGCACTGATAAAGATAGGCCCCGGAGTGACCTGCCCCAGCGCTATACCATCGGCAAACTCTTTTATCGTGAGCCAGCCGAGATGATGCACAAAAACATTCTCAAGCACAGGGATCACAACATACCCGCCTCCGAAAAGGGAGAGACTGAGCCCTGAGAAGACCATGCTTATCTTTTGCTGAAGATGGCATTCCTGATGCAGCGACATAGGACACAAAAGAGGTAAGAACATAACCAGCAAAGCGACCGTGACCACGATCCCTCCCAGTACCGCCCATGTATTGCGGCCGGGCTCCCTTTTTTCAAGAATGACCGCCGGGGATCCTGACATTTTTTTCCGGTAGATCACCATCCCCAGCAGACCACCGCCGATGATCACCATCAGGGTGATAAAAACCCCTTTGACCCATATCAGCAATACAAAAGCCGTTATGGCGATCAGCCCCTGGTAAACATCTCCGATATTCTTTCTGCTCATGTTGATGGCCACTGCCAGGATGATCGCGGCAATGGCCGGATAGACGCCTTTAAAGAAACTTGACACAGCAGGGATATGGCCATAGGTAAAATAACCCCAGGAGAGAACGATCATCAAAACAAAGGATGGCAGGAGAATACCGGCCATAGCCAGAAAAGCCCCTTTCAGCCCACGCAGCCTGTAACCGATGAAAGTCACCACATTGAAAGCCATAGGCCCGGGCAACATCGAAGCCAGCGCTATGCCGTCGAGCACCACATCATCCTCAATAACCTTCTCTCTCTCAACAAAATGTTTCTGCACCACCGAAATAAGAGCCATGAAACCACCCCAGGAAACCGCACCGATCTTTAACATCTGAAAAAACAGATGGGTCAGAGCCATATTTCTTTCTTTCACCGGTATCGCCATGGTATTGTGATGCATCACATTCATAAGTTATCAATCTCTTTGAAGTATTTATCCCAGGTACTCCGGGGAATATATTCCGCACGGTAGGGAACAAAATGGGAATGCAGCTCCCACAACACTTTTCCACTAGCATTCATCACCAATACAGTTCCGGTTTTGGCACTGCATATCAGAAAATCCCGGTTGGGCAACCTGTAAGCACTCCCCATCCGGGAAGAGAAATAAGAAGGAGGAAGGACCAGATCAAGTGTGTTTTTCGCCACCTTATTCACCGTATCCAGGGAAAAAGACAACACCCTCGAAACCGAGGTATTTATATCATTGTCAAAAAGCATCAGATCACCGTTCTTTTCGATATGTACATCATGCTGAAAGGAAAAGTAGTAAGCACTGTCCATACTGAAATCGCCTCCTTTCCCCAGTTTCCACATCACCTCCCCCGTCTTTCTGTTGATCTTCCAGATCTGGTCTTCAATGGCCAGGGAGAGCAGGAAATTCCCATCGGTATCAAAGTTCAGTGCGTTTGCATGAAAACGGTCATAGGCAAAACGGCTGATATAGGGATCCTCCAAAATATTCCAGTGATCCCATATTGACCATTTCCAGATCACATGACCGGTGGTGTCCATCACCAGTATCCCGTCACCTACCAGTGTGTCCGTTCCCTGACCACCTACCAGCGACATGTCAAAGATCTTTTTGGGGCGGTAAAGGGTGTAAAGGTTTTTCTCTTCATCCATGCGGATATCATGATGGATGAACCGGATGCCCTCAACGGGGTTCTTATCCAGATCCATACGCCACAGCATCTTACCTGTCAGATCTATCTCCACGATAGCGGTACCTCCGACAAATCCTATCTTTCCACGCCGGATCGGTTTTTTCATCTCGCGCAGGATCTGGGCTCTGTTTTTGGGCACATCATTGATCACGTCCTTCACCGGCGGGCGGAGCATGGCAATGATCGTTCCGCGGGGGGTGAGGTTCGCCACCCGCACACCGATATCATCCACCTGCCAGTACCAGCGTATATCACCTTTCCCGTCCACCATGGCAATATAACCGGGTTTACGGGCATAACAGAGAATCACCATACCCCTGTCCAGGGCCGCGGGATCATGCGGCGTATCTTCCCGCAACCAGTTGAACTTCAACCAGGGCGACTGTTCCCTGGTATGAAATTCATACACTTTGGAAGTATAAGAGAAAAGCCCGTGCCTGACGACCACCTCATACTGATAGGCAGCATTCGTCTCCAGCAAGAGCAGATGTGCCGTGTGTTCTTTCTTGTCACCGTCAGGGAGCGTCTCGAACTTTTTCCCGTCAGCCTGGTTCCAATAACGGACAACCACCTTTGCCGGCTTGTTCAACACAACCCTGATATCTTCCTGAAAAGCATAATTGTTCGGAGAAGAGAGTTGAATGCTTTCTATCTTAACTCCTGACATCCTGTAAAAAAGGAACAATGCCACCAGCACAACTCCGGACAGGACTAAAACAATTGATCGTTTGCTTTTCATTGCAACATTTTAAGCGGTAAAAGGGAAAGGAAAATGAGAGCGGTCTCATTCTCCTTTCCCGTAACAACAAAAACTTACGGCAACCGGCTGATATTGGCTTCAGCCATATACTTGTTATTCTGAGCTTCCACAAGCGGATAGGGCAGCAGGAGCATATGATCATCCACCACAGGGTTCATCCCGCGTGAGACCAGATAAGCGTTACACACTTCTGCATATTTCCCGAAACGGATCAGATCCGGCCGGCGTTTGTATTCGAAGACCAGTTCAAATCCTCTTTCGTCCAGGATCTTGTCTGCCATTTCCTCTTTGGTGGCAGGGGCAGGGAAGTTGGGATCCACACCGTATTCAGGAGCTCCTGCCCGGTGACGGATCTCATTCAGATAAGGAAGCGCAGCCCCCGGCCCGTGAAGGGCATTCTCGATCTCTGCCTTGCAGAGGATAACATCGGACAACCTGAAAACGGAAATGGTCCGGCCTACATAATAGGTGTTGGAAACCATCTCATAAGAATACTTCTTGGTAGCCACGTTCACCAGCAGCTTGGTCGTGTCATTGGGAGGAGTGGTCTCGCCGGGATCGGGCATCTTATAGTAAAAGCCATGGGTCGTCGTCCCGTCCCGCGGAGCATATCCTTCGTAGTTATAGTAGAAGAACTCTTTTCTCGGATCGTTGTCGTCGTACTTCCTCCAGAAATAGAGGGAGACGGCATAGTACTGCCATCTGTGAGGCACTTCCCGGTTATCCCTCGGACCGAAATGGTTGGTGATCTCCCCGCCATTCTGTGTGGCTTCGTGAAGGATACAGAATATCAATTCCTTATCGAACTTATTATTGTCTGACCACACATTCTTAAAGTCCGGATTTAATCGGTACACTCCTTTATCACGTAACTGCAGTACCTGATCAATATAGGTCTGTGCATTCTGATAATCATGCTTGCGCATATAAACCTTCCCGAGAAGGGTGAGGGCAGCACCTTTGGTGGCCCGTGCAAGGTCTTTTCCTTCCCAGGTCTCGGGGAGGTACTGAATGGCAAACTTGAGATCTTCAATAATCAGTGAATCAACCCTGTCCACAGAAGCAAGGGGCATATCAATGGTCTCCACCGGGTTTTTGACCTCGGTAAGCAGAGGCACAGGCCCCCAGGCATCCGTGGCATCCCTGTAGGAGAGCGCCCGGCAAAAACGGGCCTGAGCCTTGACAAGGTTCTTCTTCTCCTCACTCATATCCACGGCATCGATCTTCGAAAGCAACATATTGACGTTGCTGATCACCTCAAACATATACCGCCAGTTGTATTTAAGATAGCGGTTATTGGCATCATAAGTGAAATTGCTCATCTGCGTGGGGGCTCCGGCAGCTGTGGAGTATCCCATATCGGTGGTGTAGTCGGTGGTCATCACCAGATAACCGTTGTAGTACATCCAACCATCTCCCGGAAAAGGAGCCAGGTCAGCATAAACCCCTACCAGCGCCGCATCGATGTCACTCTCGCTGTTGTAAGCGTTGGAGCTCGTCATATCACTGTACATCTCTGGTTCCAGTTTGGTGCATCCGGATGATATGACCAGGGCTGCGAATAAGATATAAAATATTTTTTTCATGATCTTTCTTTTTAAATTTTCCATGACCAAATAATTAAAAATCAACCTTCACCCCGAAGGTGTAAGTTCTCATTGACGGATAAGAGTTGAAATCCAGTCCGGCACCGGCATTGGCTGTCTGCATGCCATAACTGGCCGTTCTTAAGCCTGTTCTGTGAGGCACCGTCGGGTCATTCTCATATCTTTTCGTATCCACCTCGGGATCCCATCCGGAATATTTGGTGAATGTCAATGCATTCTCTATAGAACCATATATTCTGATTTTCACCACTTTATCCCAGGGAAGGGTATATCCCATGGTGATGTCCCTGATACGGAAGAAAGAGCCGTTTTCAATGAAATGATCATTGACGTAGCCGCCATACTTGGAATAGAAGAAGCCGTTCCTCGGCAGATCAGTATCCGTATGGGTGGGGGTCCAGCGATCGAGTGCCTCCGTCGTTCTTTTCCATTCGAGGGTCATGCGGGTCATATTGAGAATATCATTGCCCACAGAGCCATAGAAAAAGATGGAGAGATCAAAGTTCTTCCAGTAAAAATTATTGGTCATCCCAAAGATAAAATCAGGATTGGCATCCCCAATGATGGTGCGGTCGTCGGAAGTGATCTTGCCATCCGGCACGCCATCGGGACCGGAGATATCCGCAAACTTGGGATCCCCAGGTTTGGCATCGGGCTGGGGAGCGTAGTTTTCCCCCTCCTGGATCACCCCCAGGTATTTGTAACCAAACAGACTTCCCAGCGGTTCACCTTCTTTGATGATAGCATACTGTTCCTCCGAGACATTCCCCACCGGTTTCCAGGAGGTAATGTAGATATCACCGGCACGTCCCAGATCCAGCACCTTGTTCCGGTTGATGGCAAAGTTGAAATTGGTATTCCATTTAAAGGCACCGACAAAGTTCTTTGAACCCAGTTCAAATTCAAACCCTTTGTTCTCGATGACCCCTATGTTAGCCTGACCGGAGTAAAAGCCGGAATAAGCCGGCAGGTCAATACGGATCAACAGGTCAGAGGTTCTTTTGTAATAGCCATCCATCGTAATGGTGAGCCTGTTTTCAAAGAAACCTATATCAAGACCCGCATTGAACTGAGAGGTGGTTTCCCATTTCAGGGAGGGATTTTCAGGATATGCCTGGTTCATGTGCGTACCCACCACATTGTTGATCCCGTCAAACGTAAGATGGGTATTACGCATCAAAGCATAGGAAGCATAGTTCCCGATCTGGTCATTCCCCGTAGTACCATATCCCAGGCGGAGCTTAAGATTGGAAAAGACACCCAGATCCTGGATGAAGGGCTCCTGGCTGAGTTTCCAGGCAAAAGATCCGGAGGGGAACAGCCCCCAGCGGTTATCCTCACCAAAACGGGAGGAGCCGTCAGCACGAAGGGTGAAAGTGAACAGGTACTTATTGTCAAAACCATAATTGATCCTGCCGAAATAAGAGATCAGAATATTCTCGAACTCATAGGAAGAGACCCCGGTGATCTCTGAGGCAGCTCCCAGATTATTATATGAGAACAGGTCGGTAGAGAAATTTTTCACATTGATATGACGGTTTTCACCGATGAACTTCTCATAGGAATATCCGACCATCGCATTTAGGGAATGCTTGCTCTTTTTCAGATCATACGTGATCCACGAGTCGAATAACTGATGGGTAGTCCCCAGGTTGGAGGTGCTGGCAACCCCATTGTCGATCCCTCCCTGATAGGTGGATCTGGGCAGATAGTTGCCAACATTCCCATTCATGATCTCCACTCCTCCGTTGGCACGGATCTTCAAATGCTTGACAGGTTCCACTTCCAGATACATATTCCCGTTCAGGACATACTTTGTCAGATCATTCTCACGGGCCAGCAGGTTAGCCAACGGGTTATCGCCTTTCCCCCCCGGAGGACGGCCAAATGAACCATCGGGATTGTAGGGAGGCACCGTGGGATCATAATTCAGGATACTGTACAACACATTGGAGTTCAGTATATTCCCTTCATAAAGCTGGTAATTGGATTTCTCCTGTGTGGCGTACATAGTAGCTCCTGCCTTGATGAAATCGGTCACTTTCTGGTCCACATTGACACGTGCGGAGATCCTTTTGAAATCCGTATTCTTCAGTACGCCCTGCTGGTCAAAATATCCCAGACTTGAGAGGACTTTTGTTTTCTCCGAACCTCCCATGAACTGCAAGGTGTGGTTTTGCACCAGTCCCGGACGGCTGCAGACCTCCACCCAGTCGGTGTTGACATCCGACTCAAGCTGTGAGGGGGTATATACGCCATACTCAGTGTTCTCCTGACCTTCAATCTCTTTATAAAGTTCGTTGGCCAGTAACATATACTGTTTGCCATCCAGCATATCAAAAGGATTTCTCAGTTTTTGAGTACCTACATATCCGGTATAAGAAATATGGTTCTCTCCGGCCTTTCCTCTTTTGGTGGTGATCAGCACGACGCCATTGGCTCCGCGGGCCCCATAGATGGCTGTGGCAGATGCATCTTTGAGGATCTGGATGGTCTCGATATCATTGGGATCGATGTTTTTTCCATCCTTTGTGGGAAAACCGTCAATAATATAGAGAGGTTCATTGGTGCTGCTTATAGAGTTGGAGCCACGGACCCTCACAGAGACACTACCGCCGGGAGCCCTGGAGTTTTGTGTTACCAGCACGCCGGCGGTCTTTCCCTGCATGGCCTGGGCAGCATTGCTCACCGTACCGTTCAGGGTGAGATCGTCACTGTTGACGACGGCTACGGCACCTGTAAGATCACTTTTTTTCTGATAACCATACCCGATAGCCACAACCTCCTTCAGTCCTATGGCCTGCTCAGAAAGCGTGACATTGATGATCTTTTTACCCGCCACCGGGACCTCTTTGGTGGTATATCCCACAAAGGAGAAAACCAACGTAGCGTTTGAGCTGCTGACGGAAATAGAATATTTCCCGTCATTTCCCGAGATGGTACCCTTGCTGGTACCTTTTTCTACAATGTTCACCCCGGGCAGGGGGGCTCCTTTCTCATCAGTCACCATCCCCTGCACGATAAATCCCTGTTGCCGGAGTTTGGCAGCAGCTTTCCTGGTATTAAGTAACGACTCTGGCGAAAGAACAATCTGACGGTCCAGTACCATGTGCTTGATATCTGTACCGGCAAAGATCTGGTTCAGCACCCGGTCAATTTTTTCCCCACGGGCACTGACACTCACCCGGCGATTAATATCCACGAGCTTCTGGTTGAAGATAAAATAAAAGTCGGTCTGGCTCTCGATCGTATTGAGCACCTGTCCGACCGTCACATCATTGAGATTTAAAGAGACTTTGGCATTCTGTGAATAGGAATCTTTTCCCATCACCTGGATCACACCCAAAAGAAGCAGAAATACCATTATTCTCATGATCAAAAAGATTTTTAAAGAGCGTATGGACGCAAAAACCGCCCACAACTTTTTTGGATTATTTTTCATAATTTTGTAAAGTTTAGTGGTTTACGATCAAGAAAAATTACTGCTAAACAGACAGGAGAGCAGTGCCAGTGCTTTCCTGTCTTTTTTTTAATGCTAAGGGGATTGTTTCATAGGCGGTTAGGTTTAAGGTTAAACAAAAGGGTTTCTGAAAAAACATTCGTTTTATTCCGGATATTTAAAATCTTTTTTTGCAAAAAGTATGATCTTCTTCTTCGAAAAAGAGCCGTCCGGTAGCTTTTTCCTTTTGATGATCCTGTAATCTACGGGAGAGGTCAGCTTGATCAGCCTCAACACCTCATCCAGTGACTCGTACTGAAAGGTGGCATGGTACCTGAAATCCTTGAGGTTCTCTTCCTGCAGGTAAAACTTGACATTGTACCACCGTCCCAGCTTTTTCACCACCATTTCCATCGGATCGTTCCGGAAGATCAGCTTTCCGTCCTTCCAGGCGGTATAACCATAGGGATCATTCACCGTCTTTTTCTCACACCGGTAATCTGTTTTTCGCACACGGACCTGTTCCCCGGGTTTCATTTTGACCAGGGTCTCCAAATTCCTTCCATCAGCCTTTAAGACCTCCACGGTTCCGGACAAGAGGGTGATCTCCGTTTCATCATCATCCGGATAGGCATTCAGATTAAAAGAGGTGCCCAGTACTTTCACCGCCAGTTTCTCCGAATTCACAACAAAAGGCAACTTTTTGTTCTTTGCCACCTCAAAATATCCTTCGCCCTCCAGCGTGACTTCCCGTGTTTTTCCACGGAAAACTAACGGATAGGACAGTGAACTCTCGGAATTAAGCCAGCCCCGGGTACCGTCAGGGAGGGTGAAATGAATGCGGGCGCCGCGAGGTGCCACGATCTCCGCCATTCCGGCTCCCTGCACAGGCACCGGCGACCTGAAATAATGCAAGACAGCCCACAGCAACAAAGGGAAAAATAACACTGCCGCAGCCTTGGTGAAATAAAACATCACCTTTCCAAAAGAAAAACGCTTCGCACGTTGGAACGATTTTTTATTGATCTGATGATGAACGTTACCAAGGATATTGGCAAGATCTTCCTCTTCTTCCGCCGTCTCCTCCTGTTCCAGGATCTGATTGAACTGTTCGGCAACCGGATATTTCAGCGTGTCCTTGTATTTGTCTTCCACGAACCAGGCGATCACCTGCGCTTTCTCTTCCTCCGTGCATTCTCCCGCTATATATCTATCCAGTATTTCCTTATCTGTCTTTTTCATACCACTCTTTTCATTCGAAACTTCCAGGCAGAGCAGAGGAAAAGAAAATTCTCTTCCTCTGCCTAACCTGATTATTAACCTAAAACTTAACAACCGCAGACCCTGTTGAGCCTTTGTCAATAATGCATACCAAAAAAACCAGGGTATCCCCCAGTGTGGACAATGATTTTTTTTCGATCCAAGGTAAAAAACTACATGAACAAGGCCACGAACAACATGTACAGCAAACCTTTTTTCCTGAGTTGTTTTTTTATTTTTTTTATGGCCTCATGGAGGTGATTCTCCACGGTCTTGGGCTGTATGGACAGGATCCTGGCGATCTCCTTGTGTGATTTACCATCCTCCCGGCTGAGCCGGAAGACCTGCTGCTGCCTGAAGGGCAGTTTTTCCACTACATGATCGATCTCTTCGATCAGTTCCAGGTATTCAACCTGACGGGATGCATCATCCGGTGGGCCGGAACTCTCCCTCATTATCTCCTCCAGAAATTCTCTCTCACGATATTTGGCCCTGAAATAATTACGGACAAGATTATAAGAAATCGTAAAGAGATAGGATCTGAAAGATAAATGCTCCTTGATGTTTTCCCTGTTTTCCCAGACGCGGATAAACACTTCCTGTACCAGTCCTTCAGCTTCTTCCCGGCTTTCCATATAGCCCCTGGCAAAAGACAGAATTCTCCTGCCGTACCTGTCAAAAAGCCGGTCAAAAGCAATGACATCCCCTTTTTGCAGGGATCGCACCAATTCCTCATCCGAGTCTTTGTGGTCCATATATTTAAGGAGCTATAATGCTTTTTTCAAAAAAACATGTCTAAGATAAACAATGTTCCACATTTATACGCCAATAAATCTCTATTCTCTTCCCAAAAAATCCGGAATCTCATATTTAACCCAAAATCAGCAATAGAAAATCGCAAGCGCTTTTCATTGCTGATCGATTAAGGATTTCATCGGTTTTGGCTTACACCAAAACCGTGAACTCCTAGATCGGGGTTAACCCCAGCTAACGTATTAGTTCAGCTAATTTTCAGCTTCCTAATGCGTAATCTGGATTTAAAGGATAAAACGGTAATCATATGATAGCCATTCTGTAATCATTCAGTACTAGTTGTAAGGTGCTAGGTGCCCGTAGCAGGGAGGCATCTATCCATCATTCCATTATTCCATCATTCCATTCTTCAATCCTTTTGCCTTTCCTCGTCCGCCGTAGCCTCCGGCGGAGGCGGATTACTTTTTACTTTTGCCTTTTTCTTGTCATTCAATGGTCATACGGTGGTCATTAGCTCGCTAACGCTCGCGAAATTAGCCCAGACTGCGTCGGGAAAAATTAAGTGGAAATTAGCTCCCTTCTTTGCCCGCTGTAGGCTTGCCGGAGGCTGGTTGGTCGCGAAATTAAGTAGTAGTTATAGTGCTGGGTACTAGGTGCTGCCCGCCCGGACGATTCCGGTCGGACGGGGGTGCTGGGTGCTGGGTGCCGGGTGCCGGGTATTAGTTTCACAACCTTTTAACTCAGCAACTTAACCGATCAATCTACCTATTTAAATAGGTATTTTAATAGGTAATTAAATAGATATTTAAATACCTATTTTTAGATGCGCCCGGTATCTGAGTCCCAGAGTTAAAAGCCGGGCGTTGTCTGATCACAGCCCCTCATATTCATTGATATACCAACTGCGCCGTAGCACGACAGTCGCTGTCGCTCCTGAATCGGATCCAGTGGGCCTCGTATCCCTCCGGAAAATGATACGTTAATTTTTCACCCGCTTCCAGGGTAAATTTTCTGAAAGGATACCAGTGCTTCAATGCCAGATCAAAACACACTTCGGCCGTGACCGTCACGTTGCGGTCGGCAGATAAGCTCAGTATTTTCTCATCATATCCTGTCATCAGATAAGGATCCGACGGCTCTCCGGCTTTTACCTGCGTGTCGAGCCAGGGTCCACCCCTGCCATAGGGTTTCCCCAACTTCCACAGATCATCCACCGTGCCGAACCACAGGCCGGCCTTCCCATCATCGCTCCTAAAATAATGGCCGTTCTCCCCGGCTCCGGTGAGATTACCCGAAATTACCATCATCCCGCGCCACGAACAATAATCATAGATGATCCTGTTGTGGGTACATACAGGCTTCATACCGGCATACCCCCCGGCACTGCTGTGGGGCACCTCATAGAAAGTCCCCATGCAGTTCAGGAGACTCCGTTCCGTCACCACCTCGCGGAACCCCCGTGTGGTCAACACTTTTTCGTTCATATAAGACGTATCCCCCACCGGAAGACGGAACCGCCGTCCCTTCCGGTCCTTCAATATCACAGATGCCCGGTCGAAGGTAAAATCCGCAGTGACCGGGATATGTTCCTGCATCCATGCAAAGCTGGTATCATCATCCGTTATTTCCCGTATTTTCATGTTTTCATCCACCTCATAGTATCCAATTTCTGAGATCTCTCCGTGCTTACCAGTTTTTTGTGCGGCAAACTGCAGGTTCCCGCGGCTTTTCCCGCCGGGCCGGATCAGTCCGAAGGTGAATCCCTTGTTGTCATTTACCTTTGGCAGACTGTTAAAAATGGCAGGATCTTCCGGCAGGTCTCTTGCGTCATTTTGGGTGTTGAACAGGTAGGCAGTGACATGCGAAGCATCCCGGTCCGGGCTCACCCGGATCCATTGTACCTTCAGATCCTCCGGAAAGATAAAATACCGATATCCATGCTCCGGAACCTTTATTTGTTTAAATGTTTCCCAATGATGCGATCCCTCCTGGTCTGCCTCCAGCGTAAACAAGACCGGGTGATCAGAACCGTTTGCCAGGTGGATCATGACATGATCGAATCCATGGGTCAGCCAGGGATCCGAGGGAATGCCCGCTTTTACGGTATCATCCATCCAGACACCTCCGAAACCGGCGGCAGGTCCGAAATGCTCCAGTTCCTCCGGTTTCACGAACCAGAGGTTGGACTGGGTCTGCGTCAAAAACCGGTTATCGAACAGCGAGGCATCATTGCAGCCGAACACTATGCGGTCATGCCAGTAAGCAAGATCCACCACCATTTTCAGATAACCTGACAGAGGCCGGATGCCTGCCGTGTGGCCGGCCGAGAAAGAGCCTGGGAACTCCCAGAACATACCGGACATGGTCATGAGCCGCCGGTCATGATCTGCTTCCCGGATGCGGGGCCATTCCGTAAACCAGCCGTGCTTCCCCCCATAGGTAAAGCTTGCTTTGGGCAACCGGTATGTGTACCACTGCCCGTGGTCCAGCAGCTTCAGGATCACAGAGCGTGTATCCCAGCCCAGCGACCAGACGGGATCTTCCGGGTCCGGGTTGCCGTAGATCCCGCCCGGGCCGGTCACCTCCGTGAATTGTTTCCGTTCGATCACCTTCCAGCTTTTCCCGTCCCAGGCCGCCAGGCATCCCGCCGGACCCGCATAATCCGGCATGGAGGCTTTTCTTTCTCCATTGTTGGCATACACCAGCAACCCCTGCGAGGTATAAGCCCCTTTCCCGTGTGTGCCGGGCAGCCAGGGCTGGTCGATCCCTCCCTGCCGGTTGGTGTTGCCGTCGGGATAGATCACCCGCACCCCGAGGTCATGCACATTCACCGCATAAAGCCCCTCCTCCATGGTCATGAAATAAACCGAATCCTCCGGATCCGTCAGATGCGCCGCCGTAGCCGTCAGGCGTCCCGGCATCCTCTCCGGGGGGATCACCCTGACCCGTCTCTCCCGGTCAATGAAATAAGGACCTATGAGAAGCTGGCCGGAGGCGCCGTGTATCATACGGTTGGCCGGTGTGCCTCCCACACTCTCCTTCCTGACGGTCATCCTCAGATCCTCATCTATCTCATACAACTTGTCGTCGGACCCCCGCGGCGCATGGGGCGCATAGGTAACGACCCACAGCCGGCCGGCCCAGGGCACCACTGCCCCCTGTCCGCATTCACCAGAACTGTTGAACATAGCCAGATGGGGGTATATCCCGCTGATGCTTAAAGGCGGGGCCGTATCACTGTTTTTCGTCTTACACGAAAAAAGAAATACGAACAGGACAGTGACGAACGGAAGGATCTTTTTCATTCTGTTTTTAATCGTAATGTTTTGGCTTCTGCCAGCTAAAAATAACAAAACATAGAAACCCCGTAAAATATTTTTTCTGTAACATCTGCCGGCTCCGCTTTCTTTATCATTTTCCCAGACTTTTGATCATCCCCTGCAGCTCGCCGATATGATCCGGGTAGAGCTGCCGGGGGTTGACCCCGTATTTTTTACACAGCGACGCTGCCAGTCCCACCGCCACGCCCATCTGGCCGGTGGTGTTCATCACCCGGGGGCCGCCGAGGCCGATATGGGAACAACTGAAACATCTCCCGGCCATGAAGAGATTGCAGATATTCTTCGAATAGAGTGACCGGTAGGGAATGGTGTAATATTTCACCCGGTAATAAAGGGCCTCCGACAGGAAATCCGGCCGGGTGGGATCTGCCAGGATCTGCTGGTAGTGGACATCCACCGGCCGCACCCCCCACGCCACGGCATCGGGGAACTTACGCAGGGCCCGCACATCGGCAAAGGTAAAGATATGGTCTCCTTTCAGGCGACGCGACTCCCTCTTGCCGATCAGGTAAGAGACCCATTCCAGGGCCAGCCGGGCATTCTCCGGCTTTTGTTTGGCGTTGTAAAAAGAGCCGTAGATCGCCTGAAACATGTGGTCGCGTATCTCTTCGGCATTGTTGATCTGGCTCACGTCGTCGCGGGAGAACTCCCATTTCCAGGTGCCGTGCGTGGCGCTGTACTCTTTGGCCACGGTCAGGGCCCAGGGCACCTCCGGGAAAGGCACCGGTTTTCCCTTCTCTGTCGTCCGCCACAGCACGGAAGAACCCATCACCCGGTTGTCTGCCTTCACCGGGCTCCACAGATCGCCGTATTTCTCCAGTCGTTCTCCGTATGTCGCCGCGCTCTCCCGCCCGTACATGTATTCGGCACCGGCCCAGTAGCCGATCCATCCGTCGCCGGTGCAGTCGATGTACCAGGGCGCTCTGAAACGGATCCGCTCCCCCGTGGAGGTATGGCGGGCATCCACCGCCGTGATCGAATCCTTCCGGGTCTGTGTGGCATAGGCCCGCCAGTTGAAAAAAAGCGAGATATTTTTGTACTGATGCAGGGCACGGAGGCGTTTCCGGTCGTCCTGCCGCGCCCGGGGGTCTCCGTTGGGCCAGTGATCCGTGTTGATCATCTTCAGGATGGGATCGGCCTCGCCGGTGATCCCTTCGGTATGCACCCGTATCTCGCTGCTGGCGTTACCTCCCGGCACGGGACGATCATGCACCAGGGCCACCTGCAGGCCCTGCTGCGCCGCAGCTATGGCCGCCGCACAGCCGGCAATGCCACCCCCCACCACGACCACATCAAATTCTTTTGTCACGGGAGGCACCGTATCCTCGCCTAACAGTTCCCGCCGCCAGGAGGACAAAGCCGCAGGATCTTCGGGCGGAGGCGTCGCCCGGCGGCTCAGGAACACCGCATCACAACGTCCCTCAAAACCGGTCAGGTCCTCCAGCGCCAGCTCGAGGGAACGGCTGTGCAGTCTGAAGATGCCGGCATATTGCCAGTGCCAGCCTGCCTTGGGGAGATCGCCCAGGGTGTCCGAGCTCTGGCCGTTGACCCGCAGCAGGAAGCGGCCCGGAGCAGGCCACGGCCCCGGCACCCAGTTCTTCGTCCGGACCCATACATGATAATCTCCCCGCACCTTTTTCTTCAGGATCGTCCGGGCCTCCTTCACCGGACGTCCCAGGCCATGGGCCAACAGGTAGGGCGAGCCCATCTGCTCCACGAACTGCGGATCCACCACCCAACCTCCTTTGTGCCGAAAGCTCTCCGCCTCCACGAGGAGATCCTCCGTCACCGGCGGACCGGCACAACCGGCCAGGAGAAATACCAGGGATATGTAAAAGAATATTTGCTTCATTCTTTGTTCAGATATTACAATGTATTAAATGACTAAAGTTTCGCAGAAGCATAAAATGTTAAAGAACAGCAAAATATAAGAGAAAAAAGCAGCATGATTGTTTTGCTAATACACTATGATTAAGTATATTAGCATATGTTTCCAAACACAACAACCAT
>JALVJE010000160.1 GCA_027028505.1 Bacteroidales bacterium
ATGCGTTAGCTGGGGTTAACCCCGATCTAGGAGTTCACGGTTTTGGTGTAAGCCAAAACCGATGAAATCCTTAATCGATCAGCAATGAAAAGCGCTTGCGATTTTCTATTGCTGATTCTGGGTTAAACGCTGCAAATATAAGAAGCCTTTTTTTAATGAATACATATTCTAAAACATATAACCTAATTTATAATTGGTATAATTAATTAGTAGATGTTCCCGATAATATTGGATGCGGGAATACTGATTTTTGTGTCTTATGACAGCAATTTGCAACCACCAGTAGGGGCACAAAATCTTGTGCCCCTACATTATTATCACATATCTATAACCCTCGTTCATTTCATATCCATCAGAACCCTACCGCCCCGTACAAAATTTTTTATTCCTGCATTTCTGTTGCCGATTTTGGATTATTTTTGCAGGGTAAGAAAAAAGCTATGGAAAGCAGGGAAAAACTATTTGTGTCGGTGGATGATCTGGAGATGATCAACGGCTACATCTGTCTGGCCGGAACGGGGGAGTTGTTCTCGGGGACCTATTATTCAAAGCATGACAACGGAACCATTGGCGAAGAGGTGGAAGTGGAGGAGGGGAGACGTCACGGAGTGGTGAGGATGTTCAATGCGGAAGGGATCAAGATCGTGGAAGCCCATTTTTTCAGGGGCAACAAGCACGGGATGATGACCATGTGGTACGACAGCGGCAGGAAACGGTCGGAAGTGAATATGCAATGGGGCCTCCGGGAGGGGATCATGAAGATTTGGTATGAGAACGGTACCCTGAAGATCGTGGGGTATTATAAGGAGGACCGCCTGCACGGTACACAGAAAAATATTTTCCCAACGGCCGCCTGCGTATGCAGGTGGATTTCCGTGAGGATGTGGAGCATGGATCCAAGACCATCTGGGACGAGGAAGGAAATGTGTTGTTCGAAGGGAGATATGTGAATGGGGAGAGGGAAAAATGAAGGTCGAATGTCGAATGTCGAAGGTCAAAGAGCCACGAAGTTGTCCTTCGATACGCCTGCCGGCTACTCAGGAACCGGCTTCAGCGGAAAAAGGATGATGCGATGATGGGATGAAGAAAGATAGTTTTGAATTCTGATTTTTGATTGCTGATTTTTCAATCATTCAATCATTCACGCATTCAAGCATTCAAGCATTATGCTTACTCAGTACCTCGCATCCTTTAGCCTTTCTTTCTAGCTTCGCCATTCGCACATCGAACTTCTTACAATTCCAAATGGTTGATCTCTTTTGTGATCCGGTATGTTTCTTCCGGATATTCATACAGCGGCTGGCGTTTTTCGGTGACGCCGATGGAATAACCATACACATTCTCGTATTCGCGGATGTCTTCTCCCATTTTCTCCATCTGTCGCAGGTAAGCTGCCATGCTTTTGGATTCAATGATCCGCACCTTTCCCATCTTTTCGATAATGGGGCTGTGGAAACGGGCACGGTCATGGTCAAATTCCAGGATACGGCGTCCGTCGTGGGTCAGACCTATGACCCGGAAGGTCAGGCTTTTGCCGACCCCCGGCAGGTTCATAACGGTACGGTCGGTGGCCAGGAAAGGCACGTTCTCCTCTTTTCGCAGCCGGTCGATATTTTCTTTGGTCTGTTCCGCATGTTCGGGAAAGGAGGCGATCCTGTGGGAAGCATGGAGGGATATATGACCTGCTCTTTTCTCTTCTGTCATCTCCTGCACGGCCCTGGCATTGGTGGCAAAATTCTCTTGGTTTTCCATGAAGCCTTTTACGGAGAAAGTGTAATAAGTGAGTACACCGATATCATTCAACACTTTTCTCAACTTAGCGGCATGGCCGCGGCGTGAGGCTGCTGCGGTGAAGACGAGTTGGTTGGTGACGGTCCATCCCGATGACAGCAGCAGGGCGATGGCCCGCCGGCTCTCCGGCGTGATCTCCATAGCGCTCTCGAAATGGGTCTGGATGATAAATTGCCGTATGCCGGCCCTGCGGGCTTTGTTGCGGAACTCCCGCAGAAGGGTTACCAGTTTCGGCGTGATGCGCTGAGGCAGATAGGCGGGCAGGCGGGTGCCCAGCCGCACCCGTACCATTCCGGCATATTTTTTTCCGTCGGGACGGTTTTTGTTATCCCGGCGTTTTTGCAGTGCCATTTGGTACACAGCTTCCAGAATGTCTTCCAGGGATTTATCCGATCCCATCAGGGCATCGCCACCGGTGATGAGTATGTCGCGCAGTTGTTTGTCGGTGCGGAAATATTCCATCAGTTCTTTCATCTTTTCAGGCCACCGCCGTGCGGTATGGAGGGTCTCCAGGTCGAAGCTCAGATGGCCTCTTTGAAAATCGTACATGCGCTGACATACCGAGCAGAGCCCGCCGCAGGCTCTCCCCATGCTGTCGGGGATGATGATGGCTACCTCCGGATAGCGCCGGTGTATACTGTCATAAGGCGGCAGCAGCCACCCTGCAGCATTGGGTTGTCCCGGCACCACCTCGTCCTCTTTTTCCCAGGCAGAGATGTGTCCGAAAGCCTCCACCAGCTGCCGCGAGTAAAGCATGTAAGCCCGTATGGCAAGATCGGAACGGTTGTTGTCGAGATCGAGAAGAGAGAGATAATAAGGGTTGATGAAGAAAGGGATGCCTTTTTCCCGGGCCGCCAGCAAGATCTTCATGGTGCTCTCAGGGAGGGTCCCCTCCAGGATGTCCTGCAAGACTTCCGGATCACGGATCGCGAAACGCAGGTGGAAAACACGCTCTTTCCACCACCGGCGTGCTGTGGCCAGCTTCTCCCCGAAATTCTTTTCAGTGGTGAAAAAATATTTGCGGTCGTTGATCCGTCCTTCATCGATCTTGCGGATGAACCAGCCCAGGATACGGTCCCGGTTCTTTTCCCGTTGTGCAATGATCTCCTCGTCCAGACCCGAGGGGTGACGGTCCATCCACGCCTGCACCGTCTTCCGGGAAGGCAACGGTAATTTTTCCCGGACATTCAACTGGCGGAAAAGCTGATGGAAGTCTTCAATGAAATCAGGGTGGAGAGGCAGATGTTCATATACCCCTTTCCACAAAAGATGCAAGGGATCGGAGAGGATCTTCTCCCCCTGCCGGTTGGGATCTTCCAGTTCCATACCGGCGTGATCAGCGTAATCCATCAGACGGATAGCTGCCAGATCGCACCATCGTAACTGTTCATAAGATCCTCTTCCCTTTTTTTCATATTTATAAAAAGCAAGGGCTACAGGATTTTCTTTCAATATCGCCAGGGCGTGCTTCCTGATATCCTGTAAGAATTGTTCATAAGAATTGCCCTGAAAGGTGTGCTGTTTCTTCAGACCGGAGAGTTTTTCCTGAAGATGATCTTTTACGCTGTTCTTTACTTCTCTTGTCAGATGCATGGATTTTTCCTTTCAATTTCAGGCTCTTTTTCAGAGGCTTTCTAATATAAGAAAAAAAAAGGGAAATTTGCAAGTATGAAATGATCAGAGATCATAAAAGACACCCTTTTTTTCAGCGATCTTCATGCTTTCCTGCCGGCGCAGCTTGCCTGTAGGTGTGTATGAAAAGGATCCTGAAATGACCAGCTGGCGGGGTCTTCCGGTCCGGTCGGGAAGAGACCGGACGGCTTTTCTGATCTCTTCCAGAGCGGGAGGATCCGGGGTGGGGCCCTGCATAAACAGCACAACTTTCTCTCCCAGCAGAGGATCTTCCAGTCCGCCGATAAAAAAAGGAAAGGATAGTTTATCCTGCAGTTGTTCTTCCAGGATCTCCGGAGAGACTTTCACCCCGCCGGTATTGATCAGGTTGTCACTTCTTCCGGTGATGCGGAACCGGCCCTGCGGATCGATCACGGCCAGATCATGCGTATGAACGGGGTCCTGCAGCAGGTGGGGGGCTTGGATGATCAGTGTGCCTTCGTTGGAAAGGGACACCCGAACCCCGGGCAGAGGACTGAACAGGGGAGAGCGGTCCGGTCCGGTGATCCTGCGCAGGGCGATGTGGGAGAATGTCTCCGTCATGCCGTAGGTATGGAAGATCTCTGTTGGCAGAGAGGATAACTCTTTTTCCAGACCGGAGGGCAGCGGGCCTCCGCCGAGAAGGAGTTTTTTTATCCGGGTAAGTTTTTGCCTGCCACCACTGGTGTGCAGGATATTCCCCGCCTGCTGGGGGGTCATGGCGGAGAAGTCATAATGCTCCCTGATCTGCGGCCGTACCGTGGGCCGTGTCAGGTGAAGGTCCAGGCCGCCCGTAATTGCCCGTACGATCATCATCCTGCCGGCGATGTAACGTGCCGGGAGGCAGAGCAGGGCTTTGTCTCCCGGTTGCAGGCCCAGGACATGCAGGGTGAGCCGGGCGCTGGCTGCCAGTTGCTCCTTGCGGGCGGTCAGAACAACCGGCCTGCCAGTGGTGCCGGAGGTGGTGAGCTGTACCTTTTCCCTGTCGCCCGTGTATTCAAGAAAAAAATCAAAAGCCTCTTTCCTGAATGCCGGCGTGGCAGGCTGGTCAAGTTCGCGTAGGCAGAACTCCCTCGACTGCCGGAGAGGTCGTGTCACCCCGTCGATCGTGATGGCAGGGTAGATCATCATGGCCGGAACGGTTTCAGGTCGGTGACATGATCCGGATCAAAATGCAGTCGCCCCTCACGTATATAAAGAGGTGAAGGAAAGTTGTTGGTGAACAGCATGCCGGTGCCTAGTCCGTGGGGCAGGGGGTTGTTGAGGGTGTAGGTCCATTGGGCCAGGGCATTCAGCCCTATGTTGGACTCCAGCAACGAGGTGATCCACCAGCCTATGTTCCTGGCCCCGGCCAGAGCGATCCAGCGCTCACATGCAGCGAACCCGCCCAGCAGGGTGGGCTTGAGGATCAGCCAGGAGGGTCTCAGATGGTCCAGTAACCGGGCTTTTTCCCGGTCATCCCAGGGGCCGATCAACTCTTCATCCAAAGCAATGGGAATGGGTGAAGAGGCACAGAGCGCAGCCATGGCATCGAACTGCCCCGGCGCTATGGGCTGCTCAATGGAATGGATGTTGTACTCAGATAAACGCTTCAGCTTTTCGGGGGCTTCATCAGGAGTGAAAGCCCCGTTGGCATCGAGCCGAATCTCCGGATCCTCCGCGGCATACTCCTGACGTATATGTTTCAGTAAACGTAGCTCTTCTTTAAAATCCAAAGCACCTACCTTGATCTTGATGACACGGTAGCCCTCCTCTATTTTTTCCCTGATCTGCCGCTTCATAAAATCAGGATCCCCCATCCAGATCAACCCGTTGATGGGGATGCTCTCCCTCCCCTCAGTAAAAGGGGAGGGGTACAGGATCTGCCGGCCGCCGCTCTGTAGGTCCTGCAGGGCCGTGGTGATACCGAAACGGACAGCAGGAAAAAGGGAGGGGATCTCATCCGGCGAAAAATTATACATACCCGTGCGCCGGCAGACCATAGCAAGGACCTCTTCCAGATCGGGACGGTCGTCCGGACTCAGGCCGGGCAGGGGACCGCATTCTCCATAGCCGTAAATACCCGGACGGGCGGAGTCTTCCACCCGGATGATCCAGCTGGTCTTCTCACGCAGGATCCCCCGGGAAGTCCCGGCAGGAGATTTGAAACGGAGGATGTATTTCTTATATGAGGCGGTCAGGGACATGACAGTTGGTTTCTTGTGGACCTGCAACAAAGATATTAAGATTATGGATGATGCCGGCCTGCTGAATTAATTAAGACCCAATATAAATAAAAATTGCAATGCTCGGTATATTTTTTTACCTTTGCAACCCTGAACAAATAACCTTTTAAAAAAGTTAAACCATGAAAAGACTTGCTTTTGTTTTTACATTTGCTTTGCTGATCTCCGGAATGAGTTTTGCCCAGCAGGGAGAGGCTCCTCTGGCCAAAGGGGATAAACAACTGAATTTTGGTGTAGGGCTGGCTTATGCTACCTTTCCCGTTTATGTGGGGATGGATTTTGCCGTCCATGATGATATCACTGTAGGAGGCCAGATCGGCCTGGATATGGCCTATTTTGACTGGATGTCCCTGATGGCCCGCGGAGATTATCATTTTAACCGGATCATCGGGATTCCCAAGGATTTTGATTTTTATGCCGGTGCCGGTGTGGGTGTGAACATAGGCATGGGAGGTTATGCCACGGGTGTGGGTCTGAACCTGCATGTGGGTGGCCGCTGGTACTGGAGTGATAAATGGGGACTGAACCTTGAGATAGGAGGTGGTACCACTTTCGGCGGACTCCTGGGTGTATCCATGAAATTCTAGAAAAAAGAAGATCTTTAACAGAGAGGCAGGGCTACGGTCCTGCTTTTTTTTGTCATATGTAATCGGTAATAACAGGTATCCGGAATTATGTAGGGGCACAAGATTTTGTGTCCCTACATTGTTCATGCATGGCTGTAGCAAATAATCTCCTGTTTTGTCTGATATCTGTATGGGTTACATCATCATTCCGGCACCGAAGGTCAGGCTGTAGATGAGGCTGGTGAGTGCCAGTTTTTTCAGGTAGGGGTCCAGGGCTTCCGCGGGCGGCGAAGAAAAGACGACCCGCAGGTTTTGCACCAGGGGAGGCAGGATGATCAGGAAGAGGAATTGCCAGGGGCTGTGATAGTGCAGGGCAATGTACGCCAGGCTGTTCACCAGCGCCAGCGTGAGCAGTGCCAGATGGTAATAACGGCTGCCCACGGGTCCCAGCAGGACAGCCAGCGTCCTTTTGCCATTCCTGCGATCATGTTCCAGGTCACGCATGTTGTTGAGGTTCAGTACACCCGTAGCCAGAAATCCCATGGCCGACGCCGGCAGCAGAAGATCGGCCGGCAGCCGGTGAGTGTTCAGATAGTAGGTACCCAGGCCCCCAGCCAGGCCGAAGAACAGGAAAACAAAGAGATCCCCCAGACCATAGTAACCGTAAGGATGTTTGCCTGCCGTATACTTGATGGCCGCCCCGATGGCCAGGAGGCCCAGCAGCAGGAAAAGGAGCGCTTCGGCAGAAAGAAGACCGGCGGTGCCCGAGAGGATCAGAGCCACACCGGAGAGAAGCGACAGCACGGCAAAGAGAAGGATAGCTGTTTTCATCGCCCGGGGAGAGAGCTTGCCCGCTTGCAAAGTACGTTCCGGACCCCTGCGCCCGGCATTGTCCACCCCGTGGCTGAAATCACCATAATCGTTGGCCAGGTTGGAAAGGATCTGCAGGAAAAGCGTGGTGAGCAGGGCCAGCAAGGAGGTGCGCCAGCTGAAAGGACCATCACCGTAAGCCAGAAATGCCCCCAGAATGATGCAGGACAATGACAACGGCAATGTCCGTAAACGAAACGCCTCCACCCAGTATTTGATCTTGCTCATGGTTATGGTTAATGATTGAATGAGTTAATGATTGAATGAGTTAATGATTGAATGAGTTAATGATTGAATGAGTGAATGAGTGAATGAGTGAATGAGTGAATGAGTGAATGAGTGAATGAGTGAATGAGTGATATAATTACAAACTATAAACTACCAACTTTTAACTCTAGGCACTCTAGGCACTCTAGGCACTCTAAGTACTCTAAGTACTCCAGGCACTCCAGGCACTTTACCCTTTCTACGGAAACTTCGGGAACTTCTTAAAATCCGGTTTTCTTTTCTCCAGGAAAGCCCGTTTCCCCTCCTGTGCCTCGTCGGTAAGATAATAGAGAAGAGTGGCATTGCCGGCGAACTCCTGCAGTCCTATCTGTCCGTCGAGGGCAGCGTTCATGCCCAGCTTGATCATGCGCAGGGCCATGGGGCTGCGCTGCATCATGATCTCACACCACTCCACGGTGGCATCCTCCAGTTCGTCAAAAGGCACCACGCGGTTGACCAGTCCCATCTCCAGGGCCTCCTGTGCCGAATACTGCTTGTTCAGGAACCAGATCTCCCGGGCTTTCTTTTGTCCCACGATGCTGGCCAGGAAAGAGGAGCCCAGACCTGCATCAAAGCTGCCTACCTTGGGGCCTGTCTGGCCGAAGATGGCATTCTCCGAGGCGATGGTCAGATCACATACCACATGCAGCACATGACCGCCGCCGATGGCATAGCCGTTGACCATGGCCACCACCGGCTTGGGCATCGAACGTATCTGCTTCTGCACATCCAGGATGTTCAGGCGGGGCACGCCGTCTTTCCCGATGTATCCGCCTTTGCCCTTTACCGACTGATCGCCGCCGCTGCAGAAGGCCTTGTCACCGGCACCCGTGAGGATGATGGTGTAGATCTCCGGGTCCTCGCGGCAGGTCACCAGCGCCTCACTCATCTCCTTCACCGTCTCGGGCCGGAAAGCATTCCGCTTCTCCGGCCGGTTGATGGTGATCTTCGCGATACCGTTCCAGAACTCAAAAAAAATATCCTCATACTCCCGGATCGTTTCCCATTCTCGTTTCATCGTCTTAAACTTTTTCAATCAGAATTCAAAAATCAAAACTCGAAATTAACCCCGACTGCGTCGGGATGAAATTAGGTAGAAATTAGCTCCCTTTGGTCGCGAAATCTGCCCCGACTGCGTCGGGACGTAATTAGGTTGAAATTTACTCGCTAACGCTCGTGTAATTAAGTAGTTGATCGTATATTTTCCCATCATTCCAATATTCCATTTTTCCATTATTCCATCATTACCTGCGTGCTTTGCGTTTTGCTTTGCGTCGTCTGCGTGAAGCCTCCCATTCAGAAATCATCACTTATAAATCAAAATTCAAAATTCATAAATCGATCTTCATCATTCGTCCTTCATCGATCATCCTTCCTCCTTCGAGCATCTAGCATCGAGCATCGAACTTCTTCATCCTTCCCTAAGTCTCCCAAAATACTCCCTCAATATCCTACCGTTCTCTTCCCGCGGTGTGAACACTTCCAGGATCACCGGTCCGGGCATGGTACTGATCGTTCCTAAATTTTCCGATAATGTCTTTTCGTCGTTTGCTTCCAGGTAGGGAATGTCATGGAGTGCCGCCACATGCCGGGCCGTCAGCCGGTGAGGGGTCTCGAAGAGATCCAGCCTGCCCGTGGTATCCGGTCCTTCTATGAAACGGAAGATACCACCTCCTCCGTTGTTGATTAGGATGATCTTCAGCTTGTTGCTCAGATGTTCATGCCACAGGCCGTTCCGGTCGTAGAAAAAAGCGATGTCTCCTGTCAGCAGGAAGGTGTCTTCCTCGGCGTCGAGCGCTGCCCCGGCGGCAGTGGAAAGGCACCCGTCGATTCCGCTCACCCCGCGGTTGCAATGAAAATGAAAGCGTTTGGGCATGCGGTACAGCTGTGAGTATCGCACAGGTGTTGAATTGGACAGATGGAGGGTGCTTTCTTCGGGGAGACCTCTGAAAATGATATCGAATGCTTTCAGGTCGGAAAAAGGAACATTTTTCAGAAAAGCGGCGTGCCGGGTTTCGCTGCAACGATCCCGCTCATACCAGCGCAGGGCATACTCACTTTTTCCATGCTTTACGTTTGCTACTTCTGCCAGGGCTTGAAGGAATATTTCAGGGTTACCCTTTATGGTACGGGTCAGGGACCGGAAAGTGTCGATGCGGGATCCCGACGGAGAGATGTGCCAGTGCTCCCGGGGCGGATGATCACGGAGGAACCTTTTGATCATTTTTGAAACGATATGCCCGCCTACCGTGATCAGCAGGTCGGGAGCGAACAGCTCTGCCTCTTCTTCTGTTACTGTGCCGACCACCTTGTCAATGCCGGGGATGGAACTCTCAAGGTGCAGGTTGGATGTTGTCTCGGTCAGAAGGATCACGGAGGGATCTTCGGCAAGAACGTCCAGGGGGGACTCCGGAGCATGACCGGCAGGTATCTGACCGGTAAGGATCATTTTTTTGGAACTTTCTTGCCAGATGTGAGCCAGCTCTTCCACCTCGGTTGCGGTGGGGGCAGGTAGCTTTCCCGTTGTACGGATGATCCGGACAGGAGTGGTAAGGTCGGGAGAGAAATCGTATAGGGGCTCCGTGAAAGGGAAGTTGATATGTACGGGTCCGGGTTCAGGCAGGAGACTCTCCTCAAAGGCTTCATTGGCCAGGCGCATGATGTATTGAACATCATCCTCACCGATGACATGCTGGGGATAAAGGAAATATTTTTTGATGTAATTGGCGTAGAGGTTTTCCTGGCGTATGGCCTGTCCGTCACCCTGGTCGATCCACTCGGCAGGCCGGTCGGCCGTTAGCACCAGCAGGGGCAGGTGTTGGTAATAAGCCTCGGCTACGGCCGGAGCATAGTTGAGGGCCGCCGATCCCGAGGTGCAGGCGATAGCTGTTGGCCGGCCTGTGCGAAGGGCTATGCCCAGGGCGAAAAAAGCAGCACTGCGCTCATCGGGTACGGAGAGAATGCGCAAGCCCGGGATAGCAGTGAAGGCCCGTATGAGCGGTGCATTGCGGGAACCCGGAGAGAAAACGACCGTCTGCAGGCCCTTCTCCCGGAAAATACGTGCCAGTATGCCCAGATATGCTTTGGCCGGGTTCATCCGGTAAAGTTGGGCATTTTTTCCAAAACGGACAAGAGGGTGTTCATCTTCAGTCGGGTCTCTTCCCACTCTTTTTCCGGCACCGAGGCAGCAGTGAGACCTCCTCCTGCATACAGGAGCGCACGGCGTATGCCGGGGAGGAACTGCATGCTCCGGATGTTAATGTAGAGACGGGAAGGATAACGCGTATTCCAGGGACCCAGGTAACCCGTGTAGTATTGCCGGTCATACAGTTCTGTTTCTCTCAGAATCTCCAGCGCTGCATCCTGGGGGTAACCGCAGATCGCCGGCGTGGGATGCAGGGCCTCTAACAGCCGGGCAATATCTTTCGGTTGTCCCGTCCTGGCAATGCGTATGGTCGTCTCCAGGTGGGCCATGCCCCCCGCGACCACCGTATGGGGGCCTTTGTCCGGAACAGTCCGGAAACCAGCCCGCCTCAGCTCCTCCAGGATGTAGTCGGTGACGATCTGCTGCTCATGAAGCTCTTTGGGGCTCCACACGGGGATGTTCCTGTCTTCATCCAGTGGCAGAGTGCCGGCGAGGGCCGTGGTTTCGTAATAGGGCCCTGTGGCATTCAGCAACACCTCCGGCGTGGCTCCAACCCAGATGCCACGGCCCGGCAGATAAACCAGGAAAATAAAGGCCGCGGGATATTGATGATGGAGTATTGTGAAAAAAGCAGTGAAGTCAAATACCTCCGGCAGAGGGATCGCTTCGGGGCGGGTCAGCACCACCTTCTCAGCCTGACCCTGCCCGATCCTTGTGAGGATCTCCCCGATCTTTTTCAGATAATCTTTCTCCCCGGGGATATAAGTATCATGCGAGGTTGCCGTTTCCGGTTTCTGTAGCGCAACAGGTCCAGATCCTTCATGTCCCGGAGCCCAGGTGTAAGAGAGGTCGTGCCGTATATACACCGGAGGAACCTGCGATCCTTCATCGAAGGGAGCCAGAAAAAAACCGGAAAGATCCGGCATCTCGTCCGGCCGGAAAGTATTGATCTCCCTGTCGTTCTGAACGATGTTAATGAACTCGCTCTCGTGAGGATAACGGAAAGTGACGAAAGGATAACCGGTCTTTATCAACAGGTTGATCATGGATATTCTTTTAGTTTCCCTGCCGGGACACAATGAAGTTGGTCAGACGGGCCGTGGAAACCAGCTCGTGCGCTTCGTTGAAGATATCAATGTTCCATATATGGGTGTTGCGGCCCTGGTGCAGGAGGCGTGCTTCGGCATAGACCCATCCCTCTTTTACAGGGCGTACATGATTGGCCGTGAGTGCTGCTCCCCGGACATCATATCTCTCCATGTCCGTGATCAGGATCGATCCCAGGCTGCCCACGGTCTCGGCCAGGGCCAGGCTGGCCCCTCCGTGAAGGATGTTGGCTACCGGCTGCAGTGTGCGACGGTCTACCGGCATGCGTGCCCGCACAAAACCCTCCTCTACATCCAGATACTCTATGCCCAGGCTCTCCATCAGGGTGTTCCGGCTCAGGACATTGAGTTCGGCAGGCGTCAGTTCGGATATCGGTTTCATGTGTGGTTTTTGCGCAAAGGTAAGAAAATCGGGGGATATCAGCGGGAGAACGATCACGGGAAAATGTTAAACCCAGATTACGCATTAGTGTTAATTCAACCTTAAAACAACGCATTACATAGCCTGACCGCCCCCCTGACCCCCTGAAGGGGGAACCCTCGCCCACGCTGGCTATTGATTTGTGGGCGGACTTCCCCTTTAGGGGACCGAGGGGGTGCGAAGGGAAAAAGGTGTATTGGATGTGTCATAATTAAGTTGACATGTCATTAGAAAGCTAAATATTAGCTGAACTAATGCGTTAGCCGGGGTTTGGGCTAAAAAAATGCTTCCGGATTTGGCCGGTGCAGAGGATCTTCGTAGCTTTGAAAAGCAGCGGAGATATTCTTCCTGCCTATTTTCATACCATTTTTATAGTATGTTACAGATCAACCTGAGAAACAGACAAAATATCCTTGGATTTAGCCTGATAGTCCTTTTTTTACTGCCTTCCTGTTCACCCCGTCCGGCGGACAGGAAGAGTGCTCCCCGTGTGATCGCCTATGTGCAGGGATCACGTTTCAGTACAGGAAAGAAAGTGCCGGCAACATCCCTGACACATATCAACTATGCCTTTGCACTGATAAAGGACGGTGTTCCATATCTCCCCGGCCGGGATGATGAAAAGAATCTTTATTATCTGACTTCATTGTCTTCTGCCAACCCCGGCCTGAAGGTACTGCTTTCAGTAGGAGGATGGGGAGGATCCGGTCATTTTTCGGATGTGGCACTTACCGACTCTTCACGGCATCTTTTTGCTTCGCGACTGGCCGTGCTGGTCTCCACCTACAACCTCGACGGGGTGGATATCGACTGGGAGTATCCCGGACAGGAAGGTGCCGGGAATGTATACCGTCCTGCCGATAAATACAATTTTTCCCTGCTTCTGGAGGCGATCCGGATCGCCCTCGACCGGATGTCCTTCCTCAGCAGGGACGGGAAACCTTATCTGCTGTCTGTAGCTGCGGCTGCCAACCAGACCTGGATGGACCATGTGATCATGCGGGATATCGTGCAGATGGTCGATTATATCAACGTGATGACCTATGATTATCACGGGGGGTGGGAATCCCTGACCGGTCATCATACCAATCTGTATACACCCCGGTGTGAGCCCCAGGGGAATTCCGTCGACCGTTCGGTGAGAATGTTCCTGGATGCCGGCGTGCCGCGCGATAAGATCGTGATAGGAGCCGCTTTTTACGGTCGCTGGTGGAAGAAGGTGGAACCCCGGAACAAAGGACTTTGCCAGGAGAGCACAGGTGCCAGGGGAGAGATGCCCTATTACACGATCGTGGACTCCCTGGAGAACATGCCCGGTTTCAGCCTCAACTGGGACCGGCGTGCCCGGGCCTCCTGGCTGTGGAACCCGGAAGAACAGATGTTCGTGACCTTCGATGATCCCCGCTCTGTGAGAGAGAAAGCAAAGTATGTCACCAAAAAACATCTGGGAGGGATCATGTTCTGGGAACTGTCGGGCGATCATGACGGAGATCTGCTCCATGCCCTCGTATCTTCATTAAACCGGTGAACATGGAAAGAAAAGATTTTATCAGATATTCTCTGGCAGGCCTGGGAGTGGCCGTCATGCTTCCTTCGTCCCTGGTTTCCTGTACCGCAGGAAGAAAAAAGGTTCCCATGCCCTCCTGGACCTGGTATGTAGCCCGGAAAAACAGGGAACATCTTGCTAAAGATCTGAAAAAACTGAAAAGATACGGGTTTGAGGGGGTCCACCTCCAGGGGGATGATGAGACGATGGAACAGGCGGTGGCTCTGGCCGGGGAGCTGGATCTCCGGATCCACCGGTGGTATGTCACCCTGATGAACGGCAATAAAGAGATCCTGGAAGAGCATCCCGACTGGTACGTGGTTTCGCGGGAAGGAAGATCTTCGGCGGAATATCCTCCCTATGTGCCTTATTATAAATGGTTATGTCCGAACCATCAGGGTGTTATCGATCATCTGGAGAAAAAGATGAGGGAGATGGCTTCACTGGCCGGTCTCGACGGGATACATCTCGATTATATCCGATTTCCCGATGTGATACTCCCCCGGGGTTTATGGAAGAAATATGACATTGTCCAGGACCGGGAATATCCCCGGTATGATTATTGTTATTGCGATGTATGCAGGAGCAAATTTGCTGCAGAGCATGGGGTGGATCCGCTTGATCTCCCGGATCCGGCCGCCGATGTGGCCTGGCGGCAGTTCCGTTATGACAGCATCACCCGGCTGGTGGGCCGCCTGGCGGCAGTGGTCAGAGAACATGGTAAAAAGATCTCGGCCGCCGTATTCCCCACGCCGGCCATCGCCCGGAAACTGGTCAGACAGGCATGGGACCACTGGGACCTGGATGCGGTCTTTCCCATGATGTACCATAATTTTTATGAGAAGAAGATCGCCTGGCTGGAAGAGGCTGTCCGGGAGGGAGAAGAAGCCCTCCGGGGGCGTTTCCCGCTCTATGCCGGGCTCTTTGTCCCGGCGATCCTCCCACAGGAGATGCCGGATGCCGTACGCTATGTGGCCAAAGGGGAAGCGCAGGGCCTCTGCCTCTTCCGTTACGGCAGTATGAATGATAAACACTGGAAACACTTTCTGGCACAATAAAGTTCAACCCTGTAATTTTAAAAGTATGTTACGAATTTACTTTTCTTACGGAGTGGCAGCCCTTTTCCTGTTACTGGCGGGCTGCGGCAGATCGCAACAAAAAAGCGGTAATGAGAAAACAGCAAATAATGAAAAGGATTTCTATGAGCTGAAGATACCGTTCGCACCCCGTCATTATATTTGCTACAGGACCCCGGTCTCCATAAAGGTGGACGGGATCCTGTCCGGTGAGGAGTGGGATAAAGCCCTCTGGACAGAATATTTTACGGATATCGAAGGCTCGCTGAAACCCCGGCCCCCTCTGCAGACCAGGGTGAAGATGATGTGGGATGAGGATTACCTTTATATTGCAGCGGAGCTGGAAGAACCTGACATTTGGGCCACCCTGCGGCAACGGGACACGGTGATCTTCTATGATAACGATTTTGAAGTATTCATCGATCCGGATGGAGATACTCATCAGTATTATGAATATGAGATGAACGCTTTCGCGACGTGGTGGGACCTGCTCCTGATAAAACCCTATCGCGACGGGGGACCGCCGGTGAACGGATGGGATATCAGAGGCCTGAAAAGAGGCGTGCATGTGTATGGAACCCTGAACAAACCGGGTGATAAGGACGATAAATGGACCATCGAGATCGCTATGCCCTGGGAGATCCTCCGCGAATGTGCACCGGAACAGAAAAAACCCATTGCCGGAGATATCTGGAGGATCAACTTTTCGCGGGTGGAGTGGGAGACCACTGTAAAAAACGGACATTACGTTGTGAAAACGGATGAGAATGGAAAAAGACTTCCCGAACATAACTGGGTGTGGTCGCCCCAGGGCATCATCAACATGCATGCGCCCGAAACCTGGGGTTACCTGCTCTTCTCTGATAAAACGGCCGGTGAAGGAAAAGATATTTTTACGATGCCCCCGGGAGAAAAAGAGAAATGGGTGTTGCGCAACCTGTACTATAAAGAAAAGAGATATCATGACCGGACCGGCACCTGGACCTCTTCGTTCGAGGAGCTGGGAGTGGATCCCGGGGTGTTCGACCGGTTTATTGCCTGGCCTGAGATACAGACCACCGGTGACATGTATGAGATCACTATGCAGGGCCCCGGAAAAACCCTCTGGCACATCCGCCAGGACGGCCTGACGTGGAAGACAGCAATGAGCGATGAGCAATGAGCAATGAGCCATGAGCTTGAAATCTGAAACCTGAAATGCCGAAATGATCAAAACCTTCGATTTTGTAATCATTTCGAGCATCCTCGAAAAACAACGAAAATCAAAGATTTTCTGTTTTTCGGGACCTGAAACCTGAAACCATGAACCACCCCAAACTCCCCTTCCTTCTGTTCCTTTTTTCCTTGCTGACAAGTTTGACCGCAGTCGCTTCCAAAGTGTCTGTTCTCAGCCGGCAGGATTATTATACGACCGAGAAGAGCGGGGAGATCCTTATCTATCTGGACCAGCCTGACGATCCTCCGGCAACGGCCGGTATCTTTTCCGGAGGACAAGCTCTGGTGACGGATCATGCCCTCACGGCCGGGATGAACCGGATCCCCCTGTCCCTGGCCGGTATGGAGGAGGGAGACAACCCTGTCCGGTGCCTGCTGAAAAGAAAGGACGGGTCGGTATATCTCGATACGGTCATTCCGGTGAAAAAACTACCCTCCCGGTTCAATGCCGTGAAGATCGACCGGCTCAGCGGGACCCTCATCGTCGGTGATCTCCCTTTCATACCTTTCGGTTTCTATGCCTATTCCCCTGTGCAGCCTACCCTGCCTGAGGAGGAGGTGGTGCGGGGATTCAACATGATCTCTCCCTATCAGAAGATCGAGGACAAGACCTTTAAGCACAGGAAAGCCTGGATGGACCGTTGTGCGGCTTTGGGCATGAAAGTCAATTACAATCTGCTGAGCGTGGCCGGCGAAGGTGGTGTACGATCGAGCATGGATGTGAGCGATCAGGAGAAACGGACACGGCTCATCCGGGAGGTGACGGCTTTCCGCGATCATCCGGCCCTCCTCTCCTGGTATATCGCGGATGAACCGGTGGGCAACGGTGTACCTCAGGAGTCACTCATAGAAACCTACCGGCTGATCAAGCAACTGGATCCTTATCATCCTGTTACCATGGTCTTCATGACACCGCAGCAGGCCTGGCGCTACCGTGATGCCATGGACATTGTCATGGCTGATCCCTATCCGGTACCCAACCGTCCCGTCACCGAGGTGGAATATGTCAGCAGGATGCTGGAGAAAACCATGTATCCTGACAAACCGCTCTGGATCGTCCCCCAGGCGTTCGGCGGGGCCGAACACTGGCAGCGCGAGCCCACGCCACAGGAGATGCGGGTGATGACCTACCTGGCGCTGATCAACGGCGCCAGGGGCATAAAGTATTTTGTCCGGAACGGGCTCAACGGTTTCCCTAAATCGCTTCCTGCCTGGGAGGAATGTGGCAGGATCGCCCTCGAAACGGCTGAATTGACCCCGTTTTATGTGTATGGAAAAGAGGTGTCAGAATTATCTGTAGACCAGCCTTCCGTACGCGTGAAAGGATGGCGCCGCGACAGCTCGATGGTCATTATTTGTGTGAATACCGTCAACAAACCTTTCCCGCTGACGGTGTCCCTGCCCTCGGACTTTCCCGGCATGAAGGCCGCAAAGGTGATGTTCGAAAACAGAGAGATACCGGTCAGGAAGCATCGCATCAGTGATATGATCGACGCTTTCGGAACGAGGGTGTTCAGGATCTCCTGGGGGGTACAGGACCGCTCCGGGGTAAAAGACACGCTGAACATGATGGTGGATCCGGGATTTGAGTATCTGCCTGTGCCGGGTGTGCCCTCTGCCTGTTATGCGCGTGCCGGGAAAGACAGGGGAGCGACCTATTTCGTCGACGCCCGGGTGGCACACTCCGGGGAACATTCGGTGCGGCTCGTCACGCCGGAGGACGGAAAAGGTGTGACGCTTTCTTTCTTCCCGTCTTACATGGAATATGGGCATACGTACCGGTTGTCGGTCTGGGCAAAAGGAGCACCCCGCCAGGATACCTGGTCGTCCCGGAGCTTTCTGTACCGTCTTTTTCATAAGAAACCGCCGGATCCCTCTTTCAGCTTAACGGCAGGAAGTATTGTCCGTAAAACGTTTCCCCTGACCACGGAATGGAAAAAATATGAGATGTTCATCACTCCGGATGACAGCACACAGGCTGTTGTCCGCATCTCTCCGGGGCTGACCCTGGACACGCGGGGGACGGCCTGGTTCGATGACCTGGACCTGGTGCCGGTGATCCTGATGAGGACAGAGGTCGCAGCCGTGGGAGAGGCGTTACAGGTGACCCTGAGAAGCCCTGTTAAGGATGGTGTGGTACGATATGATCATACCGGCCGGGTGCCGGACCTCTCTTCTCCTCTTTACGAAGGGCCTGCGCTCCTCACACAGGATGCTTCGCTGATAGCAGGTGTTTTCCGCGAAGGAACCCTCCTGGGTATCCTGCGGCAGGACCTGACGGTGCACAAAGCCCTGGGATGTGTTCCGCAACTGGAGAACCTCTTCTCTGCCCGCTATGACGGGGGAGGTTTCGACGGTCTTACCGACGGCGTCCTGGCAAAACCTGCTTACAAAGACCCTGCCTGGCAGGGATACCTGGAAGACGATCTGGTGGCTACCATCGACCTGGGGAAGATGACCGACATACACTCCATAGCTGCAGGATTCCTGCAGCAACTGAACGTCTACATCCATTATCCGAGACAGGCCTCTTTTTATGTCTCGGAGGACGGAAAACACTTCGGGCTGGTCTACTACGGCCGGCCGGAAGATCCCTCCCGGGCAGAAGGACCGGAAAAACTGGTGATACGCTGGGAGGAAAAGCCGGTACGGGCGAGATACGTGCGCGTCATAGCCAACAATGTGGGGACCTGTCCCGACTGGGCGCCCGGCGCCGGCAGCAAGGCCTGGCTCTTCTGTGACGAGATCATCGTAAAATGAACAGTGATGCATAGAACGATCAGAATTTCTGCAGTAATGTTCCTGGGGCTCCTTGTTTTTGCAGCCTGTAAGACAGTAGTCCCTTTTCAGGATCCCGCCGGTAAGAAGTATATCGCCGGATATGCAAAAAGCATATCGGGACAGGTGCTTCGTTATCATGCTCCCCTGCCTGTGATCAAAGATGCCTTGCTGGTGAGAAGCATCGACCGGGAACAGTTCATTGTATGGGAAACGGAGCCGGTGCCGGAGAATTTTACAGGTGATACGGCCCGGTTTATCTGGGTATGTGCCGTGGATGTAAATAAGGAACAACACCGTTTCGATCTGTTCGTCAATGATAAAAAGGTGCTTACATTCAAGAATCCGGCTGACAAGGAGATGAAAGACCGGATCATCACCGGCACAGAGGGTATCCGTCTGCATTTCCGGCCTGTAATGGTGGATAAGCACGGCGACCTGGCCGGTTTTATGGTATTGTCCGTGCCTGCCGGAGAAGTGGAAAAGGGAAAACCCCTGCGGCTGAAGATCATGGGCGAGTCGGCCGGGAGCCGTGTGTGGTACATGACCTACCGCTATATCCCTGCACCCGCGCTCGACATAGAGAGCCAGGAAGCCGTGGTATGGCAGAAAGGTGAAAAGAGGAACCTGGTACGCATCGACCTGGTGCATCTGGGCGATCCTGTCAGGGTGGATATGCAGTTGGGAGATGATCAGGAGGAAGTGACCCTGCAGCCGGGGATGAACATCTGGCGGCGCTATGTGCCTGTGGTGAAAAAGAAAAAGGAGCTGTGCTTCTGCCTGAAAAAAGATAAAAAGCTTCTGGCCCGGCAGTATGTTCATCTGATGCCGGTGCAGGAGAAGACCATCTACCTGCTGCACCATTCCCATGTGGACATAGGTTACACGCAGGTACAGGCGGAGGTGCAGCGCATCCAGTGGCACAACCTGGAGAAAGCCCTGCAGTATGCAGAGGAGAGCAGCGACCGCCCGGCGGGAGATCAGTTCAAATGGAATGTGGAGGTGATGTGGCCGCTGGTGACATGGATGCGCCAGGCTGCTCCCGCCGAAAAGGAGCGGATGGTACGGGCCATACGGCAGGGGAGGATCGAGCTGGACGCCCTTTTTGCCAATGAACTCACCGGCTTGTGCCGCCCCGAAGAGCTGATGCAACTGGTGGCGCCGGCACGCCGTCTGGCAGATTCCATAGGTGTGCCCCTCAAGACGGCCATGATCAGTGATATACCGGGCTATACCTGGGGACTGGTGCCGGTACTGGCACAGAACGGTGTGAAATATTTCTCCATAGGCACCAATACCTTCGATCACATCGGACATATCCTCCCGGAAATGGGGGACAAGCCTTTCTGGTGGCAGTCTCCTTCGGGACAGGAAAAGGTCCTCTGCTGGATCCATGGCAAAGGATATTCCATGTTCCACGGGGCGCTCGAAAACCATAACGTGGAAAATGCACTGCGGGAGAAACAGGTCTTCGACTATCTGAAAGAACTGCATGAGAAAGGCTATCCCTACGATATCGTGGCACTGCGCTATAACATCGGTTCTGACAACGGCCCGCCCGATCCTCTGCTGGTGGAGGCCGTGAAACGCTGGAATGAAAAGTATTGTTCACCCCGCATGGTCATCAGCACCGTAGGAGAGCTGTTCAGCGATCTTGAAAGAAAATACGGTGACCGGCTGCCGGTGTTGCGGGGCGACCTGACCCCGTACTGGTCGGACGGGGCTTACTCATCGGCCCTGGAGACAGAGATGAACAGAGCCTCTGCCGAAAGGATCGTACAGGCCTCAGTGATGTACAGCATGATCCCTTCGCTTCCCTACCCGGCGAAAGAATTCAACCGTGCCTGGGAAAATATCCTGCTGTATGATGAGCACACCTGGGGCTCGTGGAACAGCATCAGCGAGCCCGACAGCCCTTTTACCCTCAGCCAATGGCAGACCAAAAGGAGTTTTGCCCTGCGGGCCGACCGGCAGACAAAAGATCTTCTGGACAGACCCCTGCAAATGATTTCCCGGCTTGGGAACAGCAGGATCATTACGGTGGTGAACACCCTCTCCTGGAAAAGGTCCGGGATCGTCTCTTTGGGAAAGATCACCGGGCTGAACGATCCCTGTGTGACTGATGAGGAAGGAAAGGAAATGATTTGCCAGGTGACGGATGGGGGAGACCTCCTCTTCCGGGCTGAAGACATCCCTCCTTTCGGATGGAAAAGATTCAGGATCGTGGAGGGGAGCGGGAAAACCGAAGTTTCTGCAGGGTCCGGCGATGACGATCGCTGGAAACTGGAGAATGAACAGGTATCCCTGACCCTGGACCCTGTGACCGGGAGTATCGTCTCGTTGCGGATGAAAGCATCAGGTACTGAACTGGCGGATACCCTGTATGGGCAGGGGCTGAACGGATATGTATACATTGCCGGCAGGAAACCCCTCCATCCCCTCCTGCCGACCGGGGTACGGTTCGTAGGACATACGCAGGGTCCCTTGTACCGCTCGGTGGTGCTGGGGTCTGAAGCACCCGGGACCGCAGGGCTTATACGCGAAGTGCGTCTCTGGTACGACGGACGGGTGGAGATCGTCAACACCCTGGATAAGAAAAAAGTATATACGCCGGAGGCGGCCTATTTTACCTTTCCTTTTCGTCTGCCGGAGAGCCGGACCCTGATGGATATTGCCTGGGGCGCTTACCGGCCGGGGAAAGACCAGTTGCCCGGTTCGTGTAAAAATTATTTTACCGTGCAGCGGTGGGTGGATGTGTCGGACGCTGAGAAGGGCGTCACATGGTTTACGCCCGACGCCGGTATGGTCGAGCTGGGCCGCATCACCACCGATGCTAACCAGACAGGCTGGCGGAAGACCGTGCAGCAGCCTGGGAATTATCTCATCTCTTGGGTGATGAACAATTACTGGGGGACCAATTACAAAGCCACCCAGGAAGGCAGCACCACCTTTCGGTATTATCTTTCTCCCCATGGAGTTTTCGACCGGGCTGCTGCCAAACGGCAGGGCCTGGAGATCGCACAACCTCTGCTTGTGATCCGCGGTGCGCCCGATGAAAAACTGCAGAACCTGCCCGTCCCCGGAGGAGATCTGATCGTGACCTTTGTGCAGCCATTGCACGGGGGATGGTTGCTGAGGGTGTTCAACCCCTCCGAAAAAACGATCCCTCTCTCATTGCAATGGAAAACACCGGGGAACAGGAACGTCTTCGTGACCGGCCCGATAGGCGTGAAAAAACATAAAATACCGGAAGATCTGCAACTTCCTCCTTTCGGCATCGTAACCCTATGGGTGAAAAACCAATAACCTCAAACCTCGAACCACAAACGCTCGCGCAGCGAGCCTCAAATCCCGTAAAACTGCAATTGCAGTTTTACGAGGATCCTCGCAATTCTAACGAGATCTTTGATCTCGAGAATTGCGGGACCTCAAACCTGGAACCTGGAACCTGGAACCTGGAACCTGAAACCTGAAACCTGAAACCTGAAACCTGAAACATGAAACATAAATTCCTCCTCATAATTATCCTGCCCCTGGCCTTTTCCTGCCACCGGGATGAAGGTCCCGATGTGCCCGTAAAGGAAGAGCCTGACAAACCGGTATGTGACAAACCCTTCGAGCCGAAACAGACCGACTTTAAGGTGGTGGGATTCTACCCATACTGGGGCGAGGACCATCTGCCGGTATCGGCTGTCCACTGGGACGAGATCACACGCATTGATTATGCCTTTGCCTCCATCTCTTCCGATGGCCATCTGATCACCAAACATCTGGATATGACCGGACTGCTTGTGGAGGAGGCCCATAACCATGGCGTAGAGGTGTATCTTTCCATCGGGGGAGCGGAAGACTCTGATAACTTCCCCTCGGTCGCCACCGACGACACCAAAAGAAAAAGACTCGTGCGGGATATAAAAAATTACGTGTTCAGCAACTGTCTGGATGGCGTGGACATCGACTGGGAGTTTTGGAACGGGGCAGCTACCGGTACCGTGATCCCTGCCGAGAGCAACGCCCTGGTCACCCTCCTGAAAGAGCTGGATGAGTACTTCCGCCCTTTTGAGATAGGCATCTCCATTGATCTGTATGCCGGCAACTGGGGCGGGAAACACTATTTTGACGGCATCACGGATTATGCCACCTCACTGCAGGTGATGGCTTACGATTTTACAGGTCCCTGGAGCGACCCCGGGCCCCATTCTTCGTATGATGACGCCATAGGCAGCGGGAACACGGTCAGCTCCACGGGACTGGCGTACTGGATCAATTACCGTGGCTGGCCCCGGGAGAATATCCTGCTGGGCGTGCCTTTCTACGGAAGGGATTTTGACAACGGGGGGAAAGGCATTACCTACCGTGCCATCCTGGAGAAATATCCGGATGCTTATGATAAGGACCAGGTGGATAATGTCTATTACAACGGCCGGATCACCATCGGGAGGAAAGCACAATATGTAAAAAACCATGGGGTGGGAGGGATCATGATCTGGGAACTCTCCCAGGATACCTACATTGACAGCCTCCGCCTGCTGAAGGTGATCAGCGATACACTGCTGACAGAATGATCTTTTCCTGAGGGATAAAAAAAAACCGTTCACATGCCGTGAACGGTTTTTTTTTTTTTGAAGTAAAGGAATTCTATTTGGATGTCTTGGCCCACCACAGCTTAGTGCCCTGCAGGTCGGGACCCTGACGGCCGATAGCTTCTTGCAGCTTGTCGCCGTTGGTGTTGTAAGCCTGGTTACCGTAGCGCATACGCTGCGGCAATACGCCGTTATCATCACCCAGTCCGAAAATGAGAGGGTCGCTCACCCCTGCGGCCATTTCGGCGGGAGCACCGTTTTTCCGCAGATCGGCCCATCCTTCAAAACCGTCCGTATAATGGGCGATCCATTTCTGGATACCGATCTTTGCCAGGTTCTCCTCGGTGGTGCCGTTGAGCTGGGCCAGATCAGCATTGGCGATATAATCTTCAATGGCTGCATCATCCACACCCCACAGGCGCATGGCATAGCGTATGCCGTTCTGGAAATAATCCTGGGCATTGCCAGCTGCCAGTCCACGCTCTACGGCTTCAGCACGCAGGAAATAAGACTCGGCAGTGGTCAGGATGATCTCCGGGAAGATGGGTTTCCCCTCGTTCTTCTTCTGGATCACCCAATCGGAGGGCGTCGACCAAAACTCATACCGGGCAAAAGGATACACCTTGCTGTTCAGCCGCGGCGGCTGACCGATGTAGTATTTGTTCTCCGGTATCGAGATCTCTACGCTGTCACCCCAATCGGTGTAAGTCATGTCACCGCCGGTGGCCTCGTTCAGCACCGTGTGGAGATAATCGATCCTGTGGGGGAAGTTGTCATAACCTTCCTGGTTCTCGTCGGCCTTAGGCCGGTACAGCACGAAAGTGCCGCCGGGAGCAGGCTTGGCATATTTCTCCAGACGCGGGTCGTTGTACTTGGCCATGTAATCGATAAGGTATTTACCCATCGTCCAGTTGGATCCCAGACCGAAGTGCCACCAGATATCGCCATAGCAGGCGCTGCCCCATTGCGAGATCTCATTGTCCTTGGGCAGCAGGGCGTTGTCCCCTTCGTCGTCGAGGAAAGCACCTGTGGTGAAAGCGCTGTTGACCAGGTCGGGTACCCAGGTGGCGCCGTCGGCACCGTAGGCCCGCATGGCCAGACGCAGTTTTAACGTGTTGGCCAGCTTTTTCCACTTCTGCAGATCACCGTTGTAGATGATGTCATTGTCTCCCAGATCATCCACGCCGTCACCGGTACGCTCATTGTCACCAATGGTCTTGATGGCCTCATCGAGTATCGTGGCCAGTCCCTGGTAGATCTCATTCTGCGTATCGAACTTGGGCTGCTGGATGTCCGGATCACCTGCTTCCGAGAAGGGGATCTCACCGAAAACATCCGTGAACATCTGGTAATACAATACCTTGATGATCTTGCCCACAGCATGCATCAGCGGGTTCTCGAAATCACCTCCCTCGTCCGTGAGAGAAAGGAAGTTGTTGATCTGGCCGAAATAACCTTCCAGCCAACCCCAGGTAGCATCGGTGTACCCGGAGGAATATTTGTAACCCAGCTCATCCGACCACCAGGAACCTTTGAAACCAAAGGTGAAGTAACCTGCATAGCGGTCGGTGTGAATGAGATGGGCACGCCAGTAAGGATAACGGTTGGGTGCATACAACTGAAACTCGGGATTGGTAATGAAATACCGCGCACTCGCTTCGTCGGGGTAAACAGCATTCGGGTTCTTGTTGATCTTCTCAAAATCATCCGTACAGGATGCCAACCCGAGAATAAAGATAATGGTTAAAATATATTTGAACGTTTTCATATCTTATTCCTTTTAAAGTTAAAACTTGACATTCACACTGAATCCGAAACTTCTCGTGGTAGGCAGGGTGAAGTACAGGATCCCCTGTGCGAAGTTACTGGTACTGTAACTCGAGATCGGGTCGAAATTCTCCATATCCTTGTAAAGGAAACCGAGATTCCTCGCGATCAATCCCACCGACAGGGATCCGATGAAATTGTTCTCGAAGAGCTTTTTGGGCAGATTATAGGTCAGCGACATCTCACGCAACATGATGAAGGTCTGATCATACACATAGTTGGAGGCGATCCCTGCCACCGAACCCCAGTACTGCTGACCGGTGATCTCCGTGGTGTTTTCCGTCCACACAGGGTTGTCAGGGGTGCCGGTGTTATATACGGCATCCAGGGTGACCCCGTCACGGTATTGCAGAGTACGGTCTGTGACCCCTGCAGCATCCAGCGAAGCATCCGTACCGGAGAAGAGCTGGCCGCCAAAACGCATATCCAGGAGAGCGTTCAGCGTGAACCCGTAGAAACGGAAGGTGTTGGTGAGACCTCCCACCCAGTCGGGCTGGTAGTTGCCCAGATATACTTTGTCGGAGGTGGCCAGAGGACGACCCTGGGCATCCACGACCAAACGACCGTCATCGGTACGTAGCCAGTCGGTACCGTAGATATCCCCGTAACCGCCGCCTACCGTGGCCTGAACCACTACGTTGCCGGCATTGGTCGTACTGAAGATGTATTTATCCACACCCTCGATCAGTTCATCCAGTGTGTTCTTGTTATGGGAGAAGTTCAGAGATATATCCCAGGAGAACTTGTCCGTCTGGACAGGAACACCTCCCAGCATCATTTCAAACCCTTTGTTGCTCATCTGCCCCACATTGCTGCGAAACTTCGAGTAACCGGTGGAGGGTGAGACCGGAACGTCCATGATCAGGTCCTCCGACTTGATATTGTATAAGGAGAGATCACCGTACAGACGGTTTTTGAACATCCTGAACTCGAGACCGAATTCAAGCGAACTGGTCTGTTCCGGCTTCAGATCCGGGTTCATCTTTACCGACGGCCTTGAAAGCGTGGTCAGACCCAGGTAGCCGTTCTGCTGCAGGTTGTAGTAGATATCCAGCTGGTAAGGACCTGTATCGCTACCCACTTTTGCCCAGCTGCCGCGGATCTTCAGCAGATCGAGTATGCCGGCATCCGGATCAATGAACTTGTTGAGCAGTGCCGAAAGACTGACCGAAGGATAGAAATAGGACCAGTTGTTCTTCGGCAGTGTAGACGACCAGTCGTTACGCCCTGTGACATCCAGGTAAAGGAAGTTATTGTAAGAAAGGGAGAACGATCCGTAAAGTGAGTTCACCCTCTTCTTGACCAGCGGCGTATAGGAGGGGATCAGCTCGCGGGCACTGGCCGTGGTGGGTTTGGTCGGGATCTTGAAATCATCTCCGTAGATACCCATGTGCTCGCGGGTATTGATCCGCATGTTACCGCCGAAATTGGCGCTCAGATTGAAAGCCGACCCGAGGTTCTTGTTGAACATAAAGAGGAAATCCGCATTGGTCTCATTTGTATTATAAGTACGGAAATTGAAACGACCGGTACTGTAAAACCAGTGTCCGTACTGATTGATCGTTTCGATCTTCTGTGAGACAAAGTCGGTACCTATACGTACAAAGGCCGAGAGC
>JALVJE010000161.1 GCA_027028505.1 Bacteroidales bacterium
GCCACCAGCACGCCGGCGCCGATGGCGTGTATACGGCCGGGCGGGAGGTAATAGACATCTCCCGGCGCGGTCTTCTCACTGTTGAGGATCTCGCGGAGTGTTTTGCGGCGGAGATGCTCCATATATTCCTCCCGGCTCACATCGCGGTTGAATCCTACGATGATCTCCGCTCCCGGTTCACACTGCATGACATACCACATCTCGGCCTTGCCGTAAGCGTTGTGGCGCTTTTTGGCCAGAGCATCGTCGGGATGCACCTGTACCGAAAGGATATCGTCCGCATCAATGAACTTGATAAGAATAGGGAATTCAATCCCGAACTTTTCGTAGATACGGTCGCCCGTCAGATCGCCCATATAGATCTCGATGAGCTCCTGCAGGTTGTTGCCGGCCAGGAATCCGTTCTTCACCACGGAGACATCCTCCGGCCATCCGGAGATCTCCCAGCTCTCGCCGGTTTTTTTCAGGTCGCCCGTATCCTTGTGCAGCACATTGCGCAGCCGTTCGTTGCCCCATATCTTGGTTTTGTAGATCGGATGGAATTTCAGCGGATAAAGTCTTGTCATCTTTTTGGGATTTGTTCGGTGTGTTTTTATCTTTACAGGAACGAAAATAAGAAAAAATGTTGATCGTAGGTATTGCAGGAGGTACCGGATCGGGGAAGACGACGGTGGTGCGTAAGATCATCGACCGTCTGCCGGCCGATGAGGTGGCTATCCTGCCGCAGGATGCTTATTACAAGGACAACAGCCATCTGCCGCTGGAAGAGAGACAGGAGATCAATTTCGACCACCCCTCTTCGATCGAATTCCCGCTGCTGGTAAAGCACCTCCGTATGCTGAAGAAAGGCCTCAGCATCCAGCGGCCCGTTTATTCTTATCTCACCTGCACACGTGCCGGGGAGACCGTGCCCATTGCTCCGAAACATGTGATCCTGGTGGAAGGCATCCTGATCCTTACCGACGAGGAGTTGCGGAATGAATTGGATATCAAAGTGTATGTGGATGCCGATGCCGATGACCGGCTGAGCCGGGTCATCCAGCGCGACATACGCGAAAGGGGCCGGTCGGTGGAGAAGGTGCTGGAACGATACGACAAGACCGTCAAGCCGATGCACCTGCAGTTCATCGAGCCCACCAAGCGGTATGCCGACATCATCGTGCCGCAGGGAGGGAACAACGAGGTGGCCATCCGTATCCTTACCTCCATCATCGAAAAGACCCTGCGCCAGCATAAATAACAAATGCGTTATGGACAGAGAAATACCCCTTGACAAGATCCTTTTCCTGGACATAGAGTCCGTCCCCATGAGCGAGAGCATGGAGGAGTTGCCCGAACCTTTTCGCAAATTGTGGGAAAAGAAGGCGGAGAACATCCTGCGGCAGGAGGATATGACCGCAGCAGAGAAATTCGAAAGGGCCGGCATCTATTCTGAATTCGGAAAGATCGTCTGTGTGTCGGTAGGTTTTTTCAACAACGGAAGGTTCCGTCTGAAGTCGTTTTACGGTGATGACGAAAAAGCGCTCCTGAAGGATTTCGGGGAGCTGCTGGACAAAGGACTTTTCGAGGCCCTCTGTGCCCACAACGGCAAGGAGTTCGATTTCCCCTACCTGGCCCGCCGCATGCTGATCCTGGGACTGAGGATCCCGGCGATGCTGGATGTGGCAGGGAAGAAACCCTGGGAGGTGCCTTTCCTTGATACCATGGAGATGTGGAAATTCGGGGATTACAAACATTTTACCTCGCTGGAGTTGCTGGCGGCCGTGTTCGGTATCCCCACGCCCAAGGATGATATCGACGGCAGCCAGGTGGCTGAAGTCTATTACAAGGAGAAAGACCTGGAACGGATCGCCCGCTACTGTGAAAAGGATGTGCTTACCACCGCACGGGTCTATCAGAGGTACAAAGGGAAACCGTATGTGGCGGATGAGGACGTTATCTCGGTGACCTGGGAGAGTTGAGAAACCCGAGAACTTCGTTGATCAGGCGTTCCGGCTGCTCGGCATGCAGCCAGTGACCGGCAGCGGGGATCGTGCGGATCTCTGCCTGCGGAAAGAATTTCCGGATCAGGGGAATGTCTTCGTCGGTGATGTAGTTTGAGTTGCCACCCCGCAGGAACAGCACCGGCGCAGCATAAAAGCGTCTCTCTTTCAGCAGCGGATCGCTGTCGGGTCCCACCAGGATCCGGGGAAGACTGTCGTAAAGGACGGGCAGGTTGATCTTCCACCGGAACCGGTTCTGTTCATCCCGCGTGAGGTTTTTTAAAAGGAACTGTCTGACCCTTTCGGAGGGGATGGCCTCCCCGAGCGCTTCCATCACTTCGTTGCGTGTGCGCATCGCCGGCAGATCGAGCTGCAGCATGGCTTCCATCATCTGCTTATGCAGACTGAAGGAGGTGCCGCTGTCACCGTGGAGCCGGTAGGTGCGGGGGGAGATGTCGACGGGGATCAGCGTATGGAGCCGTTGCGGATGCTGCAGTGCATAGTACATGGCCGTTTTCCCGCCCATGGAGTGGCCCATCAGGATAAATTGCTCCAGGCCCCGGTCACGGACGAACGCTTCCAGATCAGCCACCATGGACGGATAATCATGCCGGGGATCATGGGGGGAGCGGCCATGGTTGCGCAGGTCGGGCAGATAAACGTGGTAATGTTGTCCCAGCTGCCGGGCCACGGTCATCCAGTTATCCGACGAGCCGTAGAGGCCATGGAGGATCACCAGCGGAGCGCCCGCTCCGGTTTCCCTGAAAAAAAGCTTCATCATTGCAACTGTTGCAGATACATCTGGATGACGTTCTCCAGCCCGTAGTAAAGCGCATCGGAGATGAGTGCATGGCCGATGGACACCTCCTCCAGGTAGGGCACGTTCATGTAAAAGAAGCGCAGGTTCTCCAGGTTGAGATCATGGCCCGCATTGACGCCGAGCCCCAGCTCATGAGCATGGCGCGAGGCTTCGGCAAAAGGGGCTACGGCGGCTTCTTTGTTCTCCGCAAAATCCGCAGCATAAGGCTCGGTGTAGAGTTCCACCCTGTCGGTACCGGTTTTGGGGGCCTCATCCAGGTTTTTCAGGTCGGTCTCTACGAAAAGGGAGGTGCGTATGCCTTTGCTGTGCAACTCTCCGATGATATCGGTGAGGAAAGAGAGATGGTCCCGTATCTTCCATCCGGCGTTGGAGGTGAGCGCATCCGGCGGGTCGGGCACCAGCGTCACCTGGTCGGGGACCACCTCCAGCACCAGGTCCATAAAAGCCGGGAGAGGATAACCCTCCACATTGAACTCGGTGGTGATCACCGGCCGTATTTCCCGGACATCGCTGTAACGGATGTGCCGCTCGTCGGGGCGGGGATGTACCGTGACCCCTTGTGCTCCAAAGCGTTCGCAGTTGATGGCAGCCTCCAGTACATTGGGAATATTTCCGCCCCGGGCGTTCCGTATCGTGGCAATTTTATTTATATTTACACTTAATCGCGTCATAATGCTTATCTTTACATAGTATTTGGTGTCAAATTTAACAGCTTTTTTTCGTAATACAGGGTATGCGAGCCAAAGATTTAATATCGGACATTGTGCCGTCGCTCCGCACCTCGGACAGCGGGCAGAAAGCCCTGAACTGGATGGAGGTATTCCGGGTGTCCCATCTGCCGATCGTGAACAACCGGGAGTTCCTGGGCCTGATCTCCGATACGGATATCTATGATATGAACATGGCCGAGGAGCCGATAGGCAACCACAACCTCTCCCTTTTCAGCCCTTTTGTTTATGCCGATCAACATGTTTACGAGGTGATCGAGCTGGTAGCCCGTCTGAAACTGACCGTGGTGCCGGTGCTCGATCGTGACAAGAACTACATGGGGCTGATCACCAACCATGATCTGATCCGCTGGTTTGCAGACCTGACGGCTGTAAAAAATCCGGGGGCCATCCTGGTGATCGAGCTGAACCAGAACGATTATTCCCTGAGTCAGATCGCCCAGATCGTCGAGTCGAACGACGCCAGCATCCTGAGCTCTTACATCCGCAATCACGAGGATTCGACCAAGACCGATCTCATCCTCAAAGTGAACACGACCGAGATCTCTTCTATCTCGAAGACCTTTGAGCGTTACGGTTACGAGATCAAGGCCTCGTTCATGGAGGACGGCGAGCTGGAGACGTTCTATGCCGACCGGTATGAGGAGTTTATGCGATATCTGAACATTTGAAACCACAAAAAGATGAGGGTTGCTGTCTATGGAAGGAAGATCACTCCGGATTTCTTGCCTTATCTCCGGCTGATCTTTGAAAAGTTCAGCCAGAATGATGCGGATGTCCTGCTCTACAGGGAGCTGGCGGAGAATATTCAACAGGATTTTGACCTGCATCCGCAAACCGAAGGGGTTTTTACCACCTATCATGATCTGGGGCAGCGTGTGGATTTCTTGCTGAGCATCGGAGGCGACGGAACCTTCCTGGAGGCGGTCTCTTTTGTGCGTGACAGCGGCATCCCGATCATCGGCTTTAACAGCGGACGACTGGGTTTTCTGGCCAATATCTCGAAGGAGAATGTGTCAGAGTCGATCGATACGATCTTCCGCCATGAGTACACGCTGGAGAAACGTTCCCTCATCGAGCTGATGCGGCCGGAGGGAGACCTGCAGGAGTTCCCTTATGCGTTGAATGAATTTGCCATCCAGAAGAAGGGGACGGGGATGATCAGTGTGGAGGTCTCCATAAAGGGCAAGCATATCAATACCTACTGGGCGGACGGCATCATCGTTTCCACTCCTACCGGCTCAACGGGTTATTCGATGAGCGTGGGAGGGCCTATCGTGATCCCGGGATCACAGAATTTCATCCTCAGTCCTATCGCGCCCCACAACCTGACCGTACGGCCGTTGGTGATCCCGGATGAACACGAGCTGATCATCCGCGTCTCGCCACGTCATCCGGCGTATTGGGTCTCCCTCGACTATGTCTCACAGATCTACACATCCCATGAGCCTTTCAGGCTGAAAAAAGCAGGTTTCTTCATTAATGTGTTGAAACTAAGTAATATGGACTATTTTGAGACCCTGCGTTCCAAGCTGATGTGGGGAGCTGACAAGAGACTGTTCTGACGGCTTCCGCTTCCTGCGGCTGACCGGTACGTTACCGGGAACGGGGTTGAAGAATGCATTTGGGCGGGATGGCAGAGAACTGCCCGGGAGGGTAAATAGGGACTATCTTAGGGGAAAGAAAATTTTTTTTATATATTTGTAAATGATCAGAAAACTTTTGTCATGAAGAGGCCTTATCGTATTGCAATAATCTTACTTCTGTTTTCGCTTTTTCTTTTCCCGGATTCTTATTCCCAGATCTGGAAATTGCGCAGATATGAGATGGAGGGAGGATTTGGTATGACCAATTATTTCGGGGATATAGGCGGAGAGTCCAATGGAGATAATGCCCTGGGAATAAAAGATATTTCGGCTAAATCGATCAGCGGGATCTTCAACATCGGGATGCGGTACAAGATGCTGGAAAAGACCTGGCTCAAGTTCAACCTGGGATTTGGCTCTTTGCGCGGCAGCGACGCGGGCGGTGTGAACGAACAACGGGGTATCCAGTTCACTTCTTTCCTTTTCGAGCCCTCCCTGAGGTTGGAGCAGGCGATCATTGCCGGGAAGGATGAACGCAGTTATTTGATGATGAAAGGCCGGGGGATCTCCAGTTTTCGAAACAGTTTCAGTCTTTATGCTTTCATGGGTCTGGGCGGGGCGCTGGTCTCTCCCAAGGCCAAGGAAGATCCTTACGATCGCATGAGCAATGGGAAATCGGCTATCATCTTCCCCATTGGGTTAGGCATGAAACTGGCCCTTGACCCCAACTGGTCATTAGGAGCTGATCTGGGCTGGCGCTTTTCCACCTCCGACTACCTGGACGGATTCTCTTCACAATATTCAGACCATAATGACGTTTATTTCCTGTTGAATGTTAGTTTGATCTGGAAATTAAGGACGTCGCGCCGGAATCTTCCGATCTTCAGGCTCTAGGTCTTTAGCGAAAAACAGTATTCATGAAGCACTGGCAAGGAGTGATCCTGGTCCTGATCTTGACAGGATCAGTGAATATATTTGCTCAAAAGAAATATTATACTACACAGGATCTCGGTGTGATAGCGGGGGGAGCTTACTATTTCGGGGATATCAATCCCGAACGTATGTTCTATAGTATGTCCCCCGACTTCGGTATCCTGTACCGTCTCAACCTGAATCCCCGTTATTCGGTGCGTATGAGCCTCCAGTACGGTTGGCTAAAGGCCAACGGGGCTGATTTTGATCATGATCTGCCGGAGCTGGCCCACGCTTCCTTTTCCACCTCATTCCTCGACTGGGCCACGCAGTTCGAATTCAACTTTCTGCCCTTTGCCTATGATCCCCGCCGTATCGTCTTTACCCCTTATGTCTCCGGAGGGGTCGGCATGGGCGCTTTTTTCGGGGGCAGCCGGGCCAACCTGGAGTTTGTGCTGCCGGTGGACCTGGGGATGAAGTTCAAGATCACGGAAAAGCTGGATCTGGGTTTTTCCTGGGGCTTCCGCAAGACTTTTACCGATGAGATAGACAACTGGACGCCGGCAGATTATTCACTGATGCCGGGAAATGAGAAATCTTTTCTTCATAATAATGATTGGTATTCAATAGTTGGTATATTTGCAAGCTATAAAATTTTTTACAAGTGGGAGAAGTGTGAGGCTTACTGGTAGCCTTGCCTGGAAGCTATGGACCTGAGAGAGCAAATAGACAAAGAGAAGCTGCCTGTTCATGTGGCGGTGATCATGGATGGCAACGGCCGCTGGGCCCGTCAGCAGGGCAAGTCGCGTGTGGCCGGACACCGGCATGGTGTTACGGCTGTGCGGGAAGTGACAGAGGCTGCGGCAGAGACGGGCATACGCTTTCTCACTCTTTTTGCTTTTTCCACTGAGAACTGGCAGCGGCCGCAGGAGGAGGTCAACGCCCTGATGACCCTGCTGGTGAATACCCTGGAGTCGGAGATAGAGACCCTCATGAAAAACAACATCGTTTTGCGGGCCATAGGGAACCTGGAGGTGTTGCCGGAAGAGGTGCGGGAAAACCTGTTGAAGACCATGGGAAAGACCTCAAACAATACCGGTATGAACCTGGTGCTGGCACTCAGCTACAGTGCCAGGTGGGAGATCGCCCGTGCCGCCGGACAGATAGCACGCGATGTGAAAGAGGGAAAACTGGATCCCGGAAAGATCGATGAAAAGCTGTTTTCAGACTATTTGCAAACCCGGGATATTCCCGATCCGGACCTGTTGATCCGCACCAGCGGGGAGTATCGTATAAGCAATTTTCTGCTATGGCAGATCGCTTATACCGAGTTGTATTTTACACCGAAACTGTGGCCGGATATCCGGAAAGAGGACTTCATTCAGGCCATCCTTGATTACCAGCACCGTGAACGCCGTTTTGGCCGTGTTAGTGAATAGAAAAAAGATGAATCAGACCGGTAAATGATGAATGACATGCGGAGAAGATCTTTTTGGTTCGTCCTGATCATATTTGTCAATACCCTTTCCTCATTTTCACAGCAGGATACCCTGCGTCTGAATGTCCCGACCATGGATTATTCTGCCACCAGGGAATATGTCCTCGGCGGGATCACCATCTCGGGTGTGAAATATCTCGACAAACAGATCCTGAAGCAGCTTACCGGTCTTACCCCCGGCCAAACGCTCATGGTGCCGGGGACAGAGATCACCAAATCGGTGAAGAAACTGTGGGACCAGGGCCTCTTTTCCGATATCAAGGTATTTTCTACACGCATCGACAGCGGCAAGATCTACCTGGAATATTACCTGCTCGAAAGGCCCCGCCTTTCCCGGATCACGTTCAAGGGGATCCGGAAGAACGAAAAGAGCGATCTGGAGGAGAAGATCAACGTGATGGCCGGGAGCCAGGTGACCCAGAACCTGATCAACACCACCAAGAAGATCATAGAGGACCATTACAGGGAAAAAGGATTCCTCAACTGCAAGGTCAATATCATCCGGAAAAAAGACCCCCGTTTCCAAAATACCGTCATGCTGGAGGCCGATATTGACAAAGGCCCACGCGTGAAGATCGAGGAGATCAGATTTGAGGGGAACAAGGTGTTTACGGAGAAGCGTTTGCGCAGGGTGCTGAAAAAAACCAAGCAGAAAGATGTGAATATCTTCAAGGCTTCCAAGATGGTGGAGAAGGATTACAAGGAGGATAAGAAGAAACTTGTGGATTTTTACAATGAGAACGGTTACCGGGACTTCAAGATACTGGGAGATTCGATATACAGGATCAGTGAGGACAGGATAGGCCTGCTGATACGTATCTACGAAGGGCAACGTTATTATATACGTGATATCACATGGGTGGGGAATACGAAATATCCTTCCCAGTACCTGAGCCAGCGGCTGCAGATCAAAAAAGGCGATCCTTACGACAAGAAGAGACTGATGGAACGTACCAATACCGATGAGGATGCGGTCAGCTCTGTCTATATGGACAACGGTTATCTCTTTTCCCAGATCATCCCGGTGGAGAAAAGGGTGGTAGGGGATTCCATTGATCTGGAGATCCGTGTTTTCGAGGGTCAGCAGGCCACGGTGAACAAGATCATCATCAAGGGGAACACCAAGACGAACGAGCATGTGGTACGGCGCGAGCTGCGTACCCTCCCGGGTGATCTTTTCAGCAAGCAGGACATCATCCGTTCGGTGAGGGAGCTGGCCCAGCTGGGTCATTTCGATCCGGAGAAGATCTCTCCCAACCCCATCCCCAACCAGGCTGCCGGCACGGTGGACCTGGAGTATGACCTGACAGAGAAGGCCAACGACCAGTTCGAGATCTCCGGCGGTTGGGGCGCCAATATGCTGGTGGGGACCGTCGGTCTGCGGTTCAACAATTTCTCGGCCCGCCGCATCTTCGACCCCAAAGCCTGGCGGCCCATACCCACAGGCGACGGCCAGTCGGTGAGCCTCCGCGCCCAGACCAACGGCAAGTACTACCAGGCCTACAGCTTCGGCTTTACCGAGCCGTGGTTCGGCGGAAAGAAACATAATACTTTCTCTTTCTCGGTGTATCGCACCGGCCAGACCAACGGCCGCAAAAAAGACGATCCTGCCCGCCAGTCCCTGAACATTACCGGGGTGTCGACAGGATTGCAGAAAAGACTCAAATGGCCGGATGACTACTTCAGCCTCTACACAGGCATCACTTTCCAGAACTACGAACTGAACAACTGGACACAGCGTTTCCTCTTCTCCAACGGTAACTCCAACAACTTCAGCCTTAATGTGACTTTCGGACGTTATTCGGCCGGTCCCAACCCCATTTATCCGATAGGCGGTGCCAATATCTCCCTTTCCCTGCAGATCACACCGCCCTATTCCATGTTCAGCAATAAAAATTATTCCGACCCGGATATGCTTGACAGTGAGCGTTATAGATGGGTGGAATATCACAAATGGCTGTTCAAGACCGACTGGTATCTGAATTTGGCAGGAAAATTGGTGTTATATACACGGGCTCAGTTCGGATACCTGGGGTATTTCAACAAAGCGATCGGTCCCTCTCCCTTTGAAGGGTTTGATGTGGGAGGCGACGGTATGTCAGGATACAACCTGTATGGTATTACGACGATAGCTCTCAGAGGATATGAAAACGGTTCTTTGACACCGATGGTAAAAAACAAGGATGGCGTATGGAAAAAATCAGGGAATGTCTATGAACGGGTATCCCTGGAGTTGCGTTATCCTGTTACCCTGCAGGCACAGGCTACGGTCTTTGTGCTGGCCTTCCTCGAAGGAGGCAACGCATGGTACAGGATCCAGGACTTCAATCCTTTCGGCATCGTCCGTTCGGCCGGTTTTGGTATGCGCGCTTTCCTGCCTATGTTCGGTCTCCTGGGGATCGACTGGGGATATGGTTTCAACACCGTCCCCGGCAAACCTGGCGCCGGAGGGAGTCATTTCCATTTTGTCATCGGTCAGCAATTTTAGTTGTTTAACATAAAACCTTGCATTATGAAAAAGTATATTGCGGTCTTTACATTGATCATTGCAGGTACACTGGTCTCCTGGGGCCAGAAATATGCATTTGTGGATACGGAGTATATCCTTAATAATATACCTTCTTATAAAGCGGCTCAGGATAAGCTGAACAATATCTCCAAACAGTGGGAAAAAGAGATCCAGGATAAATATGCCGAGATCGATAAGCTTTACAAGGCATACCAGAATGAAGCCGTGTTGCTTACACCCGACATGAAGAAGAAAAGGGAAAATGAGATCATCACCAAGGAAAAGGCGGTCAGGGACCTGCAGAAACAATACTTCGGTCCCGAGGGAGAACTTTTCAAAAAAAGAGAAGAGTTGGTCAAGCCCATCCAGGACGAGGTGTATGCCGCTGTCAAGCAGCTGGCCGTCGACGGCAACTATGCCGTGATCTTTGACATCGCCAGCGGTCCTATGTTCCTCTATACCAACCCGCGGTACGACCTGAGCGATCAGGTGCTGAAAAAAATGGGTTATAAAGAATAATTGCTACATTTGCAGCCAACCTGAAAAAAGTGAACTTTATCAATATTAAATTAGTGTTATGAAAAGAAGTATAGTGATCTTAATGGTAGTAGCCCTGGCAGGAATGGGATTTTCTGTGCAGGCACAGGAACTTAAGTTCGGACATATCAACAGCCAGGAGCTGTTGAAAGCCATGCCGGAGAACGACAGTGCCCAGGCACAACTCCAGCGGTATGCACAGCAGTTGCAGGACCAGATGGATGCTCTGCAGGTGGAATACAACCGTAAATTGCAGGATTATCAGGCGCAGCAGGGACAACTGACCGACCTGATCCGCAAGACCAAAGAACAGGAGCTGATAGATATGCAGAAAAACATCCAGAATTTTCAGGCAGAAGCCCAGCAGGATATGCAGAAAAAACAACAGGAACTGCTGCAGCCCATCATTGACAAGGCCAACAATGCCATCAAGGAAGTAGCACGTGAGAACGGATTTATTTATATCTTTGATGTGGCTGGCGGGATGATCCTGTACTACTCGGAGAAGAGCGTAGACATCCTCCCATTGGTCAAGAAGAAACTGGGCATAGAATAAAGAGATGAACAACTGAACAAATACGGAAGGCCATCACAACCAGGATGGTCTTTCTTTTTTTCGGAAGGTTATGGATCCATATAACAACAGACCGGTAGGTATCTTCGACTCAGGTGTGGGAGGACTGACGGTGGCCCATGCCATTAAACAGCTTTTACCGGAGGAGTCGATGATCTATTTTGGCGATACGGCTCATCTGCCGTATGGTGAGAAATCCCCCGAGGCCATCCTCCGTTATTCGGAGCGTATCACCTCCTTCCTGCTGGAACAGGGATGCAAGGCCGTGGTCATCGCCTGCAATACGGCCTCGTCGGTGGCTTATGAGCCCTTGCAGCAGAAATACGGCGGGCAGGTGCTGGTGGTGAACGTCATCGATCCGGTAGTTGATCATTATTCGGAAAAGCTGGCGCCCGCCCGGGTAGGGGTCATCGGCACCAAAGCCACCATCCGTTCCGGCGCTTATGAAAAGAGCATCCTGAAGAAAGACCCCGGGGCAGAGGTGGTCTCTCTGGCCACGCCCCTTTTCGTGCCGATGATCGAAGAAGGCTTTATCTTCGACGATATCAGCAACGCCATCATACGGGCCTATCTTTCCCAGGAGCCCATCCGTTCCGTCGAAGCGCTCATCCTGGGCTGTACCCATTACCCGATCATCAAAAACCAGATCAGCAAGTTCTATAATTTCTCGGTCGAAGTGCTCGACTCGGCCGCTATCGTAGCGCGCAGCCTGCAGAAGATGCTGAAAGAGAAGGGCCTGATGCGAAAAGGACCGGAACCGCCGCAGGATATTTTCTATGTGTCGGACTATACCGATTACTTTGAGAAGATCGCCGGCATGTTCTTCGAGGAGAAGATCAACCTCAAAAAGCTCAACCTCTGGCAGGACGAGGAATAGGTTCAGAGTTCAAAGTTCAGAGTTCAAAGTTCTCAGTTCTCAGTTCATAGTTGTGTGCATTATCGCATCATCGCATTATCGCATTATCGCATCATCGCTTCATCGATCCTTTTTTCAGATACCATCCGGCATATTTGATATAGTTTTCTGCCGTTTGCAGGATGAGTGTTTTCACCTGTTCCTCCGATACCTCCCCGATCTTTTTTGCCGGCACGCCGGCCCAGATGCTGTAGGGCTCCACCCGGGTGTGCTCCAGCAGAAGGGCGCCGGCGGCGATGATGGAGCGGGTGCTGACATACACATGATCCATCAGAATGGCGCCCATACCGATGAGCACTTCATCTTCGAGGGTTGCCCCATGGACGATCGCCCGGTGGCCTATCGAGACATCGTTGCCGATGTGGATGGTCGTTTTTTTGTAGGTGGTGTGCAATACACAGGCATCCTGGATGTTAACCCTGTCACCTATGCGAATATAGTTCACATCTCCGCGGAGCACCGTTTTGTACCATATGCTGCATTCGTCACCGGTAATGACATCCCCGATGAGCACTGCATCCTCCGCAATGAAACAGTTTTTTCCCGTGACGGGGGTCTTGCCTCTTACTGTTCTGATAATCATAAAAAAACCCTTTCTCTAAGGAATAATGAACGTTTTGTATATAAAGATAAAAAAACTATTAAAAAACATGTGGGTTTCGGGGGTGTGGTATGATAAAATACTTAATTTTGCCGGCAACAGGAGATATGGATCTTACAGGAATGCATATAAGGCCGGAGCGGTGCTTATATGCATTTAACATATAGACATTAAAACTTTTAGTATGACAAAAAAGAGAGAACTTATTGAACTTGATGATGTGGTGATCCGGTTCTCGGGTGATTCGGGTGACGGCATGCAGCTGACGGGGACCCTGTTCTCCAACACGGCAGCTCTGCTGGGAAATGACATTGCCACTTTCCCCGACTATCCTGCCGAGATCAGGGCGCCCCAGGGTACTGTGGGAGGCGTTTCCGGTTTCCAGGTACACATAGGTCACTCCGACATACGTACGCCGGGTGATCTGGCGGATGTTTTGGTGGCCATGAACCCTGCAGCCCTGAAAGCCAATGCCCGCTGGCTCAAACCCGGTGCTACGATCATCTACGACCGGGATAATTTCACCCCGAAGAACATTCAGAAGGCCGGTTACAAGGAGGATCCCATTGCGGAAGACCGCCTGCAGGATTTTAATATCATTCCGGCGCCTATCACGTCCCTGACCAAGGAGGCCCTGAAAGATATGAATCTGGATATGAAAACGGTCCTGCGTTCGAAGAACATGTTCGCCCTGGGGATGATCTACTGGCTCTTCAACAGGCCTCTCAAATATACAGAGGAGTTCTTTCAGCAGAAGTTCAAGCGGAAACCCGAAGTCGTTGAAGCCAATGAGAAGGTGCTTAAGGCCGGTTATTACTATGCCGAGACCATCGAGGCTTTGCATTCCACCTATGTGGTCAAGCCGGCAGAGATCGAGAAGGGTGTATACCGCAACATCAATGGTAATACGGCGACGGCCTGGGGCCTGATCGCCGCTGCCGAACGGGCGGGGCTGCAGCTTTTCGTAGGATCCTATCCCATTACCCCGGCTACCGGCATCCTCGAGGAGCTTGCCTTGCGTAAAGACCTGGGGGTGATCACCGTGCAGGCTGAGGATGAGATCGCCGGTATCACCACCTCCATAGGGGCCAGCTTTGCCGGTCTTATGGCGGCCACCACCACCTCCGGGCCGGGCCTGGCGCTCAAATCCGAGGCCCTGGGGCTGGCCGTGATCACAGAGCTGCCGCTGGTGGTGGTGAACGTGCAGCGGGGAGGCCCTTCGACGGGATTGCCCACCAAGACCGAACAGTCGGACCTGATGCAGGTGCTCTGGGGACGCAACGGCGAGAGCCCTGTGGCCGTGGTCGCAGCCAGCACACCGGCCAACTGTTTTTACTATGCTTTTGAGGCCGGACGTCTGGCCCTCGAGCATATGACCCCCGTGGTACTAATGACTGACGGTTTTCTTGCCAATGGATCCGAACCTTTCAAAATACCCGATATGGAGAAAATGCCTGAGATCAAGCCTCCTATCGTACCGGAAGGAACGGAAGACTATATGCCTTACAAACGTGATCCCGAGACCCTCGTCAGAGGATGGGCCATCCCCGGGACGCCGGGACTGGAACATCGTATCGGAGGCCTTGAGAAAGACAAAAACACCGGCAATGTCTCCTATGATCCGGCCAACCATGAAGAGATGACCCACATACGGGCAGAGAAAGTGGCAAAGATCGTGGAAGATATCCCGGAACAGAAGATCGAAGGCGAACAGGAAGGAGATCTCCTCCTTGTGGGCTGGGGAAGTACCTACGGCCACCTGGTGTCGGCCATGGAAGAGCTGGCTGCAGAAGGCAAAAAAGTGGGCCTGGCCCATTTCAATTATATCAATCCTCTGCCTGCCAATACGGACGAGGTCCTGGGGAAATTTAAAAAAATACTGGTTTGTGAACTGAATCTCGGCCAGTTTGCCAATTACCTGAGGATGAATTATCCCAAATATGAATATCATAAGCTGAACAAGATCCAGGGACTTCCTTTCACGGTAGCTGAGATCAAGGATGAAGCAAAAAAACTTTTGGAGGAATAGATCATGTCAACAGAAGAGAATAAAGTAGTCTATACGCCCAAAGACTTCAAGAGTGACCAGGAGGTGAGATGGTGTCCGGGATGCGGTGACCATGCCATCCTCAGCAGTGTCCAGCGTACCATGGCTCAACTGGGTATCCGCAGGGAAAAATATGCGGTCATCTCCGGTATCGGGTGTTCCTCCCGTTTTCCGTATTATATGGCCACTTATGGTTTCCATGGTATCCATGGCCGTGCCGCCGCGATCTCTACAGGGGTGAAGACGGCCAATCCCGACCTGTCGGTATGGACCATCACCGGTGACGGCGATGCCCTGGCCATCGGCGGCAACCATCTGATCCATGCGGTCAGAAGGAATGTGGATATCAACCTCCTGTTGTTCAACAACCGGATCTATGGCCTTACCAAAGGCCAGTATTCTCCCACCTCGGTCAAAGGCCAGGTGACCAAGACCTCTCCCTACGGGACCGTGGAGCCTCCTTTCAACCCCGGTGAGCTGGTCATCGGCGCTAAAGGCAAGTTTTTCGCCCGTACCATCGACGGCGACATCAAACTGAGTGTGGAGGTTTTTACGGAGGCGGCCAAACATGAGGGTACCTCGGTCGTGGAGATCCTCCAGAATTGTGTGATCTATAACAATGGTGCTTATGCGGATATCACCAACCGCGAGCACAAGGAAGACCGGCAGATCGTCCTGCGCGACGGCGAACCCATGATCTTCGGGAAGAACCGGGACAAAGGACTGGTGCTTGACGGGATGCAGTTGAAAGTGGTGAAGATCGGTGAGAACGGGATCACCGAAAAGGATATCCTGGTGCACGACAGCAAGGTGAACAACCCCGGCCTGCACATGATGCTGGTCAATATGAAATGGCCCAGCCACCCCGTGGCCCTGGGCGTGATACGCAATGTGGCAGCTCCTACCTATGATACGGCTGTCCACGTCCAGATCGAGAAGATCAAAGAGCAGTCACCCATCAAGAACATGACCGATCTGTTGCACAGCGGGAACACCTGGGTGGTGAAATAAGAAAATACACATGACGCAGGGAAAAGGCATTCGGGAGAATGCCTTTTTTTTTATATTATGAACCGAAGCGTTATCTTTACTTGATCTGAAGAGAAAAAGTTATGGACCAGAAAGAGGAAGGGAAAAAGATCCGGAAAACCCTGGCTGAAAAGACCCTGCAACTTGATGAGCTGGCTTATCTGAACGAGGCCTCTGCTATCCTCCGCCAGGACAGATCGCTGGAGGATACGTTCAGCCAGTTGATCTTCCTGATCAGGAAACACTCGGTTTTTTCCGAGGGGGTGAGTGTGCGGATCACATACGACGGCAGGAAGTATGAGTCTTCCGGTTTTAAGCTGACCGCGGCGTTTATCACTGCCGATTTCCAGACCCTCGACGGCACCGAAGGGAGTATCACGCTTTACTATGTCCGGGGTTACCTGCCCGAGGGGGAGGACCCGGAAGTGGTGGCTCATGAGGATATGATCCTCATCCGGGAGATCGCTCAGATGATCTCTGCCTGGCTGGACCGCAGAAAGAGTCAGTTGGTTTTCCTGCAGAGCAGGGAAGATGTGCAGGAGCCGGCTCGCGGGGTCAAAGGGCTCACCAGCCGCAGGCTGCTCCAGCTCTTTCTGGACAAACACAATGCCGACAGGGATATCTTTCACGACCTGATGCCTTTCAAGGTGCGGGAGATCCTGCTGGTGGCCAGCCTGTATGATGCTTTCAGCATCGAGGGGGAAGGTCAGTTCTCCGACCACATCCTGGGAGAATACCACCAGCTCAACCTCACCTCCATCCCGCGCATCACGGCAGCTACCTCCGGAGAAGCAGCCCTGGAAAGACTGGAGAAAAAACACTTCGACCTGGTGATCATCATGCTGGGAGCGGATAAGAAAAAACCCATCCGGCTCTACCGCAAGATCAAAAAAAAGTGGTCGTACCTCCCGGTATACCTGTTGCTGAACAACAACAACGATATCCCGCTGGTACGTCATGAGCTGCGTAAACTGGAGCCTTACGATCATTTTTTTGTGTGGAACGGCGACTCGAAGGTTTTCTTTGCCATGGTCAAGCTGCTGGAAGACCGCGTGAATGCCCCCAACGATACACGTATTGCTTATACGCGGATCATCCTCCTGGTGGAGGACAACACCAAATACTTCTCCCGTTATCTGCCGGTGCTCTATACCACCATCCTGGAACAGACCCGCAGTCTGATAGAGGATGTGGGCATGGACGACCGGTACAAAGTGATGAAACTCCGGGCACGGCCTAAAGTGTTGCTGGCCACTACGTATGAGGAGGCGGTGGAGATGGTCGACCGTTACCACAACTACCTGCTGGGGGTGATCTCCGACGCCCGTTTTCCGCGCAACGGCAGGATGTACAGCCGGGCAGGCTACGAGCTCCTGAAATACATCAGGAAACACATACCCTCGCTGCCCCTGATCCTACAGTCTTACGAACAGATCAATAAAAAACTGGCGGAGGAGCTGAATGCCAATTTTATCGACAAAAACTCCGAGACCCTTTTCCAGGATCTCCGGCATTTTATCAATTACTATCTGGGATTCGGTCATTTTGTTTACCGCGACAAGGACGGCAATGAGATCGCTGTGGCCCGTTCGATGGATGAGTTTGAGGATTATCTCAAAACGATCCCCGAGGACTCACTGGCCTATCATGCCATGAAGAACCACTTTTCCCTCTGGCTCATGGCACGGGGGGAGACACGTATCGCCAGGATCATCAACCCCCTGAAGGTGTCCGACTTTAATAGCATCCGGGAGCTGCGGGAGTTCCTGGTGCAGGTGGTCCGCGAGCGCCGCAGCGAACAGGACCGGGGCAAGCTGGTGCCTTTCACAAGGCAGGCCGTGACGGATGAAAAGAACATCGTGAGCATGGCTTCCGGATCGCTGGGAGGCAAAGGCCGGGGCCTCACCTTCATCAATACCCTGATCTACCGTTTCGGGCTCTCCGGACTGGTGCCCGATATCAATATCCGTACTCCGCTCACTGCCATTGTGGGCACGGATGAGTTCGACATCTTCATGGACAGCAACAACCTGCGGGAGTATGCCGTCAAGGAAGACAACTACGAGCAGCTGCAGAAACGCTTTGTGGAGGCGACCATCACCGATGAGCTGGAAGCACGGCTGCGGGTCTATATGGAGAAGATAAAGAATCCCATCGCCATACGGTCGTCCAGCCTGCTCGAGGATTCCCTCACCCAGCCTTTCTCAGGCATCTTCCGCACCTATATCCTGCCCAATTCCCATCCCGACCTGGAAGTGCGTTTGCGTCAGACCGAGGAGGCCATCAAGCTGGTCTTTGCTTCCATCTATTCTCCCCATGCCAAGCTGTACTTTGAGGCGATCGACTATAAGATCGACGAGGAGAAGATGGCGGTGGTTATCCAGGAGGTGGTGGGCTCACGTCATGAAGACTTCTTCTATCCCCATATCAGCGGGACGGCCCAGTCGTACAATTACTATCCCATCGGCCACATGGAGCCGGAAGAGGGTTTTGCCATCGCTGCCCTCGGCCTGGGACAGTATGTGATGGAAGGAGAGAAAGCCTATCGCTTCTCACCCCGCTATCCGCGCAATGAGGTCTATACCACCCGATACCTTTTCAAGAACTCCCAGACCGAGTTTTTCGCGGTCGATCTGCGGAAGAAGGATTTTAACCTCCTGGAGGGGGAGGAGGTGGGGCTGGTACGTCTCTCCCTGGCCGATGCCGAGCGGCATGGCACCCTGAAACACTGTGCATCGGTCTATGATGCCGATAATGACCGTCTCGAGCCGGGGCTCGATGTGGCAGGTCCCCGCGTGGTCAATTTCGCCAATATCCTGAAATACGACTACATCCCCATGGCCCATACCATCGATGTGATGCTGGATGTGTTCCGGGAAGCTATGGGTTCGCTGGTGGAGATAGAGTATGCGGTGGACCTGGAAAAAGATGAGGAGGGGAAAGCCACTTTCTATATCCTGCAGATCAAGCCGCTGGTAAGTGCCGATCTGGATATCCGGATCGATCTGGATAAGCTGGATAAGGAGCATCTGCTCCTGTACAGCTCCCGCAGCATGGGCAACGGCAAGATAGATACCGTCACCGACGTCGTGTTTGTGGATCCCGACCGGTTCGACAATACCCGCACGCGTGAGATCGCCGCCGAGGTGGCTGCCATGAATGAAGGGTTCGTCCGGGAGCACCGTTATTATCTGCTCATCGGGCCGGGCCGCTGGGGTACACGCGACCGTTTCATCGGCATCCCTGTGAACTGGCCGCAGATCTCCCATGCCAAGGCGATCGTAGAGACCAGCCTGGAGGATTTCCCCCTGGATGCTTCCCTGGGATCTCATTTCTTTCACAATGTCACCTCTATGAATATCGGATATTTCTCTGTGCAGTATTACAACGATGAGGACCTGATCCGCTGGGATGTGCTGAAAAAACAACAGGTGGTGGAGGAAGGCGTCTTCTGCAAACATGTGCGTTTTGAAAAACCCCTGAAGATATATATGGACGGGAAAAAAAGGGCAGCTGCCATTCTTGTCTGAGAAAGATCATTATCCATGAAAAGCAAACTGCAGGTCAACCGGATACGCAACATACCGTATAATATCGCTTACGATTTTACGGATACCTCCTTCGACAAGCTGATGCAGAACCGCATCCATAAGGTGTTGCTGGTCTGCAGTAACTATGATGCTTTTATCCTGGAGGAGGACGGACGTGTCGAGGAGCAGATCTTCAACGAGTACGTCTCGCTCAACCTGCGGTATCCTCCCATGGTCATCCAGGCAGATACGCCGGAGAAAGCATTCCGCATCCTGGAGGAGGACCAGATCGATCTGGTGATCTCGGCCCTCCGCATCGGCGACAAGGATACCTTTACCCTGGCCAAAGAGATGCGGGTCATCCAGCCCGATATCCCCATAGTGGTGCTGACCTACTTCTCGCGTGAAGTGAGCAGGAAGATCGAAGAAGAAGACCTCTCGGCCATCGATTATGTCTTCAGCTGGCTGGGAAATGCGGATATCCTCCTGGCGATCATCAAGCTGATAGAGGATAAGATGAACGCACCGAACGATATCCTCAGGGTGGGTGTTCAGAATATCCTGTTCGTGGAGGACTCGATACGTTTTATCTCTTCTTATCTGCCGAACCTGTACCGTATCATCCTGCGCCAGTCGAAAGAGTACCAGATGGAAGGGCTCAATGAGCACCAGAAGATGCTGCGTATGCGGGGACGGCCGAAGATCCTGCTGGCTACCGACCTGGAGGAGGCCATGGACCTCTTTGACAAATACCGGTACAATACCCTCGGGGTGATCTCGGACCTTTCGTTCAAAAATAAGGGAGTAAAGGATCCTGAGGCCGGCTTCAAACTGCTGGACTATGTGCGCTCCTTTGATGCTCACATGCCTTTTCTCCTCCAGTCGTCCGATCTTGCGGTGAAGGAGAAAGCCGGAAAACTTGATGCCGGATTTATCCATAAATATTCCAAGAACCTTTCCAAAGAGCTGAAAGAGTACATCGTTAAAAATTTCGGTTTCGGCCCTTTTATTTTCCGCGACCCCGATACCCTGGAGGAGGTAGACCGTGCTTCCAACCTGCGGGAGTTCCAGCGGAAAATGATGACGATCCCTGACAAGACGCTCGACTACCATACACGGCGTGATCATTTCTCCAAATGGCTGAATGCCCGGGCTCTTTTTTCGCTGGCCCAGATGTTCAAGTATCTCAAACGGGAGGATTTTGAGACGCTCGACGATCTGCGCAAGTTCGTGTATGTGGCGATCTCCAGCTACCGCATCGGCCGGGGCCGCGGGGTCATTGCCAAATTCAACGCCGAGACCTACGATGAGTATGTGATCTTTTCCCGTATTGGCGACGGCTCCATAGGAGGCAAGGCGCGGGGACTGGCTTTCCTCAACAGCATGATTAAGCAGAACAAGCTCCACAACCGCTTTGAGGGGGTGCAGATCACCATCCCGCGCACGGTGGTGGTGACCACGGAGATCTTCGATGAGTTCATGGAGCGCAATGATCTTTATCCTGTGGGCCTCTCCGATATGGAGGATGAAGGGATCCTGAGCCATTTTGTGGCGGCCCGTCTGCCGGAGAGCTTCCGGGAGGACCTGCGTGCTTTCCTGGCCATTACCCGCAATCCTGTGGCCGTTCGCTCCTCCAGCAAGCTGGAGGATTCCTACTATCAGCCTTTTGCCGGGATCTACTCGACCTATATGGTCCCTTTCAACGAAGACCGTGAAACGATGCTGGATGCGATAGCCCTGGCCATCAAACAGGTATATGCCTCGGTCTATTTCCGTAACAGCAAAGCTTACATGAGTGCCACCTCCAATGTCATTGACGAGGAAAAGATGGGTATTGTCCTGCAGGAGGTGTGTGGCAGGCCTCATGGCAACCTTTTCTATCCTACGCTGTCGGGGGTGGCGCGTTCGATCAATTTCTACCCCATCCCGCCGGAGGAGCCGGCCGACGGCATCGCCAACGTGGCTTTTGGCCTGGGCAAGCTCATCGTCGACGGGGAGCGATCGCTGCGTTTCTCTCCCGGCTATCCGAAGAAGATCCTGCAGCTTTCCTCGATCGAGAACGCCCTGAAAGAAACACAGAGCCGTTTTTATGCCCTCGACATGGACATGGCCCATTTTGTCCCCTCCGTCAACGACGGGGTCAACCTGCTGAAGCTTCCCATCCGCAAAGCTCCCGAAGATGAGGCCCTGCGGTGGGTGGCCTCCACCTATGATCATCAGAACCACATGATCCGCGACGGCATCCTGGAGGAAGGCAAACGCATCATCACCTTTGCCAACATCCTGCAGTATGACCGCTTTCCGCTGGCAGGTATCCTGAAGGAGATCCTGACCGTGGGGCAGCAGGAGATGGGCAATCCCATAGAGATCGAGTTCGCAGCCGACCTGGAGACCCCGCCGGAGCAGCCGATGATCTTCTATTTCCTGCAGATCCGTCCCATTGTGGACACCGACCAGGCAGTGCATGTGGACATAGGGAAGGTAGATCCCGGTAAGGCCCTGCTCATATCCGCTTCGGCGCTGGGCAACGGTGTGGTCAGCGATGTGCGGGACGTGATCTATGTCAGGCCGGAGAGCTTTGATGCCGCTTTTACCCGGGAGATCGCTGCGGATATCGAGCAGCGCAATGCTCTGCTGAAGGAAGAGGAGAGAGGCTACATCCTTATCGGTCCGGGACGGTGGGGCTCCTCCGACCCGTGGCTGGGGATCCCCGTGAAATGGCCGCAGATCTCCCAGGCCCGCCTGATCGTGGAGGCTTCGCAGGAGGATTACCGTATCGACCCCAGCCAGGGGACACACTTCTTCCAGAACCTTACCTCCTTCCGGGTGGGATATTTCACCGTCAACACAGGCGGAGAGAAAGACCATTACGACACTGCTTTCCTCGACCAGCAGCCCGCCCTGTATGAAGACCGTTTCATCCGCCATGTGCGTTTCGACAACCCCCTCCTCATCCGCATCGACGGCCGAAAACGGGAAGGAGTGGTGATGAAGCCGGAAGACACATAAATAAAGGCAAAAGTATAAAGGCAAATGGCAGAAGGGAGTTCCAGGTTCCAGGTTCCAGGTTTCATGTTCCAGGTTCGCAGGATGGTCACGATAAATGACGAACATCGAATAACGAAGGATGAATAGGTCGAAAGGTCTAAGGTCGAACAGTCAAAAAGTCGGAAGAGTGGGAAGAGTGGGAAAAGTCAGCGATGAGCTCCGCCTTCGCTAATCCCGGTAGCTATCGGGATCGGCGGATAAGAGATGAGCAAAGAGCAAAAAGCCCCGCTGCGCCTATGCGTAGCCGCTACGGCGAAGCAAGGAAAGGGCGTAAGCAACCAGGATCGGGCACAGCCCGATCATCGTGAGAGAAATATAATTCCATAGCCCTGTAAGGGCGAAAGCGCCCACCACGGAGGGGTCGAAGTCAGGTAGCCGCATTTATGCCTGCGGATCACGGTTGGACGTCCACTATATTACAACCCCGGAGGGGTTGAAGAAATAGGTAGGTTGAAGGTCGAAGAGTGACCCTTCGATACGCCTGGCGGCTACTCAGGGACCGGTTACGGAGGACGAAGAAGGGCAGAAGGAAGCTTGATGCTTGAAGCGCGATGCTCGAAGGGGTGCTAGTTTCTATTGTTGGGAAATACCTATTTAAATAGGTATTAAAATAGGTTTTTAAATAGGTATTTAAATACCTATCTAGGAAGTGTGGAGTGTGGAGTGCCTGGAGGTTGGAGTTGTTATTCGGATTATCGCATTACCGCATTATCTCATCATCTTTTCATCATTCCTCAGACATTTGGGCTATTCCTGTGCCCTGTGCTCTGAGCTCTGAGCTTTTCCCCAGCACCCCCGTCCGAACGCCTGCCTGGCGGGCAGCACCCAGCACCCCTTTTTACTTTATCCTTTATCCTTTAAACTTTCAACCTGTACACTCCGGTCTATCTTGCGGATAAGTCCCTGCAGCACCTTGCCGGGGCCGGCTTCGATGAAACGGTCCACGCCGTCGGCGATCATGCGTTGCACCGACTGGGTCCAGCGTACGGGGGTGGTGAGCTGGGCCACCAGGTTTTTCCTTATCTCTGCAGGGTCGGTGACCGGTAGGGCCGTCGCATTCTGGTATACGGGGCAGAGGGGTTCGGCAAAGGGGGTTTTTTCAATGGCGCCGGCCAGCTCCTCGCGGGCAGGCTCCATCAGGGGCGAGTGAAAAGCTCCTCCCACCTGCAGCTGTACTGCTCTTTTGGCACCCCGTTTTTTCAGCTCCTCCATGGCCCTGAAGACGCCGGTCTCCGTACCGGAGATCACCACCTGGCCGGGGCAGTTATAGTTGGCGGGCACCACGATATCATCGATGGCGTCACACACCTCTTCGATCACTTTGTCGTCAAGACCGATGATGGCGGCCATGGTGGAGGGCACCAGTTCACAGGCTTTCTGCATGGCCATAGCCCGTTGGTACACCAGTTGCAGGCCGTCCCCGAAGGAGAGCGTTCCGTTGGCTACCAGCGCCGTGAACTCACCCAGCGAATGGCCTGCCACAGCATCCGGCCGGAAGGACTCGCCCAGCAAACGAACCATCGCCAGTGAATGTACGAAAATGGCCGGCTGGGTCACTCGGGTCTCCTTCAGCTCCTCCTCACTCCCTTCGAACATCACCTGTGTGAGTGAATAGCCCAGGATGGTGTCGGCCTCGTCAAAAAGAGCACGGGCTTCGGGATATTCTTCGTAGAGATCTTTTCCCATACCGGGATATTGTGCCCCCTGTCCGGGGAATACGTATGCTGTCATGATCGTGTGGTTTATGGTTTGATCCTGCAAAAATAAGAAAGATTACCGAACCGTTCTTCTCCGGTAGGGGTCAGTGCAGTTTGGCTCCGATGAGGTGGACGAACTCGTCGCGGGTGGCCTGGCGTTTCATGAACTCTCCGGTAAAGGCCGAGGTGGTGGTGACGGAGTTCTGTTTCTGGATGCCGCGCATCATCATGCAGAGGTGCTGGGCCTCGATGACCACGGCCACCCCCAGCGGCTGCAGTGTCTCCTGGATACAGTCGCGTATCTGCAGGGTGAGCCGCTCCTGCACCTGCAGACGGCGGGCAAAAGCCTCCACCACGCGGGCGATCTTGCTCAGTCCTGTGATGTACCGGTCGGGGATATAGGCTACATGTGCCTTGCCGAAGAAAGGGATCATGTGATGTTCACACATCGAATACACCTCAATGTCCTTGACGATCACCATCTCCTTGTAGTCCTCTTCGAAGAGGGCCGACTTCAGGATGCCGGCGGGATCGGTGTTGTATCCCTGGGTGAGGAATTGTATGGCCTTGGCTACCCGCAACGGGGTCTCCTCCAGGCCCTCGCGGCCCGGATCCTCGCCGATAAGATGCAGGATCTCTTTGTATTTTTCAGCCAGGGCAGCTGTCTGTTCGTCATTCCAGTGGTCGATACGGGTATAGCCCCGCCCGGGGTCGATCACATCCCCGTTGTTGATGATATCCATGATCTTACTCTTTTTTGTATTCGATGATGTTATTCTCCGACTCGGCGATCTTCAGGGAGTAAAGCCGGATCCCCCGTTTCTGCAGGGGAGCTTCCAGCTCTTCCCAGATGGCAATGGCCAGGTTCTCCGTGGAGGCGATCTTCCCCTGCATGAAAGGCACTTCCAGGTTGATGTTCTTGTGGTCCAGCCGGTTGATGACCCGTTCACGGACGATGCGGCTGAGCTCTTTCAGGTTGATCAGCAGGCCTGTCTGCGGGTCCGGTTCGCCGCAGACGGTCACGAAAAGCTCGTAGTTATGACCGTGCCAGTTGGGGTTGGAGCATTTGCCGAACACCTCAAAGTTCTTTTCATCGCTCCACTCCTCCCGGTACATGCGGTGGGCGGCATTGAATCGTTCGCGGCGGGTGAGGTAGATCATAGTGTTCCTTGTTTTAGGGTCAGTCGCCGGGGTTGGCATCCAGCGTTCCGATATCCTTTGTGAACTCTCCTTTGTGCGGCAGATCGCTGTGCTGTTCCAGTTCGTTGATCTCCCGGACGAACCCCTCGATCTCCTCGTCGGAGAATCCTTTCTCTTTGGCCGCCTCCTCGAGGGTGCCCCAGATGGGTTCGCCACACATGATGCAGCGGATGCCTTTTTTGCTCAGGTAGTTGACGGCCGCCGGCACCTGTTCTATCAGATCCTCTATTTCGATGTCTTTCGTGATGGGCATAGCTCTCCGGTTTTATAGATGGAACCTGACAAAAGACCTCTCCCCGGGAGGAGGGGCTTTCGCAAGGCAAATGTAGGAAAAAAGGTTTTTCGGCGTACTTTTCGGCGGTGGATCTTTCTTTCTGCCGCGGATGGGGTCAGTGGTCACAGTCGGCGCCCACGGGTGATACCAGACCGTCGTATCCTTTCCAGCAGCCTTTGGAGAGGTCGTCCGGGCCGTCGGTGGTATAATTCGGATAGCCGATGATCTCCAGTTCGGCAGCGGGAACGGGATAGTGCAGGATGGTACCGGCCTGCAGCCTGTCGGTACGTCGCATGTCAAAGTAGGAGGTGCCTCCCTGGGTGAGGACCAGTTCTATGCCCCGTTCGTCGAAGATCATGCGCAGGACCTCCTTTTCTGTGGCAGGGGCCACGTCGGGCAGTCCGCCGCGGGCTTTCCGGGCGCCTTCAGGGTCGTTGAGGATGGCCGTGGCGCCGGCGATATCGTGACGGGCACGCACCAGGGCCTCGGCGATCAGCAGATCGTTCTCCCATTTGCGGAAAGTGGGGGAAGGTCCCACCCACAACTGCAGCCAGTCGTCATATCTTTTATACCGGTAATGCGAGAAAAAGTAATATCCCCGTTCAGGGCGGAAATTGTTGTTTTCTTCATAATCAAAGTCGGATTCCAGCCGCTTGTCGTCCGACACGGCCGGGCCGGGGTCCTTGCCGTCGGGCGTGTTCCAGTGGATATTGTCATTGGGCCAGCGGGAGGGGTAGTCGTGGTCCATGAGGTTGATGATGCGGTGGTCTATACGCACAAAACCCGGGTAAGAGCCATAGCCTTTCATGATATCCGTCCAGGTCTTGTCATCGGTGGAGGGTTCCAGCGTCCAGTCGATGCCCTGCTGTGCATAGGCCAACACTTTTTCCCAGTCGACGGCAGCCGTCTGTGCAGCGGTGCGGGGGGTGTAGGCCAGGATGCGTGCCGCATAGCTGTTGACCAGTTGTATGAGCTGTGCCCGCGTGAGGTTATATCCCCGGATAAAACCGTCGGGAAGAACAAAGTCATGGCAGGCATTGAGGGTGTCGAGGGCCTTGTTCAGGAAAGCCATGGCGGCTGTCGACACGTCGGGATATGGACTGAAGGTCTGGTGCCCCAGGTCGGTGTTCCAGTCGGTGATGAAAGCCTGATCGAAGATCAGCCCCAGGTAACCGTGCACCACCCCCTGG
>JALVJE010000162.1 GCA_027028505.1 Bacteroidales bacterium
AATAGCGCCAGCAGGTCTTCAAATACAAATCCGAACTTAGAGGGTTCTTTTGCGATATGTATCTCCAGGAGAACATCCTGCACCTTGTTGACCTTGCGGGCCTCCTTATCCACCGTTTTCAACAACTTCAGACTGTCCACGCTATGGATAAGATGAACGAACGAGACGATGTATTTCACTTTGTTGGTCTGCAGATGGCCGATCATGTGCCACCGGATATCGGCGGGCAGCTGATCTTTCTTCGCCACCATCTCCTGCACCTTGTTCTCACCGAAATCACGCTGCCCGGCATGGTAAGCTTCGAGGATATCTTCGACCGGTTTGGTCTTGCTTACCGCCACCAGCAACACCCCTTCGGGCAGCTCTGCACGGATCCGCTGAAGATTTTCTGCGATCATATCAATCGAGACTGTGGATGATCAGTCCGGACCGCAGCTTGGGCTCGAACCAAGTAGTCTTGGGGGGCATGATATTACCGGTGTCGGCGATGCGCATCAGTTGCTCAAGCGATACCGGGTAGAGGGCGAAAGCCACCTTCATCTCCCCCGAGTCCACCCGGCGGGCCAGTTCTTCCAGACCACGGATACCTCCCACAAAATCGATCCTGTCAGAACGGCGCAGGTCTTTGATGTCCAGCAGAGGAGCCAGCACCTGCTCAGAGAGGATGGTCACATCCAGGCTGCCGATAGGATCGTCATCATCATAGGTGCCGGGACGGGCCGTCAGAGCATACCATTCACCCTCCAGGTACATGGCAAACTCATGGGGTCGCGCCGGTTTCCAGACCTCTTTGCCTTTCTTCTCCACCTCAAAGGAAGCTTTCAGCTTCTCTGTAAATTCCGTGGCACTCATGCCGTTGAGATCCTTCACCACCCGGTTGTAATCGATGATCGTTAACTGATCATGGGGAAAATGTACCGCCAGGAAGAAATTGTACTCCTCATCTCCGGTATGATCCGTATTGTTCTTACGTTTCTCCACACCCACGCGGGCGGCAGCAGCCGTGCGGTGATGGCCGTCGGCCACATAAGTGTAAGGGATCGCATCAAAAAGATGGGTCAGACGCGATACGGTCTCATCATCGCCGATGACCCAGAACTGGTGACGCACCCCGTCATCGGCCGTAAAATCATATTCGGGAACATTCTTTTCCACGATACCGGCGATGATCTCATCGATCTCAGGCACGGCCCGGTAAGTAAAGAACACCGGCTCGATGTTGGCATTGTTCACCAGCACATGTTTCATCCGGTCCTCCTCCTTGTCGGGACGGGTCAGCTCGTGTTTCTTGATCACCCCGTTGAGGTAATCATCCACCGAAGCACACCCCACCAGGCCGTACTGCGTCCGGCCGCGCCAGGTCTGGGCATACACATAGAGATGGTCTTTGTCATCCTGGCGGAGCCAGCCGTTCTCCAGGAATTTCCTGTAGTTCTCCCGTGCTTTCTCATACACCGCTTCACTGTGCACATCCACACCGGGATCCAGATCGATCTCAGCCTTGATAATATGGTACAGCGAATAGGGGTTACCCTCCGCCTCCTTGCGGGCTTCTTCGGAGTTGAGCACGTCATAGGGCCGTGACGCCACTTTCGGCGCCAGCTCTGCCGGCGGCCGGATGCCTTTGAATGGTTTGAGTACTGCCATGATGGAAAGTTAATAGTTCATAGTTCACAGTTCACAGTTCACAGTTTCAAGCTTTGAGCTTCGAACATCAAGCATCAAACTGCCCCGTCCGACCGGACGGTCGTCCCTGCCCGAATGATTCGTTCAGGCGGGCGGGCGGGGAGCTTCTTCTTACTTGTTCACCTGGAAAGTGGTATCTCCTTTCTCGAAGAATTTTACGATCTGGCGGGCGGCGGCGACGCCGGCATTGATGTTGGCCTCGGCCGTCTGGGCCCCCATTTTCTTGGGTGTAAAGAAATACCTTCCGGGGAATTCTTTCGCGATCTCTTCCGCACAGTCGGGCGCGATGTCCGACACGTACCGGAAATCCTCTCTTTCGCGGAACATCTTAAGCAGCGACGCTTCGTCCACCACCTCTTTGCGGGCCGTGTTCACCAGTGTCGCTCCCTGCGGCATCCTGCTCAGCAGATCAAAGTTCACCGATCCTTTAGTCTGCTCGTTGGCCGGGATATGGAGGGAGACGTACTGCGATTTCTCATACAGTTCTTCCACGCTGTCCACAGGTTTCGTACCATCGTTGATGATGTCGGTCTTGCTGACAAAAGGATCGAAGGCCAGCGTCTCCATGGCAAAGCCACGGGCGATACGAGCCACCTCGCGGCCCACGTGACCGTAGGCCTGAATGCCGAGTGTTTTCCCTTTCAGCTCGGTCCCCGGCTTGCCGTTGAAGAGGTTACGGGCCATATAGACCATCATGCCCAGAGCCAGCTCGGCCACGGCGTTGGAGTTCTGCCCGGGAGTGTTCATCACCACTACGCCGTGCTCAGTAGCTGCTGCCAGGTCGATGTTGTCATACCCTGCTCCGGCCCGGACGACGATCTTCAGCCCGGGAGCTGCTGCCAGCACGGCAGCATCTATCTTGTCACTGCGGACGATGAGGCCCTGCACATCCTTTACGGCTGCCAGCAGGTCTTCTTTGGCACCGTACTTCTCCAGCACGGCCACCTCATAACCCGCCTCCCCGAAGATCTCCCTGATCTGCGCTACGGCAGCAGGAGCAAAAGGTTTTTCTGTTGCGATCAGTATTTTCATTGTTCCAGGTTTTTACGTTGTTGTCAGGACTTAAACACTTTTCTCATACTCCTGCATGACGGCGATAAGTGCTTTCACGCTCTCCGGGGCCAGCGCATTGTACAGAGAGGCCCGGAAGCCACCCACCGAGCGGTGTCCCTTGATACCGATCATGCCCCGTTCCGTGGCGAACTCCAGGAAAGGTTTCTCATGATCCGCAAACTCCTCATTCATCACCCAGCATACATTCATCACCGAGCGGTCTTCCTCAACGGTAACGGTAGGCTTAAAGAGCTTGTTCCGTTCGATCTCTTCATAGAGCATCGACGATTTCTCCCGGTTCCTTTTCTGCATGGCTTCCACGCCGCCGTTGTCCCTGATCCAGATCAGCGTTTGCAGGGCAGCATATACCGGCAGGACGGGAGGCGTGTTGAACATCGATCCCTTGTCAATGTGGGTGCGGTAATTGAAAATAGTAGGGATCTTGCGGTCCGTTTTCCCCAGCACATCTTCCCGGATGATCACAAAAGCAACCCCTGCCGGCGCCAGGTTTTTCTGGGCCCCACCATAGATCAGAGCATATTTCGACACATCCAGCGGACGGCTCAGGATGTCTGAAGACATATCAGCCACCAGCGGCACCGGTGAATCCATATCTTCTTTGATCTCCGTACCGTAAATGGTGTTATTGGTCGTGATGTGGAAATAGTCGGCATCCGCAGGGATCACATAATCCTTCGGAATGTAATTGAAATTACTGTCTTCCGAAGAGGCGACCACATCCACCTCGCCGTACAGCTTCGCCTCTTTGATGGCCTTGGTGGCCCAGGCGCCCGTATTGAGATACGCCGACTTTTTCTGCATCAGGTTCATCGGGACCACCGTAAACTGCGTGCTGGCCCCTCCCCCCAGGAAAAGAACATGATACCCCTCAGGGATATCCAGCAACTCCTTGAAGAGCTGCTGTGCCTGCTCCATGACGGCCGTGAACTCTTTGCTGCGGTGCGAGATCTCCATGATCCCCAGCCCCATGCCGTCGAAATCACGACAAGCCCGGATCACCTGATCCACAGTATACTCCGGCAGTATGGCCGGCCCTGCGTAAAAATTGTGTTTTTTCATTTTATCCTGTTTTGTTGGGTTGTTTTTTAGTACTACAAAATTGCATTAAAAAGAGAAATAAACCATACAAAATCGTCCTAATTTGATAAAATTTTCACGATCTTTTCAACCGCTCCAGCACACCCTCTTTCAGGATAGGGATCACGTCCGTAACGTCCTGTGTATGGCAGTAGGCGATGGCCTGGTCGAGGCCCAGCTTTTTCAGACGCGTCCGGTTGGCCGCCTTGTCTATATAGCTCACCAGATCACTTTCGGCCAGCAGCCACAGATCACGGGCCGCATGTGCCGAGTCGCAAATGGTATGGAATAAACCGCTCTCCAGCAGCTTGTCGGTGAGGGCACCCGCGAACACCGAATCCTCGAGGGAGAACTTGTTCTTCCAGGCAGCACAAAGGATCAGCACGTCCTGTTGCTGTGCGGTCAGGTAATCCGCCAGGGCCGAGATATTCAGGAAACCGCCCACCAGCACCTGGTGGGCACGGCCGGCCATCTGAATGGCCTGGGTGCCGTTGGTGGTGCTGTAAACTATCGTGGCATCCCGGATGTCTTCGCTCATAAAATTGTCGGGTGAATTGCCGAAATCGGCAAAGTCCAGCACACGCCCGTCCCGTTCGGCGGCAATAAGGTAGCCTTTGTCCTTGTAACTCTTCGCTTCTTCCAGGGTCCTCACCGGGATCAGCCGCTTTACACCATGCTGAAAAGCCGTGATGATGGAGGAGGTAGCCCGCAGGATGTCCACCACCACGACAATGGAGTTACTATGATCATACAGGTGAAACAACAAAGGTGAAAAACAGACCTCTATGCTGTTTGTCGGTCTCTCCATAGACATTGATCAGTTTTCCGGTTTATAGAAAGGAGGCCGCACGACGGTGGCCTTCAGTTTTTTGTTCCTGATACCGATGAGGACGGGTGTACCCTCCTTCCAGTAGCCTTTCTTGAGATAAGCCATACCGATACCCTTCTTCAACATGGGGGACATGGTGCCGGAGGTGACCTCTCCTATCTCCTCCCCCGCTTCATTATAAACGGTGTAATGCTGACGGGGTATGCCTCTCTCCTCCATCACAAAGCCTTTGAGACGGCGTTCCACGCCTTCCTGTTTCTGTTTCCACAGCAGTTCCCTGTCGATGAAATTTTTCCCTTCCACGAATTTGGTGATCCATCCCAGCCCGGCTTCTATCGGTGAGGTCTCATCGGTGATGTCATTGCCATACAGGCAGTAACCCATTTCCAGGCGCAGGGTATCCCGGGCACCCAGTCCTGCGGGCTTGATGCAGAAAGGCTCCCCCGCCTCCATCACGGCCTGCCACAGTTTTTCCGCTTCACCGGCCGGCACATAGATCTCACACCCTCCTGCTCCCGTATAGCCGGTAGTGGAGAAGATCGCGCCCGGTATACCGGCAACATCGATCTGTTTAAAGGTATAAAATTCCATATCCGTCACCGGCTCTGGTGTCAGTTTCTGCATAGCCTCCAGGGCCAGCGGACCCTGCACGGCCAGCTGGGCATAGTCGTCGGACATATTGACGATCTCTTTGCCTGCCTCCAGACCCATCTCTTTGCCCAGTTCCACCAGCCAATTATAGTCCTTTTCAATGTTTGAGGCATTCACCACCAGCAGATATTCCTCCGGCCCGAAACGGTAGACCAGCAGATCATCCACGATGCCTCCCCGGCCATTGGGGAAACAGGAGTACTGGACCTTGCCGTCATAGAGCGCCGACACATCATTGGAAGTGACCCACTGCAGGAAATCCAGGGCTTTGGGGCCTTTCACCCATACCTCACCCATGTGGGAGACATCAAAAACACCCAGTTTGGTGCGTACCGTAATATGCTCATCCTGGATCCCGCTGTATTCCACCGGCATCAGGAAACCGGCAAAAGGGACCATTTTGGCCCCGAGTTGTTCATGGATATTGGTTAAAGGAGTTGTTTTCATGATCCTTGCTGTTTAAAGAAAAAAAAATACGACCTCCACCGGGAAGGCCGTACAAATGTAACAAATTTTCAGGCATTTTGCAGGATCACATCTCCAGGATCTTGAACTCCACCCTTCTGTTCTTGGCCCTGCCTTCGGGCGTGGTGTTGGGCGCAACGGGTTTCGACTCTCCGAAACCTTTGGCTACCAGACGATCGATGCTGATGCCGTGTTTTACCAGATATTCGACCACCGCCTGGGCCCGGGCCTGTGAGAGCCGCTGATTATAGGCTTCCGATCCCACACTGTCGGTATGACCGTCGATCTCCACCTTGATGCCGGGATTTTTCTTCATGAAGTTGATCACCCTGTCCAGGGCCGGATAAGACAGCGGTGTAATGACAGAGCGGTTGGTCTCAAAAAAGATGTTCTGCAGCACCACCGACTCTCCCACTTTGATCTTGTTCATCGTAAAATTCCTGACCAGCCGCGTGACGGTATCGGAGAAAGGCACTTTCACCACATCCAGCAGGAACATGTATCCCGGCGCATTGATCTCCACCCCGAAATTTTTCCGTTCTTTCAGCCGCAGGGTATATACCCCGTCGCTTTTACGGGAGATGGTCTTGCCGGTGATCTGGTTCTTGTCCATATCGATGACGTCGATGGAGGCCATCAGGGGCGCCCCGGTCACCTTATCGGTGATGGTCCCCGTGACCACCAACTCTCTTTTGGGTTTAGGCACAGCCACCGGCACAGCCAGCGCCAGAGTATTCACCCCCCCGTCCTCCTGCACCACAGGCACCGTATCCCGTGCTTTCAACGACCGGGAGGCGATCTCTTCTTTTTCCCGCGGAGGCAGCCAGGTCACCTGATAAATGTCTTTCAGACCATGTGTCTCTTCCCTGATCCCCGAGATCCAGGCGGTCATGCTGTCCGTCGGGGAAAGACAATAAAAAAGATCATCATCCGGGGTGTTAAGCGGCACCCCCAGGTTCACCGGTGGCGACCACCGGCCGTCCTCTCCCATCGTGACACGGAAGACATCAAAACCGCCCATGCTGTTGTGCCCCTGTGAGGAAAAATATAATGTCTTCCCGTCGGCGCTGATCCAGGGACTCTCCTCATCCCACACCGTGTTGACGGTGGTATCCAGCGGCTCCGGATCACTCCATTTCCCCTCCGGACCGCGATGGATCACAAAAATATCCTTGCCCCCGTGGGTAAGCTTTTTATTGCCGGATACAAAATAGATCGTATTGCCGTCGGCGCTGAAGCAGAGTGAGCTTTCCTGCCACCGGGAATTGATCCTGGCCTTGACCTTGACCCGCTTGGCCCACTGACCGTTCTTTTTCTTGTAGGACAGGATATCCCCGTGCCCTTTCTTTCCATTGTAAACATAAAACTCTTGCCCATCCGGCGAGATAGCCAGCGCCGCATCATTGTACCTCGTATTCACCGGTTTGTCCAACCGTACGGCCGGTGACCAGCCACTACCTTCATCCATGGACAAATAGACGTCTTCTTCATACTTTCCATCATAGCGGTTGGGAAGCTGCTTCGGAGAATTCCAGTGGCGGGAGGTAAAATAGAACTGATCTCCGTCCGGAGAAAGGACGGCCTTGTAATCATCCCAGGATGAGTTGATCGCAGGTCCCATGTCCACGATCTTCGCCGGGATGGTGTCACGCAGGATCTTTGCCCCGGCCTCACACTCCCGGATATGTTTCCGGGCCTCAGCCCCCAGCGGCACCGTGGGCACATACCCCGGGCCCTGGATAAAGGCCCGGTAATATTTCAGGGCCTTATCAAACTCATAACGATACTGATGCGCCCGCCCCAGCAGGTAAAGGATATCCTGCGTCAGAACACTGTCGCCGGCATAGGCAGCCTCCAGATAAGAAAGCGCCTCCCCTTTGTGATCGGTGTGCAGATAACAAAAACCGATACGGTAATTGAGCGCGGGCGATGAGGGGTTGTAATGGTATACCTGCAAATAATGCTCCAGCGCACGGGGATAGCTCCCCTCCCCTTGTTTGAAAAGATCATCCCCCTCTTTCAGATGACGCCACGCCGATTTAAAACCATCCTCCGCCACCCTGAACTCACGCTTTGAGATCTTTACGGGTTTCTGAGAATAGAGGGAGGGAGAAAGAAAAGCCAGTGAACATAATAAAAGGACGATCCTTACCCTGTACATAATGCTATGCTTTGGAAACAGCCGGACGAAAGTAATTATTTATTTTTTACGGAAAGATAAGCGTATTGTTTTTTATTTGAAAGAAATTTTTCATATTTGAAGATAAATAGGAACCGTTATGGCCGAAGAAAATTTCAAATATGTAAACCTCGATTATCTCAAAAGCATGGCCGGAGACAATGAGGACCTCATCGGGGAGATGGTGGAGATCTTTGTCAATCAGATCCCGGAGTTCAATGAGATCTTTGACGATCTTTACAAAAACGAAGACTGGTACAACCTGGGCATGCAGGCCCACAAAGCCAAATCCTCGGTGGCCATCATGGGCATGGATGACCTGGCAGCCATGCTGAAAGAATTCGAGCTGATGGCCAAGGAAAGCAGATCACCGGAAAAATATCCCGAATTCATCCGCCGTTTCAAGGAAGAAACAGCGCTGGCCGTGGAAGAGCTCAATGAACATTTCTCCAAATGACCATACATTGAACAACCCTTAAAACGACCTGACCATGGAACTTTTTGACATTGAAAAGAATGGTGATATCACCATAGTCCATTTCAAAGAGAACATCAACAAATTCAATGCACTGATCACCGAAGAAGCCAAAAAACAGCTGAACGCGCTGTATGATGCCCCCAATACCAAGCTGATTCTGAGCCTGAAAGGCATCAAATATGTAGACAGTTCGGGCTTTGGGGTGCTGCTCTCACTGATGAAGACCGCCAGCAACAAGTACGGCTTCCTCAAGATCTGTGATATCTCCGACGACGTTATGGACCTCTTCAAGTTGCTGCAACTGCACAATGTCTTTGACATCGAGCCCGCTGTGGAAGATTGCCTGAAAAGTTATTCTGCTTCCTGATCCGGAACAGCAACAAAAAAAGGGACCGATTATCGGTCCCTTTCTTATTATTTCTCATTCCTGAATACCAGGTGATCGTTCTCGACGCTTACGCGTATCACCGTGTTCTTATCAATGGTGCCGGCAATGAGTTCTTTCGACAACTCATTTACCACCTCACGCTGGATCACCCGCTTGATGGGCCGTGCACCGTACACCGGGTCGAAGCCCACTTTGGCGATCCATTCGAGTGCTTCATCATCCAGCACGATGTCGATATCTTTCTCCTTCAGCATCTCACGAATGCGGTTGAACTGCAGCCGTACGATCTCCCTGATCTCATCATGCGTCAGCGGTGTGAACATGATGATCTCATCCACCCTGTTGAGGAACTCGGGTCGTATCGTCTTACGCAGCAGGTCCATCACCTGACGGCGCGTCTGCTCCATCACCTCACTGCCATCATCTCCTTTGTAGTTCTTCAGGTTCTCCTGTATCAGCTGACTTCCCATGTTGGAGGTCATGATGATAATGGTGTTCCTGAAGTTGACCACCCGTCCTTTGTTATCCGTCAGACGCCCGTCGTCGAGCACCTGCAACAGGATGTTGAAGACATCCGGATGGGCTTTCTCGATCTCGTCGAGCAGCACCACCGAGTATGGCTTCCGCCGCACCGCTTCGGTGAGCTGGCCCCCTTCGTCATAGC
>JALVJE010000163.1 GCA_027028505.1 Bacteroidales bacterium
AAAAAGGCCTGCCTCCCGCAGGCCTTTTTTATTTTCCCGGCCAACCTCTATAAAATCAAAAGGAGACAACCTGTTTTTGGCTGTCTCCCTGTGATCCCGGCGGGACTCCCCTCGACCAGGCTCGGGACAAGCTTCTCGTCCCGCCTTGCTTCTCAATATTTCTGTATTCCTTTATAAATCAAAAGGAGACAACCTATTTTTGGCTGTCTCCCTGTGATCCCGGCGGGACTCGAACCCACAACCTTCAGAACCGGAATCTGACATTCTATCCAATTGAACTACGGGACCCTTGCGCTTCCGCAACCTCCCGGCCATTGTGCCGTTACAGTATCGCCGAAAGCGGATGCAAATTTAATAATAATTGCCGAACTTTTCCTATTTTCGCACCTTGAAATAATTTTTCGGATATGGAGTACAATTTCAGAGAGGTTGAGAAAAAGTGGCTTTCCTACTGGGAAAAGAACAAAACTTTCAGGACGGTGGAAGACCCGTCAAAGCCCAAATATTATGTGCTCGACATGTTCCCATATCCTTCCGGGGCCGGCCTGCATGTAGGTCATCCGCTGGGCTATTTCGCTTCGGATATTTATGCCCGTTACATGCGCCTGAAAGGCTACAACGTCCTGCATCCCATGGGTTTTGATGCTTTTGGCCTGCCCGCAGAGCAATATGCCATACAAACCGGCACCCACCCGGCTGTAACCACTGAAAAGAATATCCGGAAATACCGTGAACAGCTGGGGAAACTGGGTTTCTCCTTCGACTGGGACCGCGAGGTGGTTACCGCCGATCCTGCCTACTACAAATGGACGCAATGGACCTTTATTCAGCTGTATAAGTCATGGTACAATTACGACAAATGTAAGGCCCGGCCCATTGATGAGCTGATCGGCATCTTTGAAAAAGAGGGGAATGTCCATGTGAATGCCGCCTGCTCGGACGTGAAGACCTTCACCGCCGAAGAATGGAAAAATTTCTCTGAGAAGGAACAGCAGGAGATCCTGATGAACTACCGGCTGGCCTATCTCTCCGATACATGGGTCAACTGGTGCCCGGCCCTGGGAACGGTGCTGGCCAACGATGAGGTGAAAGACGGCTTTTCCGAACGGGGAGGTCATCCTGTCGAACGCAAGAAAATGAAACAATGGTTCCTGCGCATCACCGCCTATGCCCAGCGTTTGCTCGACGGTCTGGATACCATCGACTGGAGCGAATCGATCAAAGAAGTACAACGAAACTGGATAGGACGCTCTGAAGGAGCGGTGGTTTTCTTCGATATAGACGGACATAAGGAGCAGCTCGAGATCTTCACCACCCGTCCCGACACGCTTTTCGGGGCCACCTTCATGGTGTTGGCTCCCGAACACCCGGTCATCCGTAGGATCACTACTCCTGAACACAGGGATGAAGTGGAAGAGTACATAAAAACAGCTGTCAACCGTTCTGAGCGCGACCGTATCGCCGACGTGAAAAAGATCACCGGCGTCTTCACCGGGGCTTATGCCATCAACCCTGTTAACAATGAAAAGATTCCTATCTGGGTGGCCGAATATGTGCTGGCCGGATACGGAACAGGTGCCATCATGGCCGTGCCGGCCCATGACTCGCGCGACTTTGCCTTTGCCCGGCATTTTAACTTGCCCGTGATCCAGGTCGTCACCCGCGAAAAAAATAAAGAAGAGGATCCCGCCACCTGGGAAGATTCCTATGACTCAAAAGAAGGGTGGCTGATCAATTCAGGCATCCTGAACGGAATGACGGTACAGGAGGCGATCCCCGCCATCATCGACCATCTGAAAAAACAAAACAGAGGTTACGGCAAGGTCAATTTCCGGTTGCGCGATGCCATTTTCAGCCGCCAGCGGTATTGGGGTGAACCTTTCCCGGTCTATTACAAAGAGGGCATCCCATATACCCTCGACGAAGACCAGCTGCCCCTCGAGTTGCCCGAGGTGGACAAATACCTCCCCACCGAAAAAGGCGAGCCGCCGCTGGCCCGGGCTAAAAACTGGTCCACGCCCGAAGGTTATCCCCTCGAGACCAACACCATGCCGGGCTTTGCAGGATCCAGCGGATATTACCTGCGGTATATGGACCCACACAATGATAAGGAATACTTCTCTAAAGAAGCGGTCAGCTACTGGCAGAACGTCGACCTGTATGTCGGTGGCGACGAACACGCCACCGGCCATCTTATCTATTCCCGGTTCTGGAACAAGTTCCTCTATGACCTGGGCCTCTCGGTGACGGAAGAGCCTTTTAAGAAACTGGTCAACCAGGGGAAGATCCTCGGCCGTTCCAGCTTTGTATACCGTGTCAACCTCGAAAAATATGCGGAATATCTTCTCTGGCAAATGATCCGGAATGCAGGAGAAGCCGAAAATGTGATCCGCAACTATCGTGACGGGAACCGGAGATTCGACTTCTATCATACCCCCTCCCGGCTGATCATTGAGATCAAGAGCCAGGAAAAACTGGAAAAACCGGAGAGCTATTACGAAGACTATATCCGGCATACCGGCAACCGTCTGCTTCTCCTGCCCATTCATGACATCATCTACATGACCGATGATATCATGGAAGATATCCGTCAGGCGATCGAAGATACGGCTCACGGGCATGTATTCTTTGATGATCATAAGAAGAAGATTCGGACACTGAACCCTCTGTTCGTATCCAAAAATATCAAAGACCGGGAACAGTGGTCCACCCCGCTGCATGTGGATATCAATATGGTCCACAACGACGAACTGGACATTGAAGCATTCCGGAAATGGCGCCCCGAATTTGAAAATGCGGAATTTATCCTTGAAGAAGACGGGAAGTACATCTGCGGATGGGAAATAGAAAAAATGTCCAAGTCCAAACACAATGTACAGACGCCGGATGAGCTGGTCGAAAAATACGGTGCCGATGTCCTCAGAATGTATGAAATGTTCCTGGGCCCCATCGAGCAATCCAAACCCTGGGACACCAATGGTATAGAGGGGATCTCCCGTTTCACAAAAAAATTCTGGCGGCTGTTCCATGATCAGGACAACCGGATGGTTGTCACCGAAGAAAAAGCGACCGACGAAGAACTGAAGATCCTGCACAAGACCATTAAAAAAGTGAGAGAGGACTACGAACGGCTCTCATTCCATACGGCCGTCAGTTCCTTTATGATATGTACCAACGATCTCTCCTCGCTGAAATGTCACAAACGGGAGATCCTGGAGCCACTGGTGATCCTGATCTCTCCCCTGGCACCTCTGATGGCGGAAGAACTATGGGAAAACCTGGGGCACCAGCCCAGTATCTCTTTCGCTCCCCTCCCTGATCACGACGAAAAATACCTGGCTGAAGATACGTTTGAATACCCGGTGTCCTTCAACGGCAAAATGCGGTTCAAAATAGTCCTTCCTGTGGATATTTCTGCCGATGAGGCTGAAAAAGCTGTTCTGCAGGCTCCGCAGGCTCAGAAGTGGATCGAAGGTAAAGCGGTGAAGAAGGTGATCTTCGTACCGAAACGCATCATCAATGTGGTGGTAAAATAGAACCACACGGCCGTTACTTTTCTTCAATCCTGTCAAGCAGCATCTCCACTACTTTCGGGAAGTGCTCATACTCCAGCCGGTGTACCCTCTCCTGCAACCGCTCAGGAGTATCGTCTGGCATTACCGGGCAGCGCGCCTGAAAAATAATGTCCCCGCTGTCATATTTTTCATTGACATAATGGATGGTGATCCCCGATTCTTTCTCCCCGTTCTCCAGCACCGCCGCATGTACGTGCAGCCCGTACATCCCCTTTCCGCCGTATTTCGGTAGCAAAGCCGGGTGTATGTTGACGATCCGGTTCCGGTAAGCCGCGGTGATCTCTGCAGGGATGAGCCAGAGAAATCCCGCCAGCACCACAAAATCCACAGCATTTTCCTGCAGGATGCGGAGCACTCTCCCCGTTTTCAGATCCTCCCGGGTAAATACCCGTGACGGCACACCCAAACGGGCTGCCCGCTCCAGAACATACGCCTCCGAATTGTTAGACAATACCAGAACAACCTCTTTATCGAACGTTTTGTTAAAATGTTCAATAAGGTTCTGAGCATTGGTTCCGGAACCTGAGGCAAACACTGCCAGTCTCCATTTTTCACTCATTTATTGCGATTTATGGTTATTCATAGTGATCAAATATCGGAACTTTTCGGTTCTCTTATTTCGCGGTTGGATAAAAAAATATATATTTGTTTGAAAAATTTTGATGAATTACATTTCTTTGCAGCGAAACTAACTTTTCATTAACTTAAAATTTAAGATCATGTCAGACATTGCATCAAGAGTAAAAGCGATTATTGCTGATAAGCTGAACGTGGATGAGAGTGAAGTAACTCCGGAAGCCAGCTTCACCAATGACCTGGGTGCAGACTCGCTGGACACCGTCGAGCTCATCATGGAATTTGAAAAAGAATTCAATATCGGTATTCCCGATGATCAGGCTGAGAATATCTCCACCGTGGGTGAAGCCATCAAGTATATCGAAGAAAACGTAAAATAGAGTCGTATGAAATTGAAACGTGTAGTAGTTACAGGGTTAGGAGCACTGACCCCGGTAGGGAATAATGTACCTGATTTCTGGGATGCATTGGCTTCTGGTGTTAGTGGCTCCGACCTTATTACACGTTTTGATACGACCAAATTCAAAACCCGTTTTGCCTGCGAGATCAAAGGATACGATCCCGGCGAATTTTTTGACCGGAAGGAGCAGCGCAAGCTGGATGCTTATGCCCAGTATGCCCTGGTTGCTTCAGCCGAAGCCATTGCCGATGCCGGTATCGATGTGGAGAGTGTCAATCACAACCGTGTGGGGGTGATCTATGGCTCGGGTATTGGCGGATTACAGACTTTTCTGGATGAGATCCGCTCTTTTTCCCTGGGTGACGGTACGCCCCGTTTCAGTCCCTTCTTCATCCCCAAGATGATCGCTGACATTGCCGCCGGCCATATTTCTATCCGGTACGGTTTCCGCGGGCCCAATTTCGGGACCGTTTCTGCCTGTTCCACGGCCGCCAATGCCATCATCGATGCCTACAATTACATCCGTCTGGGCAAGGCTGATATTTTCGTCACAGGAGGGGCTGAAGCCCCCATCAATGAGGTGGGTGTAGGTGGTTTCAACTCAATGATGGCCATCAGCACCAACAACGACAACTACAAAACGGCATCCAGGCCTTTTGACAAGACGCGGGATGGTTTTGTGCTGGGAGAAGGGGCAGGTACCCTGATCCTGGAAGATCTGGAATATGCCAAAGCCCGTGGGGCAAAGATCTATGCTGAAGTGGCCGGCGCCGGTCTCTCGGCAGATGCTTACCACCTCACGGCTCCTCATCCGGAAGGACTGGGTGCTGCCCTGGTCATGAAAGCAGCCCTCGAAGATGCCGGCATGAGCCCCGGCGAGATCGATTACATCAACGTTCACGGCACGGCCACACCCCGGGGAGATATTGCCGAAGCCAATGCTATCATCAACCTTTTCAAGGAACAGGCTTACAAGATGAGCATCAGCTCCACCAAGTCTATGACGGGCCATCTGCTGGGTGCTGCCGGAGCGGTAGAGTCTATCGCAGCCATCATGGCCATCAACAAAGGTATCATCCCGCCGACCATCAACCATTTTGAAGACGATCCGGAGATCGATCCACACCTGGATCTGACCTTCAACAAGGCCGTTGAAAAAGAGGTCACAGCTGCCCTCAGCAATACCTTCGGTTTCGGAGGTCACAACGCTTCCATCATTTTCAAGAAATTTGAAGAATAAGCAGTGCTCTCCTTCAGAAAAAAAAATAAACCCCTTTTGCCTCAACAGAAGGGGTTTGATGTTTATCTGAAAGAGATCCTCTCCTTCCCTCCCAAAAACATCCAGCTTTACCAGACAGCCTTCATAACACGGTCGGAAGCTGTCACAATGGACGGGACCCCTGTCAATAACGAACGCCTGGAATTCCTGGGAGACACGGTGATCAGTACGATCGTGGCAGAATATCTTTATCATCTCTTCCCCGACAAAGATGAAGGTTCCCTTACCAAACTCCGCGCCCGCATCGTCAACCGGAACACCCTCAACGAGATCGCACTCACCCTCCGTATCGACAAATATGTAAAATATAATCTTCAGTCCGAGAACCAGCACCGCCACATCTACGGGGATGTTTTTGAAGCATTCATCGGAGCTCTTTTCCTTGATCAGGGATACCGCCGGACAAAGAAATACTTTTTAAAGACCCTCTTCGGGAAGTACATCCCTTTTCAGGAGATCCTGGAGAGCAATCTGGATTTCAAGAGCATGATGGTGGAATGGGCCCAGAAAAACCGGGTAAAGATCTCCTTTGTGACACGGGAGCAGACAGAGAACAACGGAAAGCGTTTTTTTCGTACCTTGTTACAGACCGGGAATGAACTGCTGGGCACCGGCTCCGGCCCTTCCAAAAAGATGGCCGAGCAAGAAGCAGCCCGGACAGCTTATGAACGTATCCGGAACATTTGATCCTCCGTGTTATGGCAAAAAGCAAAAAACACAGGCTCACCCTTCATCCGGAGATCGACCATGCGATCCTGGCCATCGCCTCGCATGAAAAAGGCTACCACCTGGCCTGGACCCTCAACCATGCACTGGGCATGCACCTGGTCCGCGAAGGAGAGTACCGGATCACCCAAAAAAAACAACAGGCTGTCCAGACCTTCCCGCTTTTCCGGTGGGATGATCAGACACGTATGCTTTCCTATCACCTTGTTGCCAACCGGTCCGAAACCGGTATCCTGGTCCCCCGGCTGAAGAATATCGATTTTTTCCTCCACATCGCCCCGCAACCGGACGAACCCTTCCTCACTGAACTCTACAGCAGGATCCAGGCTCTCCCGGTCATCATCACCACCTTCAGGATCTCCCCCGAAGAACACCCGCGCCTGGCAGAAATGGTTTTTGAATAACAGATTCTCTCACGATCATGCCCTGCTGACTTTTGACTTCAGGCATCCCACGAGTTTCGGCACTCCAAACTCCACATGCCGCAGATCTGTGATCTGCGAGCCCGTCCAAATGGACATTCGTCCGGGCGGACGGGCGGGCATCCTCGCAACTCTTTAGGATGATCCTAAGAGTTGCGGGACTCTAAGTACTCCAAACTAAAAAAAGGCAGGTATTAAAACCTGCCTTTTCCCGTATTAACCCTTTTATTAACCTAAACCAAAAAACCTACTGCTTTGTCTAATGGCTGTTTAATAAGGAGCAATTACCATGCCAAACTTTATTTTTCCTTCTTTTTTATCTTTATTCTTTTGGGCCAGGACCATGAACCGACTGATCATCTGCATTATACACCTGTGATCCAATGAATGAATGAATGAGTGAATGAGTGAATGAGTGAAACAGATTTTTTTGCCTGAAGACATTTCTAACTCCAAACTCAACACTCTAAGTACTCCAAACTCCAAGTACACCAAACTAAAAAAAGGCAGGTATTGAAACCTGCCTTTTCCCGTATTAACCCTTTTATTAACCTAAACCAAAAAACCTACTGCTTTGTCTAATGGCTCGGAAAAATAGTTGCAATTACCGTGCCGGAAATTTTAACTATCGTTCTTCGTCATTTTCTTACGGCTTTGTCTGTTTTTTGTTTCATTAACCGGTTCAAAGATACGCCTTAATGGTGTTAAGAAGGGTTAAGATATGTTAAAGAGTGTTAAAAGACCGGTACTTCAAAAGCGATAACTTATCTTTGTAAAGAGATGAAGAAAAGGACGATCTGGATATTGAGCGGGATCATGGCCCTTGGGATGACAGCCCTGGTGATCGTACAGATCTCATGGCTCAACCATGCCCTGGGGGTGAAGAGTGCCCAGTTCAACCATACCGTAAGTGAAGCACTGCATAAAGTGATCACCCAGCTCGAGCAAAAAGAGGTGTATGAAGCCGTGCGCGATGAGCTCCTTTTTCAACACAACCGGGCCGGTTCCCCTTTTTCTCCTCCGCCGGTCTTTCGTCCCGGCAGGAAAGCGGTCCTGGCAGCCGACACGTCCCTTTTGAAAGGAAAAATTGAGAATATCCTTGACCAGTCCAACCTCCACGACTTCTCTTCCTCCCAACAGGGAAAAGAGGTAATGGTCACCAATATCCTCCGAAGACTGGAGGTCTCCCCTCCCGCCATCTCCGAAAGAATACAGCCGGTAGAGCTCTATTATCTCATCAAGAACACCCTGGCAGAATACGGCATCCGGGAGTTTTTCGAATTTGCCATAATTGGGAAAGACAATAAGATCATCTACCGTACTCCCGGTTATTCCCCGGACAATGATCATGTAACCCGCTTCGTCCAGCCCCTGTTTCCCAACGATCTCATCAAACAGGAAAACAAGTTGATAGTTTACTTCCCCGATGAACATGTTTTTCTGGTCAGGTCCCTCGGAGTGATCGGTTATACCTCCATCGCCCTTACCATTTTCTTCATGATGGTCTTTCTGGGAACGCTCTACATCATCTTCCGGCAAAAAAGGCTCTCCGATATCAAGACCGATTTTGTCAACAACATGACCCATGAACTGAAAACCCCTATCTCTACGATCTCACTGGCCTCACAAATGCTCAGGGACAAATCCATCTCCACCGATGAAAAGAACATTGATCACATCGCCAGTGTTATTGAGGAGGAGACCAAAAGGCTCAGACTCCAGGTCGAAAAAGTTTTGCAGATGGCTATTTTCGACAAAGGGAAACTGAAACTGAAAAGAAAAGAGACCGATATCCACGAGATCCTGACCAATGTCATCACCAATACTTCCATCCGGATCAGGAACAAGAACGGCAAGCTGGTCTATGATCTTGATGCTGAGGATCCCTTTGTGCCGGTGGATGAGGTGCACATCACCAACCTCTTCTTCAATCTTGTGGACAATGCCATAAAATATAGCCGGGAAGCTCCTCTTATCTATATACGCACCACCAGCGATGAGAAAGGTGTGAAAGTTATGGTCAAAGACAACGGGATCGGAATGTCTAAAGAACACCTGAAAAAGATATTTGACCAGTTCTACCGGGTACCAACCGGGAACATCCACAACACCAAAGGTTTCGGACTGGGACTGAGCTACGTAAAAAAGGTGGTCGATGCCCACAATGGCACGATCCATGTCGAAAGCCAACCGGGAAAAGGCTCTGCCTTTACGGTTTTTTTGCCATACAACGAGAAAAATTAACTTTACATCATGGACAAAGTTCGCATATTACTTGCCGAAGATGATGAAAACCTGGGCCTCTTGCTGAGAGAATACCTGCAGGCCAAAGGATACGAAACCGTCCTCTATACAGACGGCGATCATGCTTACAAAGGTTTTGTCACCGATCATTTCGACCTGTGCCTGCTGGATATCATGATGCCCGTCAAGGACGGTTTCACCCTGGCACGGGAGATCCGGGAACTCAACTCCGACATCCCGGTCG
>JALVJE010000164.1 GCA_027028505.1 Bacteroidales bacterium
GTGCTAGGTGCTGGGGGGAGCTCAGGGCTCAGAGCACAGGGCGCAGGGAGCAATGAGCGATGTGAAAGATCCCATTATACCAGGAAGTCTCCAAATTGTTCGCCCCCCAAACTTTTAACCCAGAATCAGCAATAGAAAATCGCAAGCGCTTTCCATTACTGATCGATTAAGGATTTCATCGGTTTTGGCTTACACCAAAACCGTGAACTCCTAGATCGGGGTTAACCCCAGCTAACGCATTAGTTCAGCTAATTTTAAGCTTCCTAATGCGTAATCTGGGTTTAACTTTAGTTCACTTTTAACTTTTAACTCCACACTCCACATGCCGCAAATCTCTGATTTGCGAGCATCCCCGCCCGGCTGACGCCAGTCGGACGGGCTCGCAACTCTACGGGATCAAAGATCCCAAGAGTTGCGGGACTCCACACTCCACACTCCAAGTACTCCAAGTACTCCAAGTACTCCACACTAATGTACTAAAACCCCTGTTTCAGCGACAGCAGGATGGAAAAAGCCTTTTTTATCTCCTTCTCGGATACCACGATCGTGAACTCATTGGTGGTGGAGATCACCTCCGTGATGTTCACCCCCTCCCATGCCAGTTGTCTGAGGATAAAGTAATAAAATCCGGATATTTCCGTGTTCTCCGCCGGCAGGCGGATGGTGACGGAGGAGAGACCCGTCTTGCGGGAGAGCAGCTTTTCCTCTTTGAACCAGGTCTGCATCATGGGAGCGCCGCGGTGACCGATGATGATGGTGGTCTCATGGACTCCCTGCGAGAAAGTGCAGAAGATCTCCCGTTCCCTGCCGAGGGATTGCAGGAAACGGGCATGGTTCTCCAACAGGGTGGGAGAGTTGCGGAAGGTGAAATCCATGAGGTTGGTACGCGTGACCATGTCCCCCAGGTTGCGCAGGAAGGCCTTCAGCTTGTGCTGCATGGCCGGACCGGCCGGCGGCATGCGCTTCAGCGCCATCACAATGGCCCCCTCACTGACATCCTTGCGCAGGCGTTCGGAGATCACAGGGCGGAACTTGCGGGCCAGGGAGGAATAATTGATCAAGCCCTCTTCAAGCAATTCCTCCAGGAACGGCGTCTCCCGCACCATCCCCCGTACGGCTTCTGAAACTGGTATCATGGTGGTTCGTAGTTAGTAGTTCGTGGTTCGTGGTTGATGAAGATGATTGTTACATACGTATTTTTGCGCAACCCCCTCCACCTCCGGTAAATATCAGCCGGAGAGGAAGTACCCTCCCCCTACGGGTAGGGGGAGGGGGATCGGTACATGTGTTCAGATCTTTTCCAATTGCGGGTAGGGGTAGCATCGAATGAATAAGATTATTGGTGATGTTAAAAATTTAACACAAAGTTAAAAAATAGTTTTTTTCTCACAAATATTTTACAAAGCAGGCGGGCTTTTATATTTTTGTGCCGTTTTGAAATGAAAAGAACGAAAAGATGCGGGTATTAAAATTCGGGGGGACATCGGTGGGGACGCCGGAGCGTTTCAGGAACCTGCCCCGGCTGATCGGGCGGGAGACCCCTGCTGTGGTGGTGTTATCGGCTTTGTCGGGAACGACCGACAAGCTGGAGAGGATGGCTTCGGCGCTGGAGGAGGGCCGGAAGGATCTGTTCGGGTCCCTGCTGGCGGAGTTGGAGCAGGTCTATGCGGCTTTTGTCTATAAACTGTTCGAGTCGGGGGAGATCTACCAGGCTGCCCGTCATTTTACGGAGGAGCACCTGGCCCGTCTGCGGACACTGGCGGCCTCTCCTTTTTCCCGCGATGCAGCAGCGGAGATCCTGGCACAGGGAGAGTTGTTATCCACCGGTTTGTTGCGTTGTCTTCTGCGCTCACTGGGGACAGACTTCCGGTATCTGTACGCTCCTGATCTCATCGTGAAGGATGAGGACGGCATGGTGGATATGGACCATCTGGAAAAAACGCTGAAAGAGGAGCTGGCAAAGTCCCCCGGGACGGAGATCTTCATCACACAGGGCTTCATCTGCTCGAACGATAAAGGATTTATTGATACGCTGGGTCGTGGTGGTTCGGACCTGACGGCCAGTCTGATCGGGGCTGTGCTGGAAGCCGAAGAGATCCAGATCTGGACGGATGTGGACGGTGTTCACAACAACGATCCGCGGGTGGTGGAGACCACGCGGCCCGTGCCGGTGCTCTCCTATGAGGAGGCGGACGAGCTGGCATATTTCGGGGCAAAGGTGCTGCATCCGGCCTGTGTCTTCCCGGCGCATCGCCGGAATATTCCTTTACGGATCAAAAACACGCTGAACCCGGAAGCTCCCGGCACGCTGATACATGCCCGCCGTGACGGATCTTCCATCAAAGCCGTAGCCGCCAAGGACGGCATCACGGCCATCCGCATCCGTTCGACCCGCATGCTCAACGCCTACGGTTTTCTGCGTAAGGTATTTGAGGTCTTCGAGCGTTACAAGACGCCCATAGACATGATCAGCACCTCGGAGGTGTCGGTTTCCCTGACGATCGATGATCGCAGCCGCCTCCCGGAGATCGCCGAAGAGCTGAAAAGATACGGAATGGTGGAGATCGACGAGGAGCAGTCGATCGTCTGTGTGGTAGGGGATTTCATGGCCGAGCGGCCGGGTCTGGTGCGGCATGTCTTCAATGCTTTGAAGGATATTCCCGTTCGGATGATCTCTTACGGCGGCAGCATGAACAATGTCTCCCTGCTGTTGCATTCGAAAGACAAGGAGACGGCCCTGAAGGCTTTACATCATCATCTTTTTCTTAACCGTCCCATCCATCATGTCAACTGAAGAACTGGTCACCCGTTTTGAGGGGCTGCCCACTCCCTTTTATTACTATAACCTGGATCTGCTGGCGGAGACGCTGCAAAGGGCCCGGCAGGCAGCGGACCGGTACGGATACCATATCCATTATGCCCTGAAAGCCAATGCCGACCGGCGGGTGTTACAGATGGTGCAGGAGGCCGGGATGGGAGCGGATTGTGTGAGTGGCAACGAAGTGGAGGCGGCCGTAGCTGCCGGTTTTACGCCGGAGTCCATTTTCTTTGCCGGCGTGGGCAAGACCGACCGCGAGATCATCACCGGCCTGGAGGCCGGTATCGGAGCATTCAATGTGGAATCGCTGGAGGAGCTGGAGGTGCTGGAGTCCCTGGCACGGGAAAGAGGGATGACAGCGCCTGTCTCCATACGCATCAATCCCCTCGTGGATGCCCACACCCACCGCCATATCACCACCGGCGTCGAGGTGAACAAATTCGGCATCCTGGCAGAGGATCTGCC
>JALVJE010000165.1 GCA_027028505.1 Bacteroidales bacterium
CAGTGGCACCGACCAGCTCTTCGTCATCCGCGCCGACGGCAGCGAAAAGACGCCGCGGCAGGTGACCCGCCTGAAAAAACCGGTAGAGTCCATACGCTGGCACCCCTCGGGAGAATGGATCCTCTTCCTCAGCGACGGACAGGTAATGGCCGCCGCAGTGGGCGCCCGCCAACCCTTCGGCACGCTGGTACAGCTTACGGAGAAAAAGATGAGAAGGGAACAGCTCGTACTCTCCCCCGACGGCAACAGGGCCGCCTACGACGTCCGCACGCCCACGAAGAATGAGAAAGGTAAGATCGTCAAAGATGCCACCGGCCAGGACTTCCGGCAGGTGTGGATGATGGAGATAGACTGGGAAGAGATAAATAAGCCCTGAAAGGGCGTTAGCATTAACTCCGGGCATCGCCCGGAGAGAGCCCCGAAGGGGCGTCAGCAAGCCCTGAAAGGGCGATAGCATTACCTCCGGGCAGCGCCCGGAGCAGCCCCGAAGGGGCGCAAGAATAATAGAATTACTTAAATACAATAGATCATGTCACAGTCATTATCAAGGGTCTATGTACACATTACCTTCAGTACCAAATACAGACGGGAATTAATTGACCCCGGTATCGAAAATTCCCTGTATGAATACCTCGGGGGCATCTGCAAAGGAATGGAATGTTATCCGGCAAAGATCGGAGGACATAAAAATCATGTACACATTTTATGTCTGCTGTCAAAAAAAATAACTCAAATGGAGTTGCTTAAAGAATTGAAGAATAGCTCATCTAAATGGATCAAATCGAAAGGACCTGCCTATGCTGATTTCTATTGGCAAAACGGATACGGTATCTTTTCAGTAAATCCGGCAGAAACGGACTGGGTCATTCGTTACATAGAAAATCAGCATGAGCATCACAGGAAAAAAGATTTCAAAAAAGAATTTCTTGAATTATTAAATAAATACAGTGTAGATTATGATGAAAAATACCTTTGGGATTAGGCTTACGCCCTTTCAGGGCTTCGAATAGGTAGTAGGGCATTACACAGGACTGCGTCCTGTGGTAATGCTCCCCGCCCTTTCAGGGCTGGCCTTGAGCCCCGAAGGGGCGTAAGCATTACCTCCGGACAGCGCCCGGAGTAGCTCCGAAGGAGCGCAAGCATTACCCCCGGGCAACGCCCGGGGATGTAGGCCCCATGATCCACGAATCTATTAAAGCATAGTACCATGAAAAGATTATTCCTCATCCTCTTCCTCCCTCTCCTCCTGGCAGGAGCCTGCAGCCGGCAGGCTGCCGATCTCACGCAATATGCCGACCCGATGGTCGGCACGGGCTTCCACGGCCACACCTTCCCCGGCGCCGTCTGGCCTTACGGCATGGTACAGGTAAGTCCCGACACGCGTCTCAACGAGTGGGACAACTGCTCCGGCTACCACTGGTCCAACCCCACCATCATGGGCTTCACCCACACCCACTACAGCGGCACCGGCGGCGGCGGTGGCTCCGACATCCTCTTCATGCCCGACACGGGCCGCATCAAATGGCAGGTGGGTCCCGAGGAGGACCCGGCCGCCGGCTACCGCTCAGCCTACTCCCACGACCATGAGACCGCCCGCCCCGGCTACTACAAGGTGCTCCTCGACGACTGCCACACCACCGCCGAGCTGACGGCCACGCCCCGCTGCGGCTTCCACCGATACACTTTCCCCGCCACCGGCGATGCCTATGTCCTCCTCGACCTGTTCCATGGCAACGAAGACCGTCCCGACAGCCTCTTCCTCCGCTTCGACAAAGCCGACGGCGAGATCATCGGCTACCGTGCCGCCTCGGGAGGTCTCGACGGACCCCGCACCTGGTACTTCGTCGCGCGCTTCAACAAGCCGGTGAAAGAATACAAAGAACAAAAAAGGAAAGCCCACGGCATCACACCTCCCTCGCTGAAAGCCGCTTTCCGCTTCGATGCCTCCGACGGCCGGCCCCTCCTCCTGAAGATAGGCCTCTCCACCATCAGCATCGACGGCGCCCGCAAGAACCTGGAAGCCGAGATCCCCGGCTGGGATTTCGATGCCGTCCGGGAAAAAGCCCGCAAGGCCTGGAACAAAGAGCTGGGCAGGATCACCCTTGAGGGCGCCACGGAAAAAGAAAAGCGTATCTTCTACTCGGCCATGTATCACGCCTTCATCCACCCCAGCCTCTACATGGACGTGGACGGCCGTTTCCGAAGCACCAACGGCAAGGTCTATACCGCCAAAGATTTCGTCAACTACACCAACTTCTCCCTCTGGGACACCTGGCGCGCCCTGCATCCCCTGCAGACGATCATCAACCGGCAACGCACACGCGACTTCATCCGCACCTTCCTGGAGCGCTACGAAGATGCCGGCAACATGCCCATTATGGAGTTCTCCGGCAACGAGCGCTATGCCATGATCGGCTACCATTCGTTGCCCGTGGTGGCGGACGCCTGGGCCAAAGGCATCGGCGGCTTCTCCCGCGACACGGCCCTGCAGGCCATGATCCGTCTGGCCGACAGCTACCGCGCCGGCAAGAAGTTCTACCTGCAGTACGGCTTCATCCCCTACGACCTGGCCTCCCAGTCGGTCTCCCGCACCCTCGAATATGCCTATGACGACTGGTGTGTCACGCGCCTGGCCGAAGGAGTGAATGAGAAGGCTTTCAACCTCTTCAACCAGCGGGGACAGTTCTACCGCAACCTCTTTGACAAGAAGGTGAAATTCATGGTACCCAAAAGCAGCGACTACACCTGGCTGCCCGACTTCAACCCCGGCGAGGGTTCGATGAACTACACCGAGGCCAATGCCTGGCAATATACGCCCAGTGTCTTCCAGGATGTGTACGGCCTCATTGACCTGATGGGGGGTGACACGGCCTTTGTCGACTGGCTCGACCGTCTCTTCGCCACACCTGTGGACACCAACGTCATGAAAGTGGCCGACGCCTCGGGACAGATCGGCCAGTATGCCCATGGTAACGAGCCCAGCCACCACATCGCCTACCTGTACGACTATGCCGGAGCTCCCTGGAAGACACAGGCCCGTGTGCGGCAGATCCTCACCACCCTCTACGACGACACCCCCGCCGGCATCTCCGGCAACGACGACGCCGGCCAGATGTCGGCCTGGTACGTGCTGAGCAGCCTGGGTCTCTATGCCGTCACCCCCGGCCTCGACTATTTCGTCTTCGGCAGCCCCCTCTACGACCGGGCCACCCTCCATCTTGAGAACGGCAAGACTTTCGTCATCCGGACGGAGAACAATGCTCCTGACCATCCCTA
>JALVJE010000166.1 GCA_027028505.1 Bacteroidales bacterium
AACAGTTGTTCGTCACCGCCTCCGGCGGTCTGGAGGCAGCCTCCTCCATCAACGGGTCTTTCTTTTATCCCGCTTTCGAGGCCGCCTGGCAGTTCTCCGACCTGGGGCTCACCTCCGACGTTTTCTCTTTCGGCAAGCTGCGCGCTTCCTGGGGAAAAGTGGGGGTACAGCCGCAACCCTACCGTTTCCAGACCCTGACAGATGCGAACTTCCGTTATAGCTCTTACAGTGATCCTCTGGACATTAACAACTTCGGAGGCGGCTACCGTCTGGATAACAACCTGGGAAATCCCGATCTGAAACCGGAGATGAAAACGGAATGGGAACTCGGTACCGACCTGCGCTTCTTCAAGGATGCGCTCTCCCTCTCAGCCACCTATTACCAAAACCACATCGACGACATCCTGATCAATGTGGCGCTGACACCTTCTTCGGGTTACGAGACCATCTATGCCAATGCGGCTTCGATGAAAAACCACGGGTTTGAGATGGAAGCTGATTACCGGGCCATCAATCATCATGCTTTGCAGTTGAATTTACTGGGCATCTTTGCCACCAACCGCAACGAGGTGACCGACCTGGCCGGCACCGAATCCATCACGCTGGCCCCCGGCTCTGTCGACTCGCGGGCCATCGTAGGTCAGCCCCTAGGCGTCCTGGTGGGTACCGGCTCGCAGACCGATGAGAACGGTAAACTCATCCTCGATGCCAACGGCTTCCCGCAGCTCACCTCCACGCCCATCGTGCTGGGCGATCCCAACCCCAAATGGACCGGTAGCCTGGGCGCTGATCTTACGTGGAAAGGATTTGCTTTGCGGATCCTCTTCGCCCACTCCCATGGTGGTGATTATTCGCCCCGTACCCTCTGGGTATTGCGCCGTTTCGGCACCATACAAGAGACCGCCAACAGGGTCACCCTCGACCAGGACCTGGTGAACTTCCGCGGCGATGTGGTCCCTGCCGGCACCACCGTCAGGGGCAACATACATGACTTCGGCGGAGGCCCCGTACTGCTGGATGAGACATGGTACCGTACCGGCATCGGCGGAGGCTTCGGCGACAACCAGGCCTATAACTTCGCCATCTATGATGCCACCTGGACCCGTCTGCGCGAGCTGACCCTCAGCTACACACTCAACAGCCGGAAGTTCAGGGACAAGACCAAGCTGGGATCCATCCTGTTCTCCGTCTCGGGACGTAACCTTTTCCTCTGGGACCATATCCCCGGTGTCGACCCGGAGATCAACCAGAGCGGTGTGAATAACGGCTTCGGGCTGGATTATTTCACCAACCCCAGCACCCGGTCCATACTCTTCTCACTCACCGTATCATACTAAAAGCTTAAGAACATTAAAACCATGAAAACAAATACAGCTATGCAGAAAATAAGATATTTCCTCCTGATGATGGTTGTCATAAGCATGTCCCTGGTATCGTGTGAGAGTCTGGTGGACGATCTCAATGACAACCCCAACAAGCTGACCCCCGAAGATGTGGGAGCCGATCTGTTCCTCACCGGGGCCCAGTTGGCCAACATCATTGCCCAGAACGGGCATCTCAATCGCATCGCCGGCATGTACAGCGGGCAGTTGGTAGGCTACACCTCCCTCTATTCCAATATTTATGGATATAACCTCTCGACAGTCGAATCCAACGGCGTATGGCGCAGTATCTACGTAGGGGTGATCCCCCAGATGCATCAGATCCGCAGGGACGCTCCCGACGATATGTTGCTGGTGGGCATCTCCAAGGTGATCGAAGCCCATGCCATCGGTACCGCCGCTACCCTTTTCGGCGATGTGCCCTATCGCGAAGTAGACAATCCCGATATTGCCGACCCCCATTTCGACCCGCAGAAACAGGTCTTCCAGGATGCCATCGCCCTGCTGGATGAGGCGATCACCAACCTGAACGATGGCGTAAGCCGTAACCTGGACAAAGACATCTATTTCGGCGGCGACAAGGATAAATGGATCCAGGCAGCCTACACGCTCAAGGCCCGTTACTACCTGCAGATGAAGCAGTATGACAAAGCCTACCAGGAAGCCCGGAACGGCATCGCCAGTGACGCTGCCTCTATGAAATTCTATCCGCCCACGGAAGCCTCCACCAACGGCAACCAGAACCTTTTCTATGAGGTGCTGGCAGGATCCAGGGGTGGAGACATAGGCAATGCAGGCAGTTACCTGATGGGACTGATCTGCCCCGACAGCAGCTGGTCCAGGAACAATGCCAAGACGAACGAGAACGCCCGTTTCTGGTATTATGAGATCCACGAAGAAGGTGGACCGGTCAACCAGGGCATCATCGCAGCCCAGGAGCCTATGCCCATGGTCACCTACGCCGAGAACCAGCTCATCCTGGCCGAGTGCGCTGCCCGGACGGTCAATTTTGCTACTGCCCTGGGGCACCTCAACGACCTGCGCGCCTGGCTCAACACAGGAGCTTTCCTCAACGATGCGTTCGCAGATTCCACGTACGGCTACGAGGCTTATGACGCTACCGACTTTGACAATGGCGGCATCGAGAACCCCGACGGCATCGACCCCACCAGGGCCCTGCTGCGCGAGATCATCGAGGAGCGCTATGTGTCGGGATTCGGCACCTACATCCCTTTCAACGATGTACGTCGCCTGCGTAAGGACGACAGCGACCTGATCGTGCCCTTCCCGCTCAACCCGGGAGGCACGCAGCAGCCGCAGCGTCTGCTCTACGCTTTCACCGAGCTCAATGCCAATGGCAACATCGACGAAGATCCCGGCCTCTACGCCGTAACGCCGGTAAACCAGTAACATCACCATTGCACATAAGAAAAGCTGCAAAGCCTCGCTTTGCAGCTTTTTTTTATCCCGGACTACGAACCAATGCTTTAGCCGGGCTTAACATCGATCCGGGAATTCAAGGGAAACCGATGAGATCCCTGATCGATCAGCCATGAAAAGCGTTTGCGATGTTCTATGGGTGATTTTGGGTAAAACAAGCACCCTGTCATTTTTTACCCTTCGTAATGCAATGGGACATGACGGTTGATCTATTACCTTGCCACATATCTGTCTTTCCCTGAACCCATGTCAGCACCAGGTAAAATTTGACTTTTCTTCTACAGTTGGAACGCACCTTCAGAAAAACCGATCCTCATAATCAGCGAGTTACGTCTGGAATCTTCTGAAATTTCTGAAAATGTAGTGCCACAGAATATTTCAGAAACTATTGC
>JALVJE010000167.1 GCA_027028505.1 Bacteroidales bacterium
ATCATGCGCATCATGCAGGAAGAAATTCAAAAACAGCAGAAAAATGGATAGTTTCGGCACTTTTTTATACCAGTCGGGCATCAGTATCGCGGTCTTTTACCTCTTTTACTGGGCCCTGTTGCGCAAGGAGACCTGGTTCTCCCTCAACCGCACCCTCCTGTTCGGCTCACTGCTGCTGGCCATCACGATCCCTTTCGTACGGATCACCCTGCACACCTCCCCGCAACCTGGCACGGTCTACTATGCCCTCGACCGTTACCTGGTGGACGGGGTCATCGTCCATCCTTCCACCCTGGCCGGGAGTGCCGGCATACAGCTCTCCGCCGGTAAGGTGTTGTGGGGCATTTATATGCTCGGGGTGCTTTTCTTCCTCGCCCGGTTCCTGGTCCAGATCGGCCAGGTACTGTCGCTGGTGCGGAAATACGGCATCCGCGATTTCGAAGGATACCGCATCGTACCCATGGATAAGGAGATCGCTCCTTTCTCTTTCTTCACGTTGATCTTCATCAATACGGAGCATCTGAAGGGAGAGGAGCTGCGCTCCGTCCTCCTGCACGAGTGGGAGCATGTGCGACGGCTGCACACCCTCGACATCATCCTGCTGGAGCTGGTGTGTATCCTCCAGTGGTTCAACCCCTTTGTCTGGTTGTACAAGTACTCCCTGCACGAGTTGCATGAGTATGAGGCCGACCAGGCTGTCCTGCGCCACGGCGGCAACCGCCTGAACTACCAGCGGCTGATCCTCAGCCAGGCCTTCGGACACAACTTTTTCCCCGTGGTACATAACCTCATCAACCGTTCTTTCATCAAAAAACGTATCCTCATGATCACAAAACAGAGATCCGGGAATATCACCCTGATAAAATCCTTCCTGCTCCTGCCGGTAGCCGCCCTCCTGGTGGTCAGCTTCTCCTTTACCCGGGCGCCGGAGAACCTGCAGCAGGTGAAAAAAGCTTTTTCTGCAACAACCGGCAATACTCCCATAGCTCCCCAAACGCAAGTGCCTGACACTACCGAGGAGCTTATCCTTGAAGACATACCCCAGGCCCAACCACAGGACACCAATGAAGCGATCTTCTTCATTGTCGAGGATATGCCGAAGTTCCAGGGAGGTGATATCTCCAAATTCAGGGAATGGGTCGCCCAACAAATAAAATATCCCGCTGAAGCCGAAAAAGAAGGCATCCACGGCAAGGTCTATGTCCGCTTCGTAGTCAAGTCCGACGGCTCGGTAGACAAGGTGGAGGTGGTGCGGGGCGTGGACCCGTTGCTGGATGCCGAGGCGGAACGCGTGATCAGCGCCAGCCCCAAATGGACCCCCGGGAAGCAGCGGGGAAAGAACGTGGCCGTGGCCTTTACCATCCCCATCGTTTTCCTGAAAGGGGACGAGACCGACAGCACAGCTAATGCACCAGCAAGCAAAGGGGGAGAGACTTTCTTCATTGTCGAAAAAATGCCGAAGTTTCAGGGCGGAGACGTCGATAAATTTAAGGACTGGGTTGCACAACAATTGAGATACCCCGAACAAGCAGCGGAAAAGGGGGCCAGCGGCCGCGTGATCGTCAGCTTCATCGTCGGGACAGACGGCTCGGTAAGCCAGGTAAAAGTGATACAAAGTCCCTACCTTTCGATGCGCAACAAGCCCGGGGGAGCCTCCCCGTCCACTATGCAGGCTTTTGCAGCCCTCGACTCCGAGGCGGTGCGGGTGGTCCGCTCCTCTCCCAAATGGGAGCCCGGCATGCAACGCGGCTACCGCGTACGGGTGCAACATACGATACCCATCGTCTTTGTTCTGGATCATCCCATGCCTGCCCGGGAAAAACTGAAAAATGCAGAAGGGAAAAATGTGGTCTATGTCGTGGACGGAAAAGTGCTGTCTGAGGAGGAGATCAAAAAGATCGATGCCGCCCGTATAGCGCGCGTAAACGTCTCCACCGACAAAGCCGACATTGAGAAATATGGCCCCGGCAGCGACGGCGTGATCTTCATCACCACTTACAAAAAGACAGATGACAGCAAAACCCCTGCGAAACCGGCGGGGAAGTAGTTCATAGTTCATAGTTCATAGTTCGTAGTTCGTAGTTCGTAGTTCGTAGTTTGTGGTTCGTGGTCCCGCAGTTCCCGGGATCTTCGATCCCGTTGGAACTGCGAGGATCCTCGAAAAACTACGCTAATGCCGCTACGGCATTTGCTGTTTTTCGGGATTCGTAGTTCGTAGGTGGTGGTTCAAGGGTATGAGCCCGGGGGTTTGGAATTACAAGACAAGTTAACTGATCTATCTTTCTGTTATGACAAACCCAACCCAGATCAGAAGCCGTAAGTTGGGCGGGCGGGGGTGTCACACACCGGGGCACTCCCGTTCTCTGATCGCAGTTTTTCTTTTGTTCTTTATGCTATCGGGTCTGGTCCCCTGCTCCGCGCAAGCCCCGGCAGCGGAGATCTATAAGCTTTTCCTCGCCGGGCGGTACGGGGAGGCCGCTGCCCGGGTGCAGTGGGCCCTGGCCACCGACAGTACCGATCTCTCCCTGTGGTACCTGCAGGGGCAGGCCCGTCTGGCGCTGTTGCAGTATGAACGGGCGGAACAGGCTTTCCTCCGGGCCCGGCGCATCGCTCCCGACACAATGCCTGTCCTCCTGGCACTGGGGCAGACCACCTACCTCGAAGGCCACGATGCCGACGCCATCCGCTGGTACGGCGAGGCCCTGCGCCGTGACCCTGCCAACCTGGCCGCCCGCACCGGCCTGGCCCGGGCCTGCTACCGCCACCGGCAATACGAGGCTGCCATACGTCACTATCGCATCCTCGTGAAGAAGCATCCGGGGAACTATGCCTACAACAAAGAGCTGGGACAGGCCTACCTGGCCGCCGACTCGCTCAAAAAAGCCCAGTGGTATTTCCACGACGCCGTCAACATCAACAACGGCGACCTGTCCCTTGCCACCCGTCTGGCCCGGCTCTATATCAAGACCCACGATTACAAGCTGGCGGCCGACATCGCTCTGCTGGGCCTGCGCAGCGACACCACCTGGATACCTCTCCTCGAGACCCTCGGCTTCGCCCGCTACCGCAGCAAAGACTACCGGGCCGCCGCCAATGCCTTCGGGCGGTGCCTCCATCTCGGCGACAGCTCCCTGCTGGTACTGAAACATCTGGGATACATCTACCTGAGTTGGGACAGCCTGCCCGATGCCGAGAGGATGCTCCTGGAG
>JALVJE010000168.1 GCA_027028505.1 Bacteroidales bacterium
GGAAAGGGGATACGGTCAAACCCGGTGACATTATCGGCAAGGTAGGCAACAGCGGCCGCTCGCCCTATCCCCATCTGCATTTCCAGTTCCAGGCCACCCCCTTCATCGGCTCCCCCACCCTTTACTACCCCTTCGGCAGCTACCTGAAATATGAAAACGACCGGCCCTCCCTGGTCAACTATGGCATCCCGGCCAAAGGAGAAACGGTAGCCAACATGGAGGTGAATGAGTTGCTGGCAAAAGCTTTCCGTTTTGTTCCCGGCCAAAAGATCCGTTTTACCCCCGAGGCGCAGGTGCCGCTGAAAGGTTTTCTGTGGGAGGTAAAAACCAATATCTACAACCAGTCGTATCTCTATTGCCCGGAAACCGGCAGCAAAGCCTGGTTCCGTTCGGAGGACAATATTTTTTATTTCACGGGTTTTGAGGGTAAAAAAGACGCCCTGCTTTATTACTTTTTCCTGGCTGCCTACCGGGTATACAAGGGCTTTTACAAAGAGATCACTGTCACCGACAGTTATCCCCTGCACCTGGTCTACTGCAAAAAGCATTTGATCCTGCAGGACCTCCTGGCTCCGTTCTTTATCTACCTGCAGGCAGATTTCGAGCTGAAATACACCTGGATGGACAACCCGGTGATGCCGGCCCGTCTGAAAACGGAGTCGGTGGCACGCACCCGGCGGGGCAGCAAGAGAAGCCGGAAAGAGATCCGGTTCGTACTGGAACTGAACGGGACAGGGATCGCCGCGATGGCGATCTCGGACGGCAAGAACTTAATGAAAGTAAAATGTGCAGAGTAACGGCTTTTGTACTCCTCCTTCTGTTCGTGGGCAGCACACTGCCGGCCCAGGAGACGAAAGGGTTTGCCTATTACGACAAGGTCACCTACGAGGCTTATCTCCAAGGCGACTGGCACACGGTAATACGGGAAGGTAAAAAAGCCCTGAAAAGTGGCTTTGACACCTATTACCTGCGTATGCGCCTCGGCATTGCTTATTACTCCCGTAAAAACTACCAGCAGGCAGCAGTTCAGTTCCGCAGAGCTCTTTCTTTCAGCAAAGGAGACGTCAACGCTTTAAAATATCTCTATTACAGCTACCTGTACAGCGGCCGGGAGGCCGACCGTCATGCTCTGATGCACCACATGCCGGTAAAACTACGGCAGGAGCTGGAGACCGGCAGGATCACGGGTATTACGGCCTTCGATCTCACCTTTGATTATTTTTTCAAAAGCAGTGAAGAACCTTCTGCTGCCGACAGGCAGGGATCGCCACCCTCCGACAACGGGTACCGGAACATCCCCGATGGCGGAGGCAGCGGCGCTTTCCTTTTCACCCACCAGGCCGGGGAAAATGTCTTCCTGAACTACGGATACCGTTTCCTGAGGAAAAACAGGTTCCTGACCTATCAGAACGATGAAGGCCTTTATTATCTGGAGGACAACACCCTCAACCAGCATCAGCTATACGGAGGGATCACGATACGTCTGGCCGAAGGCTTCACGCTGGCCCTCTCGGCCAATTACCTGAACCTGCGCACCCCCCTGCCGGTGCGGTACGGATACGGGCCTTCCTACCTGGCCACCATCAGCATGGGGAACGGTACCGGCCAGCTCTCCCTGCGCAAAGACTTTCCTTTCATATCCGTCTACGGCGGAGCGGGCGTTTCCAACATGAACGGCCTTAACCAGCTACAGACGGACGGCGGGATGATCCTCTATCCCCTGGGCAATACCAACCTTTATGCCGGTACCACCGTCTCCTGGCTGATGCAGGGCACTTTCTCAGAGGATATACGCCGGGAAGAGAGCCTGATATGGTCCCCTTTCCTGGGGTTCCGGATCGTTGGGACCCTCTGGAGTGAGTTTTTCATAACCACCGGTGAGCTGAGCAACTATCAGTACAACGGCGGATGGCTGCTCTACAACGAAATGAATCCCGTTTCCGTCAGTGCCGGCGGTTCTCTGATCTATGTGGTCCCGAAGAATGGCATGCGGATCACCTTATCGCCCTCCTGCCACCAAGCTACCAGCTACTATTTTTTGACAGACGACCCCTCACAAAAATATGATCCTGTCAAATACCGGATGTGGAACTTTAAATTTGGAATATCATGGAATTTCTGAAAAAAAACCTGAAAAAAGATATCCTCCTGATCTCTTTCCTTCTGTTGGGGAGCTTTTCCTACGGGCAGATCTCGCAGGAGGTGATGAATGCTTTCAAAAAGAGTTATACGCTGGAAGCGGCCGGTAAATACACCGATGCTGCCGAGACACTCAAACAGATCTATCAGGAAAACTCTTATGAGATGAACCTGCGTCTGGGATGGCTGGACTACCAGGCCGGGCTTTTCCTGGAATCAAGATCTTTCTACAACAAAGCCGTCTCCCTGCGACCCATGGCCGTGGAGGCCCGTTTCGGGCTGGCGCTGCCCCTGGCAGCCCTGGGCAACTGGGACCAGCTCATCGCCCAGTATGAGAAGATCCTGGAGATCACCCCCAACAATTCAGTGGCCAACTACCGGCTGGGATCGATCTACTATGGCCGCATGCAGTATGAAAAAGCCGCTTCCTACCTGGAAAAGGTGATCAACCTCTACCCCTTCGATTATGACGGGGTGATCCTCTATGCCTGGACCAACCTGAAAATGAAAAAACTGCGGGAAGCAAAGCTCCTTTTCCAGAAAGCCCTCCTCATCCGCCCCGGTGACAAGTCGGCCCTGGAAGGGTTGGGGCTACTGGAGTGAACGGTTCGTAGTTCACAGTTCACAGTTCATAGTTCATAGTTCTTGGTTATTCGAGTCCCGCAACTCTTAGGGTCTGCAACTCTTAGGGTCTGCAACCCTTTAGAGTTGCGAGGATGCTCGCAGATCTCCGATCTGCGGCACTTCGAGCATCGAGCTTCCCCGCCCGGATGAACGCCTGCCTGGCGGCAGACAGGGATTCATCCGTTCGGACGGGGAGCATCGCCCGTCCCTACCTGAACATCTTCCTGTACTCCGACGGGGTCTTGTTCATGAGGGTCTTGAAGTAGTGGTTGAAGTTGGCGAGGTTATTGTATCCGCTCTCGTAGCAGATCTGTGAGATGGACTTGTCCGTCTCGACCAGCATCTTGGCCGCCAGACTGATCCGCACCTTCTTGACATACTCCATAAAGGTCAGATTGGTCTTTTTCTTGAAATACCGGCAGAACGATCCCGAGGCCATGTTCACGATATCGGCAGCCTCCTGCAGCTTGATCCCTTTGTTGATGTTGATAAAGACATATTCATACACCTTGTTGATCTGCTCCAGATCACGGGCAAAATCATTAGAGTAGACCACGGTCTCGGAAAGGGTCTCCTGATGATCCATTTTCCTGAGCAGGTTGAAGATATTGAGCAGTTCGATATAGCTCTCCAATCCTTCCAGCATCAACAGCTTTTTCAGACGTTGCCGGATCTCCCCGATCTTATGCCCGCTGAAATAGATCCCGTGGGATGCCCTTCTCAGCAGGTCCACCACGACCTCCATCTCCGGGATGTTGAAAAAATCGGAATGGATGATGTTCTCATAAAAATGGATGGTGATACAGGAAGGGGACTTGCTGCCTTCGGTCTCCAGCACCTCCCAGCAGTGGGGAAGGTCGGGCCCCAGCAGCACCAGATCATTGTGCTCAAAGCGTGTGATATTGTTCCCTACGATCCGGCGCCCCGCCCCTGAGACGATAAAGTTGAGCTCGTAATTCTTATGGGAATGGATCTTCGGAGCCCGTTCGGCAAGCTGTATCTCCCGGACAATAAAAGAATGCTTGGTAGGAACCTCGATCTTCTCGAACACATAATCCATAACAAATAACAAATACTGTTAAATTTCGGTTAAATATATCAAATAATAATGTAACAATGGTTAAAAATTAATGTAAATTATCCAAAATAACAGTAGACCTCAATATCTTGTTTATGTTTCTTTGTTCATGACAAAGACCACAACAACCTAAAATACATTTTTTACCATGGATCTGCCGTTAAGAGGTATCATACCCCCTCTCATCACCCCCTTAAAGAATTATGACGAACTGGACTACCCGGGTCTGGAGAAGCTAATTGATCATGTGATCCGCCATGGAGTACACGGGATCTTTCTGCTGGGCTCGAACGGCGAAGGGCCTTCCCTGAGCTATGCCCTGCGCAAAGAGCTTATTGAAAGAGCCTGCCTGATCATTGATCACCGTGTGCCGGTGCTGGTGGGCATCTCCGACACTTCCCTGGAAGGGTCGTTGGAGATAGCCCGTACGGCTAAAGCCTGTGGCGCTGATGCCGTGGTGGCAGCTCCTCCCTACTATTTCCCCGTCGATCAGAACCAGACAGTCCGGTATTATGAGATCCTGGCTGATGCCCTGCCCCTTCCTTTCTTCATTTACAACATTCCCAGCCATACCGATATACATCTGAGCGTTGAGACCGTCCGAAAGATCAAGCGGAAAGGAGCCCTCGGCATCAAGGACAGTTCGGGCGACATGTTCCATTTCTATGCCCTCGTGGATGCTTTCGGAGATGATCCCGATTTCGCCCTGATCACCGGCACGGAGATGTATCTCCCCGATGCCATCCTGCACGGGGGACACGGCGCCGTCCCCGGTGGAGCCAATGTCTTCCCCGATCTTTTTGTACGCCTTTACGAAGCGTCCCTGACAAAAGATCTGGAGACCATAGAGATGTTACGTACCCGGGTGATGGCGATCTACAAGACCATGTACTCAGTCAGTGATCATCCTTTCAGCATCCCCATGAGCATCAAGGCAGCCCTTTCTGTCATGGGCATCTGTGATGATTACATGGCCCCGCCACTGGAAAGGATGACCCCTGCCGAACGGGATCAGATCGCTGAGAGCCTGAAAAAGATCAACCATACGACCAATATTTCCGCTACCAGCACCGATCCCTGATCCTTTCTCTGGCTATTAACCACCAACTACCAACCACAAACCACAAACCACGAACCACGAACCACGAACCACGAACCATGAACTACGAACTCCACATCATTGATCTCGCTGTCCTGATCATCTATGCATTGGTGCTGGTTGGCATGGGAGCCTACTTCCTGCGCAAGAGCAAGACCTCCGAGCAGTTCATGGTGGCAAGCCGCAGCATCCCCGCCTGGGCCGCCGGCATTGCCGTGATGAGTGCCTACACCAGCAGCATCTCTTATATCGCGGTGCCCGGCAAGGCCTTTGACGCCAACTGGCATCCCATCATCTTTGCTTTGAGCGCCATCCCCGTTGCCTGGTTCGTGGCGGAATACGTAGTGCCCTATTACCGCAAAAACAAGATCATCTCGGTGTATGGTTACCTGGAAAAGAAAATGGGTCTCTGGGCCCGGATATATGCCTCCTTCTCTTTCGTCCTCTTCATGATCGGCCGCACAGCCGTGATCCTCTACCTCTCCTCCCTCCTGCTGTCGCAGTTCGTTACCACGGATATCCGCTGGCTCATCCTCATCATCGGGCTCGTCACTGTTCTCTACACCCTCATGGGAGGCATGGAGGCGGTCATCTGGACCGATGTGATGCAGTCGATCATCATGATCGGAGGCATTCTTATCGCTGCCTACATCCTTACCAAGGATGTTTTTGCCGGCAGCCAGCCGCTCATACAGAATGCCATCGACGCCAACAAGTTCTCCTGGGGCGAGCTTACCCTCTCCCTGAAAGGCCGTACCGTCCTGGTGATGATCATCTATGGCGTGACCGAGAACCTGCGCAACCTGATGGCCGACCAGAACTACACCCAGAAATACAGTTCTGTGGGCACGCTGAAAAAAGCCCGCCGCTCCATCTGGATCGCCGTACTGCTCTACCTGCCACTGACGGCCATCTTCCTGTATATCGGCACCACCCTGTATGCTTTTTACTCGGGAGATGCGCATACCCTGCCGGCGACGATCACCAAGGGCGACCAGGTATTTCCTTACTTCATCGCCCATGAGATCCCCGTGGGCATCAAAGGACTGATCATCGCTGCCATCCTGGCCGCCTCGATGAGCACCATCGACTCGGCCCTCAACTGTTCGGCCACCGTCCTGTTCGTCGATTACTATAAGAAATTTTTCAAGCCCGATGCCACAGAGAAGGAAAGCGTCAACTTCCTCCGGCTTATGACCGTCATCTGGGGTCTCCTGGGCATCGCCTTCGCCCTGCTGATGATCCGCGCCAGGAGCGCCCTCGACATCTGGTGGCAGATCGCCGGCATCTTCGGCGGCGGTATCCTGGGCCTCTTCCTGCTGGCCATTGCCAACGTCCGGCTGACCCTGAAACAGGGCCTCTGGTCGGTGCTCGTCAGTATCCTGATCATCGTTTGGGGATCGTTCATGCGTGAACTGCCTCCCGCCTACAGCTGGCTGGAGTGCCACCTCGACCCTATCATCATCGGCGCCGTCGGCACCACCGGCATGATCGTGATGGCCCTTATATTTGTAGCGTTTAACAGGAAGAAGGCTAAAGTATAAAGGCTAAAGGCCAAAGGAAACAGAGGCGATGAACCACCAACTACCAACTCGATACTCGCAACCCGATACTCGCAACCCGATACTCAGAACTCGATACTCATAACTCGATACTCTCAACCCGATACTCATAACTCGATACTCGCAACCCGATACTCGCAACCCGATACTCATAACTCGATACTCATAACTCGATACTCGCAACTCGATACTCGCAACTCGATACTCAGAACCTGAAACATGAAACATGAAACATGAAACATGAAACCTGAAACTCTTTTATTTCTCCTCATGCTCACCTCCCTCTCCTCCCTTTCAGCGCAGCAACCTTACCAGGGCACGCAGGCCATTGTCAAAGAAGAGTTCATCTTCACGCCACAGGAGGTTTCTTTCCCCAGTTGTCACGCCTCCACCATCGCCGAAACGAACGAGGGTCTGGTGGCGGCCTGGTTTGGCGGGAAACATGAAAAAGCCCCTGACGTAAAGATCTGGGTGAGCCGCCTTGCCGGGGATGTCTGGAGCCGGCCCGTGGCCGTCGCCGACGGGATACGTGGCAAAAAGCATTATCCCACCTGGAACCCTGTGCTCTTTTATACCGGCCGGGACCTGCTCCTTTTTTACAAAGTGGGACCCAATCCGCGGGCCTGGTGGGGAGAGGTGATCTCCTCTGCCGACGGGGGAGCCACCTGGTCAAAGTACAGAGAGCTTCCCAAAGGGATCCTAGGCCCTATCAAAGACAAGCCCGTTCTGCTGGACAACGGCTGGCTCCTGGCACCTTCCAGCCGCGAGGATGGTGGCTGGCGCGTGCACATCGAGTATTCGGGCGACCGGGGAGATACCTGGACGAAAGGTCCTTCCCTGAACGATCCGCAGCAGGAGGGACTGATCCAGCCCACCCTCCTGGAGCATCCCGGCGGACGGGTGCAGATGCTCTGCCGCAGCCGCAACGGTCATATCTACACCGCCTGGTCGCAGGACCACGGCCTCACCTGGGGACCTTTCGTTGCCACAGAGCTGCCCAACCCCAACTCGGGCATCGACGCCGTGCGCCTCGCCGACGGCCGCTACCTGCTGGTCTATAATCATGTCTTCTGCAAAAATGGGGAGACCTGGGGTGACCGCAATATCCTGAATGTAGCCCTCTCAACCGATGGCGTCCACTGGCAGGCCGCCGTCCTGCTCGAGAACGACCCGGACCCCGACGGTGAGTACTCCTACCCTGCCGTCATCCGGACCCGCGACGGGCAGGTGCACATCACCTACACCTGGAACCGGAAACAGATCAAACATGTGGTCCTCGATCCGGCAAAGATCGTAACCAAAGAGATGAATAACGGCTCATGGCCGGATAATGAACGATGAACGACGATCGATGCTGGAGCACAGCGGAAGTCCCGGCAGCGCCGTCGGCAAGCCTCTGGCGGCCGATGGTTCACCGGGGATCGACGAACTTGATACTCATAACTCAAAACTCCGAACCATGAACTCCCGCTCTCTCTTCGTTGCCATCGCGCTGGGCCTGGCCTGGGCCATGCGGGGGCATTTCGGCCATGAATGGGGTGCCTCCTGGGCCGGCGCCACGGGGGTGCTGGCGCTGCTGCTGGTTGCAGGCCGCCGCGACTGGGCCCGAAAGGCACCCGTACTGGCGGTGCTGGGCGCCCTCGGCTGGGGAGCCGGCGGCATGATGAGCTACGGCATCGTCGTAGGTTACTGCCGCAGCATCTCCTTCCCCAATGCCCTGTATGGCTATGCCATGCTGACGGTCATCGGCGGCCTGTACGGTTTCGGCGGCGGCGGTCTCCTGGGTCTGGGCCTGGAGAGCGAAGAGAAACATAAGCCCGACTGGGCACGCCTGATGGCCGAGATGGTGGCCGGGGCCATCCTCACCTGGGGACTCTTCATCTACCAGATGGAGTGGTTCATGACCCCCCCGCGCAGCGAGCTGTGGGCCGCCCTCCTGGGCGCCGCGCTGGCCCTTACCTGGTTCCTGGCCCGCAACGGTTTCTACCACGCCCTGCGCGTAGCCGGCTACACCGCCCTGGGCGCCGGCTTCGGCTTCGCCTTCGGCAATTTCCTGCAGACCCTCGGCAACACCTCCGGCATCCACTACAACTGGTGGAACGTCATGGAGTTCACCCTCGGCTTCTTCGGAGGGCTGGGCATGGCCTGGTCCGTCCTCACCCGCTCCTGGCCGGAGAGCGACACCCCTGCACCTGCAGGCACCTGGATCGCCGCCGTGCTCGTCTTCCTCTTCATTCCCTTCAGCAACCTGGTCAACGGCATGAGCACGGAAGATTTTCTGAAAAAGGCAACACAACTGGGACTCACCGGGAATGATGCGGCCGCTTTTGCCTCCCGTCAGATGTGGCTCAGCGGAGCCATCGTGGTGATCTTCGCAGGTATCATCTTTTATCTTTGGAAAAAGCAAGGCACAGACAGGGAAAAAGCTTTCCGCGTCACCCTGCCGGCCACCTTTTTTCTGGTCGCCCTGGAATACAACCTGTTCGCATTCATCAAGCTGGACACGTTCCATCATCTCCTCAACCTCGGTCACTCCGACACGCTTTACATCTTCATCCTGGCAGGTCTTTTCCTCTGGTGGTACTACAGCCTGCGGAAAGGCCCGGAGCTGCCCGCGGATAATGGTGTTAAAGAGACCTGGAAACGTTGGGGGATGATCACAGGCACGCTCCTGCTGGCACTCATCCTCATAGCCTTGATCTCGGTGAACACCCACGGCGCACTGCCCGGAGCGCATAACAGGTTTTAGGAAGGATGCTGGAGCGCAGCGGAAGTCCCGGCGTGCCGGGAATCGATGAAGGTCGAATAACTCCATAGTGATCTTGCAGAGAAAACAATGCATCGCGGCAAAAAAACATATACGATCTTTCTCCCGCCTCTGGGGATGATGGTCCTGCTCCTGTTCTTTTCCTGTTCCACGCGGGAGGATCTGACGGAGCAGGTGGATGTCTTCATCGGCACGGGCGGAGAAGGACATACCTGGCCGGGGGCGGCGTTGCCTTTCGGCATGGTACAGTTGAGTCCCGACACCCGTCTCCATGGGCAGGCCGCCTGCGGAGGGTATTATTTCCCGGACAGCACCCTCCTGGGTTTCTCCCACACCCACCTGCCGGGGGTGGGAGAACCGGAATACCGCGATATCCTTTTCATGCCTTTCACGGGCCCTGTACACCTGCATCCGGGATCGCCGGAGCATCCCGAGGAGGGTTACCGCTCCGCCTTTTCCCACAGCAGCGAGGAAGCCTCTCCCGGCTACTATGCCGTCACCCTCGCCGACCATGATATCCGGGCCGAGATGACCGTCACGCCCCACTGTGGCATGCAACGGTACACCTACCCTGCCGGCAGCACCGCCCGTGTCCTTATCGACCTGGCCTACCCCGGCGGCGCTGAAGAGCTCTATCTCCGCAAAGTGAGCGACACCGAGATCGAAGGTCTGCGCCGCTCCCATGGCTGGGCCTGGGATGAATGGGTTTACTTCGTCAGCCGTTTTTCCAGACCTTTCGACACCTTTGCCCTGGCCGTCGACGACACCCTGCGTCCCGGACTTTACCAGGCCAGGGGGAAAAACCTCAAAGCCGTCATCACCTGGGCTGACGGCGGAGAACAAGTGCTCATCAAGACAGGCCTCTCGGCCGTCAGCACAGAGGGAGCCCGTCGCAACCTGGAGGCAGAGATGCCCGCCTGGGCCTTTGACAGGATCAGGTCGGCGGCCCGGAAGGCCTGGCAAAGACAGCTTTCACGCATTACGGTGCAGGGAGGCACACCGCAACAACGCAGGATCTTTTACACCTCCATGTACCACGCTTTCCTGTCCCCTTATCTCTACATGGATACAGACAGCCTCTACCGCGGCATTGACCACCGGGTGCACCGGGCCCGCGGCTTCACCAACTACACCGTCTTTTCCCTCTGGGATACCTTCCGCAGCCTGCATCCGCTCTTCACGATCCTCTCCCCCTCGCTCACCAACACTTTCATCCGCTCCCTGCTGGCCAAATATAATGACGGAGGCCGTCTGCCCATGTGGCCCCTCGCCGGCAACTATACCGACGATATGATCGGCTACCATGCCGTCTCGGTCATCGCCGACGCCTGGATGAAAGGGATACGTGGCTACGACGGGGAGAAAGCTCTCCTGTCCATGGAACAGATCGCAGATATGAACCGGCTAGGACTGAAATACTACAAAGAAACCGGCTTTGTCCCGGACAACCGCCAGGGCGAGTCGGTCTCTAAGACGCTGGAATACTGCTACGACGACTGGTGTATCGCACAGATGGCCCGGACCCTTGGGAAAGACAGCGTCTACACCCGTTTTCACCGGCGTGCCTGGACGTACCGTAACGTTTTTGACACTACCCGTCTGTTCATGCGCCCCCGTCTGTGGGACCGCCGCTGGCGGGAACCTTTCGACCCGCTCTCCCACCACGGCTTCACCGAAGCCAATGCATACCAATACCTATTTGTCCCGCATGATGTAAAAGGGCTGATCCGCCTGATGGGTGGAGACAGCACCTTCACCGCCTGGCTCGATACCCTTTTTACCAAAGAGGGGAAAGAGAGCGGCAAAGCCTTCATCGGCCAGTACAACCAGGGCAATGAACCCAGCCATCATCTGGCCTGGCTCTATAACTACGCCGGAAGACCCTGGAAGACCCAGGAAAGGGTGCATCGCATCCAGCAACAGTGCTATACCGCCACCCCCGACGGTATCAGCGGCAATGACGACGCAGGCCAGATGTCGGCCTGGTACATCTTCGGCGCCCTGGGCTTCTACCCCGTCAGCCCCGGCCTGCCAGTATACGTCCTGGGCACACCACTCTTCCCGATGGCGGCCCTCCGCCTGGAGAACGGCAGGACCTTCATCGTGGAAGCCCGTAACCTCTCCGGCAAAAATTTCTACATCTGCAAAGTCACCCTCAACGGCCGGCCGCTGACCCGCAGCTACCTCACCCACAGCGAGATCACCGGCGGAGGACACCTGGTCTTTTATATGGACAGCCTCCCCGACAGATCGTGGGGCACCGCCCCCGGCGACCGCCCTCCCACGGAGAACGGCAAAGAACCCGTGCGCCGCCCTTACCTGTCTTCCGGCGAACGGCTTTTCATGAACAACACTATCCTGACCCTGGGATGTGACACAAGGGATGCTGAGATCCGCTACACCCTCGACGGTACCGAACCCCAAAAAGCATCCCCACGCTACAAAAAACCTTTTGAGATAAATAAAAGCACGGTTCTTAAAATGCGTGCGTGGCACCCGGGCCTGCTGCCCTCCGCGACCGTGCACATCCCCCTCCGCAAAGCACAACCTCTGCCCCCTGTGCAGGTGCTTCATCCGGCCACAGGGATCCGCTACGACTATTACGAACGGTTCTTTGTCACCACCTCGGACCTGCTGAAGGTAAAGCCCCTGAAAAGCGGGATCGCCCTCAACATCTCCCTGGCAGAGGCGGAAAGGACCACCTACTTCGGACTGCGATTCCGGGGATACGTCAAGGTGCCCGCCACAGGCATCTACACCTTTTACCTCGCCTCCAACGACGGCAGCACCCTCTTCATCGACGGAAAAGAGGTGATCGAAAACGATGGGAACCATGCCGAAATAGAAGAGTGGGGCTCCGTAGCCCTGCAGAAAGGCATGCATGCCATTGAGGTAAGATATTTCCAGTGCGGCGGAGGACGCAGCCTGAAACTGAGTTGGAAAGGATATGGGTTTGGGAAAAAAGAACTGGATGAGCTGTATTATGAAAACGATGAAACGATGAAACGTTGAGAGGTGAGCGATGAGAGGTGAGCGATGAGAAGATACGTTAATGAGGGCGAATACCGGTAGGGACAAAGCACCGCTTTGTCCGTATATCGGGAGGAAAATATTGTAGGGAGTAGGGAGCAATGAGAGATGAGAGAGGAGAAGATACGTTAATGAGCGCAAATACCGGCAGGGACAAAGCACCGCTTTGTCCGTATATCAGTAAGGAAATGTAGTAAGAAGTAAAGAGTAGGGAGGAATAAAAGTTCAAAAGCAGGAAGTAAAGAGAGATAATGCATAAAAGAAAAATGAATAAATATACCTATTTAAATAGATATTTAATTAGGTATTTTAATAGGTATTTAAATAGGTAGATATAAAATGCAGATAAAAAGAAGGAAACGGAGTTTATTTAATTTTCAAACACTTAAGCAGGGACTCCTGATCGCGGTCATGCTCCTCGCGGCAGGCTGTGCCGGCGGTCCCTCCCCCACCGGGAAAGCGTTCCGTTACGATCCCGACGGCATACTGGTCATCCGCGGGGAAAGGACTTTTATCCTCGGCACCTATTACCTGCCCGACACGGCCGATCCTTTCGGGGTGCTTGCACGGGAGGGATACAACTATGTCCGTGTGGCACCGGAGCGGAAGATGCTGGACGAAGCACAGGCACACGGCCTGATGACCTGGATCACGACCGGCTCCCTGCGGAAAGATCATATGGCAGAAGACAGCCTGAGGATACGACAGCTGGTGGTCCGCTTCCGGGACCACCCGGCCCTCCTCTGCTGGGAGATGGAAGATGAGCCGGCCTTCACCTGGCACGCTGCCACCCCCCGCATCCCCCCGGCACCGCTGATCCGTACCGCACGGCTTATCAAAAGAACCGACCCGGATCATCTGATCTACACCAACCACGCTCCTGTCAACCTGGTCTCCACGCTGGCGGCTTACAACCCCTCTACGGACATCGTAGCCTGTGACATTTACCCGGTCATCCCCCACGGCATCCGACCCACCTATGCCCTCTTCCCCGACGGCCTTCAGGGCGACCTGCTTAACCCTTACCTCAGTCAGGTGGGCGAATATACGGAGAAGATGAAACAGGTAGCCGGTCACAAAAAACCGGTATTCATGGTCCTGCAGGCCTTTGCCTGGGAGATGCTGAAGAAACCGGAAGAGCGGGATACCGCCATGATCCTGTACCCCACTGCCGCCCAGGAACGTTTCATGGCCTTCGATGCCATCGTGCACGGCGCCACGGGCCTGATCTGGTGGGGCAGTCCCTATACGCCGCCGGAAGCTCCTTTCCGGAAAGAGCTGGAGAGCGTCACCCGCGAGCTGGCTTCCCTGCAGGAGATCCTGTCTGCCAGGAATACCGATCTGCCCGTCACCCGCACCTACCACGAGACGGGACACTCGGTGGATGCGGGCATCGAGATGATCGCCAAAAAAGTGAACGGAACCCTTTACCTCATCACGGTCAACGCGGACAAGAACCCGGTAAAGGTGACGCTGGGCGGCCTTGATCCGTTCCGGGCTGCAGAAGTTTTACAGGAGGACCGAACGTTACCTGTCGAAAAAGGAACGCTGACAGATATCTATAAACCTTTTGACGTACATCTGTATAAAATGAAATAAACAATAACGATCAAAAAAAGAATGCTATGACCTCAAGAACAAGATCCGTTTTCCTGCTTTTATCTTTCCTGCTCCTGGGAATATCTTTCTCCGGATGCCAAAGGACTGCTCCTCCGGCACACAAGCCCCTGGAGGCGATCCTGACCGATTTCCACGACCCCACGGGCCGGCACATCCTGATCGCCGCCCACAGGGCCATGCACACCCGTTATCCCGAGAACTCCCTCGCCGCCATCCAGGACGCCATCGACCACGGCATAGACATCGTGGAGATCGATGTGCGGACCACCCGCGACGGTAAGATGGTGCTCATGCATGACAGTGATATTGAGCGCACCACCAACGGCCAGGGCAAAGTAGCGGATCTCACCTGGCAGCAGTTGCAGCAGTACAGGCTGAAGACCAGACGGAACGACACAGCGGTATACAGGATCCCCACGCTCCGGGAGGCGCTGACCCTGGCCCGGGGGAAGATCATGGTCGACCTGGATATCAAAGGCGCTTACGTAAAGCCCCTGGTGGCGATGGTGCAGCACACCGGTACGGCCCGCCAGGCCATCTTCTTCCATTCCGGCACGGCCGTGCTTGACAGTGTACTCCTGCTCGACTCTACCCTCCTGATCATGCCCCGTGCCCATGACACCCTCGAGCTGCACAAGCTCCTGCAGCGTTATGACCCGCCGGTGGTACACATCGACGACAGCTTTTTCACGCCCGACGTGGTGGCAGCCATCCGCAACGACGGCGCCCGCGTGTGGATCAACGCCCTCGGCACACCCGACGTACTGGCCAAAGCCGGCATTAAGACAGGGTACGAAAAACTGGTAAAAAAAGGCGCCAACATCCTCCAGACCGACCATCCCGCCCTGATGAACCGTTATCTCACAAAAAAAGGATGGAGATAAGGAAGGAATGCGTAATTTTAAGCTCGATGCTCGATGCTCGAAGCTTGAAGGAAGAAGAAGGCAAAAGTAATAAGGCAAAAGGCAAAAATATACGATGAATGACTACTTAATTTCGCGAGCAAAGCGAGCTAATTTCCACCTAATTTCATCCCGACGCAGTTGGGATTAATTTCGCGACCAACGGGAGCAAATTTCACGAGCGAAGCGAGTAAATTTCGTGAGCAAAGCGAACCAATGACTACCGAATGACCATTGAATGACTATAAAATGACGCGCCGCAGGCGCAAATTACACGAGCGGAGCGAGTAAATTTCGTGAGCGAAGCGAGTAAATTTCGTGAGCGCAGCGAACTAATGACTATTGTATGACTATTGTATAAAAAATACTACAATGAAAAAACTGATCTGGACAATTTCATTCCTTCTCCTCCCGGCCCTTTTCCTCGGGGCACAGGAGAAAACCGTGGTACAGCCGATGGACCCTCAGCCGGTGTACGAGATCTTAAAATGGAACGTGCATGTGGGTGAGCTGACCCACAAACAGGTTTTCAGTGCACAGCCCTCCCTCTGGAAAAGAGAGCGACTGGGCAGGATCTGGTGGGAGAAAGACCAGGTGCGCTGGTTCAAGCAACAGTTCACGGTACCGCCGGAGATGGAGGGCCGTGACCTGATCTTTTACGGCGCCACCTCTGCCAGGGGGCTGCAGGTATATGTCAACGGCCGTGAGATCATCCACACCGGCGGCTCGGAGGCACGGGGCGTCCTGACCCGCTGGGCCCGGGCAGGGCAGAAATTCATCATTGCCGTGCGGGCACAGAACGACCACTACAGTTGCCGCTTTTACCAGGCTGATGTGGTGGGGATGCCGCCCGGGTACGGCGATCTCATGGAGACCCTCGACAAGTATTACGCTTTGAACACAGGCGGGGGGATGAACCTGCCCACCTGGAGATGGAAAAAGAACGGCCCTGACAAGGCTTCCTCACCCTCTTTTGACGACAGCAGGTGGGAGACCGTCCACAATGGCGACAGCTGGCCGGGTGAGTATGAGCACGCCTGGTACCGCACCACCGTCACCCTCCCGGAAAAGATCGACGATATCCCCGTGACCGGACAGGAGATCCGTCTCCTGGTCAACGGCAACGACCGTTGTGAGGTATGGATCGACGGGACGAATGCCGGCACCTACGGCGGTGAAGGGAATATCCTGCTCTCGCTGGCCGGCAAACCCGGCCAAAAATACAGCCTCGCCCTCAAGGTGATCAACAGCCGTGGCAGCGGCGGTCTGCGTTATGCCCGTATCATCACACAAAAAGAGCTGGACCTGCAGGCCGGACTGGAACAACTGCAACGCCGCCTGCGGCGCGCCGACCGTTTCTTCCGGATGAACCCCGTCCCCCAGACCGCCCAGATCGTCGACCTCAACAGGATCCTGAAAAAATATACAGACGCGAACATACCCCTCGAGACCCTCATACGGGAAGTGAACATTATCATGAAGCACAAGGAAAAAGTTTACGCGCGTAGTCCTGTCTTTGTGGTACCACCTTACCTGCAGGATGCCGAAGATGACGGCATCACCGTGATGTGGGAGACCGCCTATCCCTCTTACGGCAAAGTCATCTATGGCGAAGGGACTACCCTCACCGACACCCTCCTCGAGCTGCCCGACCCCTCCCTGCTCCATGAAGTGACCATTCCCGGACTGAAAAAAGCCACTACCTATTCCTACAAGGTTGTCACAGGCGATCTGTCCGGCACGGTGCATACCTTCCACACCAAAAAGAACCGGGACCAGGACATCCGCTTCATCGTCTACGGCGACAGCCGCACCCTCAGCAAGATCCACGAACGCATCGTGCGTCACATGGTGCCGGAGAAGCCCGACTTCATCGTCAACGTGGGCGATGTGGTAAGCCGGGGCGCCCGCCTGGACGAGTGGATCGATGAATATTTCTACCCCATTCGTTATGTCAGCGGAGATGTGCCCTTTTACATCTCCATCGGCAACCACGAATACGGTGGCTTCAACGACCGGGTGCCTCCTTTCGAGCAAAGGGTACACAACCCCCTCACCTCCACCGGCAGTACGGAATATTATTACTCTTTCGACTATGGCAACGCCCATTTCATCTTCCTCGACCCCAACGAATACTCCTTTCCCGACGGCGACGGTATCCTGCCGGAGAGCCAGCAGTACAAATGGTTCGTGGCCGATCTGGCAAAAGCCAAGAAGAAGAGCGAATGGATCTTCGTTTTCATGCACCAACCTCCTTATTCGGACTGCTGGTCAGGCGGTTATTACGACGGCGAGCCGCCCCTGCGGAAATACATCGTCCCCATCATGGAAGAGCAGGGTGTGGACATCGTCTTCTCGGGACATACCCACGACTATGAGCGGGGACTGCCCCATCCCCCCTACGACCCGAAAACAGGGAAAGGGAACAATGTCGTCTACATCATCACCGGCGGTGGCGGCGCCAGCCTCGACAACCACAAGTACCGCGACTGGCCCCAACTGGACCTGCCCGATCATCCGGCCGACCCGAACAGCAACGAGTACGACGGCGGGAAATACTACAAGTTCCATTACACCGTACTGGATATCCATGGCAAGCATCTCTCTTTCAAAGCCATTCAGATCAATGCCGACGGGAGCTGGGGCGGTGTACTCGACCAGTTTGAGTTAGATCACAAATAAAATACGATAAAAATGAGAAAACTGATCCTTACTACGACCTTACTTATCGCAGGACTGCTCACGCTGTCCGCACAGATTTATCAGGACAAACCTTTCCTGCAGGACTATGCCCGGAAATATGCTTTTGCCGACCGCAATTATCCCAAATGGAAATTGTACAGTGTCTCGGCCGACCGCAACCGGCGCATCCAGGTGCTGTCGAGCAAGAACCTCCTCACCCCCGGCGACAAGTATCTGGTGAAAGACGGGCTCTACCGTTTCCTCAACGACGTAGATATTGTGGCCGTGGGCACCTACCAGCAACAGTTCATCTACCTGACGCCCGAAGCCCTTTTCAGCAATGCCTGGGCCGGCAAGGTATGGGTGGAGCATGATATGCCCGGCGCCAAAGCCTTCTGCATGGGCAGGGATTTTGCTTTCCTCCTGGCCGCAGACGGAAAGCTCGAATATTATGCCAACGGTAAGAAAGCCTGGGAAAAGGAAACCGGCACCTTCCTGCCCGAAAAGATGCTCTGGGACGATCAGAACGGTTATTTCCTCGTGCTCACCGGGGATGCCCTCTACACCTTCTCGCCGGACAAGAAGAAATGGAAAGAGGTTCACAAAGGCTCCCAGCTGACGACCTTCACCCTTTGGAAGAACAAGATCGTTCTAGGCACTGCTGATGGTTATTACACCCTCGACAGAAAGGACTTCGGCAAGAGGGATGCGCTGAACAACAAGCTGCCCTGGCCCGATCTCACCGACGTGGAAGTTATCGACGGCCGTCTCTGGTTCGGCAGCACGCGCGGCGCTTTCGTCCTACGCGACGACGGGGGCTTTGACTATTACGCTTCGCGCCGCTGGCTGGTGGACGACCATGTCATCGACCTGGCGCCCGGACCCGACGGCAGCACCCTGGCGCTGAGCCGCACCGGACTGAGCATCATCGCCTACAAACCCATGACCCTCTACGACAAGGCGATGTATTTCGAGAAGGTGCAGCGCCTGCGCCATATCCGTTACGGCTTCCAGTCGCGCACCAACCTGCGCATCCCCGGCGACCTTAACACAGCCTACCTGGTCGACTCCGACAATGACGGTCTCTGGACCTCCATGTACCTGGCCGGCGAGCTGTACCGCTACGCCGTCACAAGATCGGATACGGCACTGGAGAACGCCTATGAGGCATTCGAAGCTATGGAACGCCTCACCGCCATCAGCGGCATCCCCGGCTTCCCGGCCCGCACCTACGAACGCAACGGCTACCAGTCGAGTGACGTCGACCCCAATATGCCGGAAGACCAGAAGATCTGGCGCCTCACCCCCGACGGCCGCTGGCGCTGGAAATCCACCACCAGCAGCGACGAGTCGTGCGGACACTTCTTCGTCTATGCCCTCTTCGCCGATATCGTCCCCGACACAACCTGGCGCAACAGGGCCATCCGTCAGATCAAAATAGAGATGGGCCACATCATCGACCACAACTGGTACCTCGTCACCTGGAACGGCAAGCCTACCCAGTGGGGACGCTGGAACCCCGAATATGTCAACAGCTTTCCGCCCAATGTAGGCGACCGGCGGCTCAACTCCACCCTCCTGATCACTTTCCTGCAAACCGCCTACCATTTCACCGGAGAGGAGAAATACAAAAAACTTGCCTATGAAATGATGGACAAATACGGATACCTGGAAAATATCTTGCGACCCGCCTCGGAGATCGGCTTTGTCAAAGGACAACCCCTCAGCGACGGCTGGAACCATTCCGACGACGAGATGTATTTCCTCACCGCCCGCGCCCTCATCAAATATGCCTTCACCGACGACCTGCGGAAAAAATACTTCGAGACGGTGAAAAGCCACTACGAACGGGTCAGACCGGAGAAGAATCCTTTGTGGAACTTTATCTATGCCCAGGTGGGAGGGAAAGACTACGACCTGGAGAGCTCTATCTGGTGGCTGCAAAAGTTCCCCCTCGACCTGGTGGCCTGGAACATTGACAACACCTACCGCAAAGACATCACCCTCCTGCCGCCCAATTTCATGCGACGTACCTCGGAAGAGGTCCTGCCGCCCGACGAATGTCCCATGGTGCTGCACAACAGCGCCTACGAGATCAAGGGAGGAGAAGGAGGACGCCGGGAATACCCGCCCTACATCTACACCCTGCCCTACTGGCTGGGGAGATACATCGGGGCGATCAGCGGACCGGGGAAATAAGGGAGTTGTGAGTATCGAGTTGTGAGTATCGAGTTGAGAGTATCGAGTTAAGAGTATCGAGTTAAGAGTATCCCCGCCCGCCCGGATGACCTGGTCGGACGGGGAGTTGGGAGTTATTATTAATTATAAGTAACTGTTTAAGATGAAAAGAGTTCCGGTGACAAGGATCAGTTTTGTCTGGGCTTTGCTCTTACTGGGCATAACGACGGGCACGCAGGCCCAGGACCTGCCCGTTTTCCCATTCACTTCAGGCACGTTCATTCATGAATGGCTGGTGGGTGGGCCTTTCGAGGCACACGGCAGCCGTTCGATCTATCACGACTATCTCACGGAGGAAGGGGGCGAGCAGGCGGTCCGGCCGGTGGACGGCGGTGTGTTGCACTCCCCCGACCTGCCCGGCGGGAAAGCTGTCTGGAAGAAAGCCTCTGCCGGCGGGGACGGCAAGTTGGACCTGCGCAAAGCCCTGGAGCCCAACCAGGACCATGTAGCCTATGCGGCGGTGAACGTACGCTGCGACCGGCGCACGCCGGCGCTCCTCCTGCTGGGCAGCAACGATATGGCTGCCGTATGGCTCAACGGCAAAAGGGTGTGGGTGTACCCCGACCCCCGCGCCTCGGGTCCCGACGCCGACAAGGTGGCCGTCACCCTGGAGCAGGGGGACAACCTGCTCCTCGTCAAGGTACAGAACGTAGGAGGAGGATGGTGGCTCTATGCCCGTTTCTCCGCCCTCTATCCCCTGGATGCCGACCTCTACACCACTCCCCCGCTGGCCAGTCCCGTACCCATGCGTCTCCATGACACAGCCCTGGCCGATATCTTCTCGGTGATGCTTTACAACGTCTCCGGCCATCCTGCCGGCCCGGTGGAGATGTATGCCGGCGCGGGAGGCCCCCTCCTGGCCCGCAGCGGGAGCATCCCTCCCGCCACCCTGGTATGGCTGCGGGGCAGCACGCCGGTGAGCCGTACGCAGTACGCCGGGAAACGGGAGAGCACCCTTCTGCTGAAGAGCCCGAACGGGGAGCGCTCTTTCACCCTCACCGTCGACCACCTGCCCCCCGCCGACAGTCTCACCCGTTTTGTGCAGGGCTTCCATGTCGATCCGGTCTGGCGGGACAGCCAGTCGGGGTACCAGGCCCTCTCCTTCTCCAACATGAGCCAGTTCCTGCGCGCCACACAGGGCGACAGCGGCTTCGCCTTCGTGGCCAGCGAGATCCCCTACCTGAAACCCTATTACGACATCACCCCCGCCGACCGTTCCCTCATACGCACTTTCATCGCGGAGGGTCGTCTGGAGACCTGCGGCAGCTACAACCAGCCCAACGAGACCACCATCGGCGGCGAAGCTCTCATACGCAACATCCTCTACGGGCGTCTCTTCCATGAGAACGTCCTGCACGACCGGCCCCGTGTCTATCAGCCCTGGGATGTCTTCGGCCACATCATCCAGTTGCCGCAGATCCTGGCAAAGACAGAGTTCCGGGGTGCCGTCTGGACCCGCTCCAACTACCGTTCCCCGTCGGTGCGTGTACCCGGCATCCCCGACCTCTACCTGGCCCAGTCGCCCGACGGCACCCTCCTGCCGGTACGCAAGGTGGATTACGGCTTTCCCGACACCGGCGGCAGCGCCGGCGAAGCCATCGCCACCACCCGCCGTATCCTGTCGGAGGATATGTACGAACAGCAGCAGCAGATCCCGGGACTGCACTACGACCTGCGCCTCAACGCCATCGACGAGAAAGCTCCCACCGCCTGGATGGTGGGCCGCACACAGGTGTTCAAGACCTTCGTGCCCCGCGTCTCCCTGGAGGCCGACGGTGCAGAAAAGTATTTCAGGGATGTCATGGACCAGTATCACCGCGACCATCTCGACATCCCCATCGTGAGCCGCGACGTATCACAGTACAACGAAGGATGTGAGCTCTCACGCATGGACCTCAAGACAGGCAACCGTCTCGGCGAGAACGCACTGATCACGGCTGAGAAGTTCTCCGTCCTGGCCTCGCTCCTGGGCATGCCCTATCCGGCGGAGGCCCTCGACAAAGGCTGGCGCGACCTGCTCTATGGCCAGCACCATGACGGCATCACCGGCTGCGGCGCCGACGTGCCCTACCTCGACCTGGTGTTGGGATACCACGACGCCCTGGCCCTCGCCGACAGCAGCCTGCTGGCTGCCCTCCACTTCATCGAAAAAAAGATCAACACCTCCTCTCCCACCGGCAAGGCCATCCCCCTCATCGTCTTCAACCCCCTCAACTGGCAGCGCAGCGACGTCGTGCATACAACGGTACGGTTCCCTAAGCCGGTCAAAGGATTTCGTCTCACCGCTACGGACGGTCACACCGTTGCCTTGCAGACAGACCATCTCGAGCGGAAAGGCCGTCTGGTCACCTCGGCCGTCATCACCTTCATAGCCGACTCGGTGCCCTCACTGGGATACCGCACCTGGTGGATCGTGCCGGCCAAAACCATACCGGGCGGCCTCAAAGAGGTGACGGCAGAAAGGAAGGAGATAGAGAACGGTTTTTTCCGCATCACTGCCGACCCCAAAACAGGAGGAGGTCTCACCAGCATCTTCGGCAAACGCACGATGAAAGAGTACCTCTCCATGGAAAAAGGCACCCTGGGCAATGAGCTTGTGCTCCTCAAAGAAGGTCCGGGTTTCGAGCCGGCCTGGAGATACCTCACCACCGGAAAAAAATCCTTCTCGGTCGACTACCCGGCCACCGTGCAGATCCACCGCTCGCCCGTGTGTGAGAAGATGGTGATCACCGGCGGGATGCCTCGCATGCAGAAACGCGTGCAGGAGGTGATCCTCTGGAAAGGGGTGGACCGCATCGACTTCCGCACTTACCTGGTGGACTACCGCGGACTGGAGGGCCGCAACATCGCCGAGAGCGATACCACCCCCCTGTGCCGCGACCGTGACCTGTTCATCGTCACCTTCCCGCCCAACCTGGCGGGGGGGGTGCCCGTGCTGGAGGACCGTTTTGCCACGAAGACCTATTTCCGCGGCAAAGAGCCTTTCTCCTACTACAGCACCGCCACCGAGTGGACCTCCCATCACTCGATGAACAGTTGTTACCAGTGGTTCGACCAGAGCTGGTCGGTGAAGATCAACTTCGGCGGGCGGTACAGTGTGGCACCGGGGCCGGCGGAGATCGTCACGCCGCGCGACACGCTGCTGCGCAATGCCGGCTTCCGTCTGGAGCGGGCCCTGGCACAACACGGCATCACCTGCACCCCGGCCTATCCCGATGTGCAGCGCAGCTACGACATCCAATACCGCCGTTTCAGTTTCTCCGCGGGACCCCTGGGACAGAACAGCTTCAACGACAGCCTGATGTCGCATCTTCATGAATCATCCCGGCGGGCCATACGCCGGCAACTGCAGCAAAAGGGCTATGCTTACGCCTTTGTCCTGGACCGCCAGGTCAGCGGCGCCTGGTTCGACTACCCCGTGCTGATGATCATAGGCCGCGATGTGCGCACCACACAGCGAGCCCTCGACGCCCTCACCCGCCAGCTCCGGAAGGGCCGCGAGATCACCCTGCCCGTAGAAGCCTACCTGGCGGATGACAAAAAAGCCTGGGTGGAGAACAAAGGCCTCGCCCTGCTCAACCGCGGCAACATGAGCGTAGGCACCGAGCCCGACGGCACGATGGTGCTGGCCCTCATGCACACCATCCCCTGGCAGTCACCCCTTCTCGACTGGACGCACGACTTCCCCGAGCGCAAGACCCACCTCTTCGAGTATGCCCTGCAGCCCCACAACGGCAACTGGCAGGATGCCGCCACTGTCTATGCCGGCTATGCTTACAACAACCCCCTCATCGCCGTGCAGGGGACCCTCCACGGGGGAGCGCTGCCGCCGCAGCAGGCTTTCCTGCGCACCCACGGGCGCCGCGCCGTCGTCAGCGCCCTCAAACCCGTAAGCGCCGGCCGGGAGGCTTTCAGCGGCAGGAAAAAGACCGGCCCCGCCCAGGGCATCATCCTGCGTCTCTATGAGCCCGAAGGACGCGGCGGCACCACGACCGTCACCACCGCCTTCCCCCTGCACTCGCTGCAGCAGGTCAATATGATGGAGCGCCACGGCACCCCGCAGGAACACGGCGACAACACTTTCGCCTGCGAGCTGACCCCTTGCGAAATTGAAACGTACCTCCTCACCACCGACGTGGCGCCGCCGCAGGAAGGGGGCTACACCCCCGCCGCCGGCGCTCCGGTCTATTGCCGTTACTGGGAACACAACGACGGCGCGGCGCCCGCGGGATACCTGCCTGTCAACGTGCGGCTGCAGGCCCCCGCCGGCTATGACGGCGAGGAGAGCCGGAAGAACATACGCCAGGTGACGGTGTGGGTGAGCAACGACCTCACCGACACGCCCGTCACGGGCACCGTCACCGTCACCACGCCGCCGGGCCTGCGGGCCGTGCCCGACAGCTTCTCCTACCGCTTAGGCCCCGATAGCGAGCAGGCTTATCCCGTCACCCTTGTCCTCGAAGGAGAGGTGGCACCCGGCTTCCTGCGGGCAGATATCTCGTGGGAGGGGCAACGCTACTTCGATGTGCTGCCCTTCCGCCTGCCGGCGAAGAAGTTCGGCCACGCCGACGATCATAGTGACGAGGGCCACCGCATACAGTGGAATGTAGATAGTGACAGCAGCCGCGTGACCGTCACCCTCCGCAACCCCCTGCCACAGGCCATCGACGGCGAAGTGGCCCTGGCCGGACCGGCAGAGACCTGGGGCGACTGCCCCTCCAACACCGTAGGCCTGATCGCCGTAGAGCCCTGGAAACAACCTTTCCACCTGGCACCGCTGGAGACCCGCACACTGCAGTTCAGGATACACCCCCTGCCCGGAAAAAAAGACGATCATTACTGGCTCGCAGCCAGACTGAGCTGGTACGGATATGTGGAGTATAAGCCCGCAGGAGGGAAGCTTGGAACGATGAAGGATGAACGATGATCGATGATCGATAATCGATGAAGGATGCTGGAGCGTAAGCGGAAGTCCCGGCTTGCCGGGAATCGATGAGCGACGAACTACGAACCCCCAACCACGAACTACGAACTATGAACCTCAAACCTCAAACCTCAAACCTCAAACAACCCTCCCGGTTCCTAAGCTTATTGCTTGCCGCAGGGCTTGTCATGCTATCCTCCTGCACCGGAAAGAAGAATGATACCACACCTTTTAACGTTATTCCCATGCCGGAAAGACAGATCACCCACACGCTCAAGGACCACGCGCTGGACAACAACGACAACTTCTCCCCCGACGGCCGTTTCCTCTGTTACGATACACGGGGGACGGTATATAACGAAGATATCGGCAACTGCCGGACCATTGAGAAGGTGGAGATCGCCACGGGAAAAGAGACGGTCCTGTACCGTCCCGATTCCGTGATCACGGGCGAGCAGGCCGCCCCGGGCGTGGGGGCGGTCTCGTATCACCCTTCGGAGAACAAGGTGATCTTCATCCACGGTCCCGACGTGTCGGAGGTAAAGGAGCGGGGGTACTATGCCAAGCCTAACCGCACCGCCCTGGAGGTGGTGGCCGACGGCAGCGGCCGTTCTTTCCGTGTGGACATGCGGGATGTGACGCACGATCCCACGACGGCGGGCGCCCATCGCGGCGGCACCCACCGCCACGAGTACTGCCGCGATGGCAGCCGCATCGGCTTCACCTATGATGATTTCCTCATACGCAATATCGACCGCACCATCGGCTTCATGCAGCCCGACCCACAGGCGCCGCAGGGCTACTCCTGCTACTTCGCCGTCATCCTGCAGCCCGCACCCAAAGGCAAGGCGGCGCCGGGAGAGATCGAGAAAGCCTACGGCGACTCGTGGGTGGACAGCGCCGGCACCATGCGGGCCTTCATCGGCAAGGTACGCCGCGAGGACGGTAACGGCTATGACGAGGACCTCTTCGTCGCCGACATCCCCAAAGACCTGGTCATCACCACCGCCTTCTCCGGCACCCGCACGCACTACCCGCGGCCTCCGCAGGGCATCGTCATACGCCGTCTCACCCGTGGCATGCAGGTGGGCGGCATCGTGCGGGGATCGTATGACGGCACCCGGATCGCCTTCGCCGCCCGTGACAGCAGCGGCAGCGATCAGCTCTTCGTCATCCGCGCCGACGGCAGCGAAAAGACGCCGCGGCAGGTGACCCGCCTGAAAAAACCGGTAGAGTCCATACGCTGGCACCCCTCGGGAGAATGGATCCTCTTCCTCAGCGACGGA
>JALVJE010000169.1 GCA_027028505.1 Bacteroidales bacterium
TGCCTTCCATCGACAGGGTGCTGCGGCTGGAGGAGGTGGCGGAGATAAAAAAGATCCCCGGCAAGACCGACATCGACCATGAGAACCTGAGCCAGGTGGTGAACGTCAAGGCCCACATCTCGGGCCGCGACCTGGGCAGTGTCATAGCCGACGTGAAGACGATGCTGGGACGCATCCCTCTGCCGCCGGGCGTGACGGTGGAGATAGGCGGACAGTACAGGAGCCAGCAACAGGCCTTCCGCGAGCTGATCATGATCCTGGCCTTCGGCGTGCTGATGGTCTTCTCCATCCTGCTGTTCGAGTTCCGCTCCTTCCGCACGGCCGGCGTCATCCTGCTGGGCACGGTGCTCTCGGTGAGCGGCGTCTTCCTGCTGCTGTGGATCACCCGCATCCCCCTCGACATCTCCGCTTTCATGGGGATGATCATGATCGTGGGGGTGGTGGTCAACAACGGCATCCTGCTGATCGACTATACGGAGAAATTCCTGAGAGAGAAGCCGGATGTGCGGGAGGCCCTGCTGATGGCGGGACGGGTGCGTATGCGGCCCATCCTGATGACGATGTTCGCCACGATCTTCGGCTTCCTGCCGCTGGCCCTGGCCTTGGGCGAGGGGTCGGAGATGCTGCAGCCCCTGGCCGTCTCCATGATCGGCGGTATGAGCCTGGCCATCTTCCTCTCCCTCCTGGTGATCCCCGGCCTCTACTGGATCGTCAACAACAAGAAAAAGGGAATGCCGCAGGAGGGGTGAGATGTAGTGGCACCCAGCACCCCGCCTTCGCCACCCTTCGGTACGCCTGCGGCTACTCAGGGACCAAGGCTTCGGCGGGCAAAGCCAGCAACCTTGAAGAAGTGTGGAGTACTTGGAGTACTTCGAGTGTGGAGTGTCTAGAGGTTGGAGTTAAGAGTTAAGAGTTTTGAGTATCGGGTTGGGAGTAATTGGTTTCAAGCATTCAAGCATTCAAACATTCAAGCATTCAAGCTTCCCTCCTCCGGCAGCCCTGTATTGCAGAATCTTTTTTTGCTGAAACTGTTTGGCGCCACCAAACAAAATACACCAAAATTGTTTGGTCTCACCAAATAAAAATCGCTAAAACTGTTTGGTGCGGCCAAATGGTTTTTGGTTCTGCAGAGGTTGCTCCGTGGCGAATTTTTCCGTAATTTAGCCCCTCATGAAACACCAACCAAAAAAACTTGTACCATGAAAAAGATCACTTCCTTCCTGAGCCTGGCGCTCTTTGTCTCTTTTTTGCTGACAGGCTGCAGCGGTAGTCAGCAGCCGAAGGTGACGGAGAATGTCTATCCCGTCATCCCAAAGCCGGTGAAGATGGAACCCCAAAAAGGCCGTTTCCTCTTTACGGGGGATACACGCATCATCTATTATCCCGGCAATGACGAGTTGCAGGATATCGGGGAGTTCCTGTCAGGACTGGTGAGCCGACCGGTGGATTTCACAGTGGCGGTGATGCCGGCGGATGAGAACGTTTCGGAACCCAATACGGTCTTTTTCTCCCTGGATACCACCCTGGATCTGAATGATGAGGGATACTTGCTGAACATAGACACCCGGGCCATCGAGATAAAAGCGAAGACGCCGCAGGGCATTTTCTACGGTGTGCAGACGCTGCGGCAACTGCTCCCCCCACAGGTGGAGGGACAGGCGAAGATGGATGCCGCCGCCCTGTCGGTGCCCTGTGTGAAGATCGAGGACCAGCCCCGTTTTGCGTACCGGGGTCTCCATCTGGATGTGGGACGCCATTTCTTCTCCAAGGATTTCATCCTGCGCTACCTTGATCTGATGGCGCTGTACAAGTACAACACCTTCCACTGGCATCTTACCGAGGATCAGGGTTGGCGCATAGAGATCAAAAAATATCCTGAACTGACCAAAGTAGGGTCCTGCCGCAAGGAGACCCTGGTAGGCCATTGGGGTGGCAAAAAGAAATATGAATACGACGGTAAGGAATACTGTGGTTATTATACGCAGGAGGATGTGAAAGAGGTGGTGGCCCATGCCAAGGATCTTTACATCACCGTGATCCCGGAGATCGAGATGCCGGGGCATTCTCTGGCGGCGCTGGCCTCCTATCCTCAGTTGGGATGCACCGGGGGACCCTATGAGGTGGCCACACACTGGGGGGTGTTCAAGGATATCTACTGTGCCGGCAATGACAGTACTTTTAAATTTCTGGAGGATGTGCTGACCGAGGTGATGGAGCTGTTCCCCAGCCATTATATCCACATCGGTGGCGATGAGGCGCCCAAGGACCGCTGGAAGAAGTGTCCCAAATGCCAGGCCCGGATCAAAGCCGAAGGGCTGAAGGACGAAGAGGAATTGCAGAGCTACTTCATCAGCCGCATCGAGAAGTTCCTCAATGCCCACGGCCGCGATATCATCGGCTGGGACGAGATCCTCCAGGGAGGGCTGGCACCCCATGCCACGGTGATGTCGTGGCGAGGTATCAAGGGAGGCATCGCCGCTGCAAAGATGCACCACGATGTGATCATGACGCCTGGGAGCTATTGTTACTTCGATCATTACCAGGCTGATCCTAAAAAAGAGCCGTTGGCCATAGGAGGGTACCTGCCGCTGGAGAAGGTCTATTCGTATGAGCCGGTGCCTAAAGAACTGTCACCGGAAGAGCAGAAATATATCCTCGGCGCCCAGGGCAATGTGTGGACCGAATACATGGCCACGCCCGACTATGTGGAATACATGGTCTATCCGCGGGCCTGCGCCCTGGCCGAGGTCGACTGGACCCCAGCCGGTGAGAAAGATTATGATGATTTCCAGCAAAGGCTGAAAGGTAATCTGGAACACCTGAAGGCGATGGGCGTCAATTACAGACCGCTGGGAAATGATGAGAAAACCATGAAGAAATAGTGCGTTATAACGATGAAGCGATCATGCGATAAAGCGATGCCTGCCTGCCGGTAGGCAGGATGCGAAAGAGCTGAGTTGGCAATCGCTTCATCTCTTCATCTCTTCATCGTCTACTATAACCTCCGTCTCTACCGGCTCCTCCACGGCTTTGCCGTCCCTGACCGTGACGAACCAGGCCTTGTACTTGTCGCTGAGGGCGATGGCTTTGACGGCCTTGCCGTTGCGGAAGATGATGGCTGCACCGTCGTCCATGGCATATCCCGGCTTGTATTCTCCCGAGGCCACTTTCTTCATGTAGAGGGGACGGCGGGGTCCTTCACTGTGGTAGTGGGGGCTGTGGCTGTAGGGCAGCAGGCCCAGACCACGGACGGTGGTGAGATGACCCGGCCGCGAGTCGGTGGTGCCCTCCTCGAACCAGCAGAGCGACCCGGCGCTCCCGCCGGCCAGGATGATCCCTCGCCTGTAAGCCTCGGCCAGCACCGTATCGATGCCCTGGGCGTGCCAGATGGCCATCATATTGAGGGTATTGCCGCCGCCCACCACGATGGCATCCATGCCGAGAAGGAAGTCGGCAAAGGAGGTTTTGGTGCTGTAGGAAGAGATCCATACCTTGAGCACATACGGCTCCGCGGGCAGGTCGTGGCACCGCTCATACCAGTGTATGATGCCGTAAGGATTGTCGGCGCTGGCCGTGGGTACGTAGCAGATCTTCGGCCGCTCCTTACCGGTCATTTTAGCGATGTAGTCAATAAAAGGTTTGGCCAGGCTGCCACCCGTGGCTACGATGGTGGGGGTCTTGTTGACGGTCTGGCCCTGCAGGGTGACCGGGAGGAAGGAGAAAAAGAAGAGGAGAGCGATGAGTGATGAGCTGGTGAGACGCATGGCTACATTGTTTTAAAATTTATGTTTTAATTAAAGATCTTCACTTTTCAGACCTTTTCGACTCTTTGACTCTTTGACTCTTTGACTTTTCTTGTTGACAACAGTCCGCAGGCGGCGTCGATATCCTGGCCGCGGGAGCGCCGGATGGTGGTGAGGATCCCTTTGGCTTTGAGCCGGTCCCTGAACTGTTCCAGCTCTTTCATGGAGGGACTTTTCAGTGTGCTGTCGGGGATCTCATGGAAACGGATCAGGTTGATGCGGCATTTCAGTCCGTTGAGCAGGCGGGCCAGCTCCTTCACGTGGGCTGGCGTGTCGTTGAGCCCTTTGAAGAGGATATACTCGAAGGAGATGCGCCGCTGGCCGGTCCAGTCGTACTGCCGCACGAAGTCGAGGATCTCGCGGATGGGATGTTTCCGCTGCACGGGCATGAGTTGTTGCCGTTCTTCGTCGAAGGGGGAGTGGAGGCTGATGGCCAGGTGGGCCTGGCTGCGTTCCATGAAGTCTTTCATCGCCGGCAGTAGGCCGATGGTGGAGACAGTGATGCGGCGGGGGCTCCAGGCGAAACCCCAGGGGGCGGTGAGGATCTCCAGGCTTTTCAGCACGGCTTCGATGTTGTCGAGGGGCTCACCCATGCCCATGTAGACGATGTTGGTGAGCTGCGGTCCTTCGGGCACCGACACCACCTGGTTGAGGATTTCGCCGGCGGTGAGGTTGCCGTGGAATCCCTGACGGCCCGTCATGCAGAAGAGACAGCCCATCTTGCAGCCTACCTGCGTGCTGATGCAGAGGGTGTGGCGGTCGCGGTCGGGGATGTAAGCCGTCTCGATGAAACGGCCGCTGCCGGCAGGGAAGAGATATTTCTTCGTGCCATCGCGGGAGACCTGCTCGCTCAGGGGCGCAGCCAGGCCCACCTGGTACCGCTCCGAGAGACGCTGCCGTGCCTCTTTGGAGAGGTTGGTCATGGCATCCGGAGAGGCGACCCGCTTGTCATACAGCCAGCGGGCGATCTGCTGTGCGGCATAACGGGGCAGCCCCTCCGCCAGGACGATCTCCTGCAGCTCTGCCAAGGTCTTGCCGAAAAGTGGTTCTTTCATGAAAAATGATTGTACTGGCAAAAGTAGTGAAAAGGCTGGAATCCTTCGATACGCCTTCGGCTACTCAGGAACCGTCCTTCGATACGCCTTCGGCTACTCAGGAACCAGTTACGAGGAACAAGGATGAATGATGAATGATGAATGTAGAACAGTCAAAAAGTGGGAAGAGTATGAAAAGTGGAAAGAGTATGAAAAGTATGAAGACCCACCCAGCACCCACTTTGTCCGCCATAGTCCCGATATCGGGACGAAGGCGGAGCACCCAGCACCCCCGTCCGACTGGCGTCAGCCCCGTCCGAATGCCTGCCTGACGGTAGGCAGGATGCGATGATGAGAAAATAACTCCAAATGCCGCAAATTGGAGATTTGCGAGCATCCTCGAAAAATCAAGATTTTTCGGGACTCTAGGCACTCCACATGCCGCAAATCGAAGATTTGCGAGCATCCTCGAAAAGTTAAAGATTTTTCGGGACTCCAAACTCCTTATTATATTGTTCAGAACATCATTCGAACTTTATCAGTATAGCGGAGAGGTCTTCCGGATCGAGGATCATGGCATCGAAAGGATCGATCTCTTTATCATCCACTTTGTCTTTGGCCTTGTCGATAAGGTACACCACCTTGTCGTGGAGGAGCCAGTTCCTGGAGCGCAGCGGAAATTTGGGTGGGACGGTGTCCACGACGGTATATTTTGCCAGGGGGGTTGAGAAAAGGAAAACAGGCACATCTTCTACAGGTACCAGCCTGGCATCCCTGGAGACTTCCCCTTTGAATTTTATAGCTTTGTTCTTGCCATTGTCAGGATCCAGCAGGATGGCATCGAAAGGGGGGATCTTCTTTTTGTCCACTTTCTTCTCGGCAGCTTTTACAAGGATCCCGATCTTTTCCCTGAGCCCTGCCTCGCTCACCCCCGTACGGACGAGATCGGTGAAACTGCTTATTTTTCCTGTTTCGGTATATTCGGCAGCCGGCACTGCGTATATGAATACAGGGTAACCGGCGACCACCTCCACGGTCCCTTTGACCGGGAGCGTGTCCTGGGCATTTGTTAATGTGGCTATGCCTGAGACAAGCAGAAGGAAGAATGTTCTTTTCATCGTTATATCTGTTAATAAGGAGCGAAAATTATATTGCGGCGTTGTTACAAAAATATCATAAAAATTTTATCCGGTACGGTAATTACGGATTAAGGACTGGTCGGGGTAAAAAGTTTTCATTCGGGCATACTGACAGTATGATCAAAATGCTTTATTTTTGGGACTTTCAATATTTTTGAAACCGCCCTGTTTTTGACAGATCTGGCAGATGTCAACGAATGCGTTATGCAGGAGCGGCTGTTTAGATGGGCCGTTAACCCTTAAAAAATATTATCATGAGATCACAATTGGTTCCGGTCATTGTCTTTTCATTGTTGATCAGTCCCTTCACAATGACGGGGCAGAACTCATCCCGGGGAAAAGGAAAGACCATTTATCACAAAGGGTGGATTGACTTTAATAAGAATGGCCGGAAAGATATTTATGAGGACCCGCAGCAACCCATTGAGGCACGTGTGGAGGATCTTCTTTCGCAGATGACCATGGAGGAGAAGACGATGCAGATGGTCACGCTTTACGGGTATGGCCGTGTGGCCAAGGACCAGTTGCCCACGCCGGCATGGAAAAACGCTGTCTGGAAGGATGGTCTGGCCAACATTGACGAGCATTGCAACGGGGTGGTGGAATCGGACTATATGTATCCTTATTCGAAGCATGTATGGGCCCTGAACCGGGTGCAGAGATTTTTTGTGGAGCAGACGCGCCTGGGTATTCCGGTGGAGTTTACCGATGAGGGGATCCGGGGCCTGAACCATACCAAAGCCACCTGTTTCCCGGCCCAGATCGGGATCGCCACCACCTGGGACAAGGAGCTGGTGCACAGGGTGGGCCGGATCACCGGCAGCGAGGCCCGGGCTCTCGGATATAACAATGTGTACTCACCCCTGATGGATGTGGCCCGGGACCAGCGCTGGGGAAGGATCGTGGAGACGTACGGGGAAGATCCCTATCTCATAGCAGAGCTGGGGATACAGCAGATCAGGGGTATTCAGGAAAACAGGGTGGTAAGCACGCTGAAACATTATTTCCTGTACTCGGTCCCGAAGGGCGGGCGGGACGGGAAAGCCCGCACCGACCCGCATGTGGCGGAGCGAGAAGCCTGGGATCTGTACCTCTACACCTTCAGGCGGGGGATCATGGAAGGGGGCGCCCTGGGCATCATGAGCAGCTACAACGACTATAACGGCATCCCGGTATCGGGAGGCAAGTATTATCTGACGGACATTTTAAGGGATAAATTTCATTTCAAGGGATATGTGGTCTCCGATTCCTGGGCGGTGAAATATCTCCAGACGAAACATCGTGTGGTGGGTACCTACAAGGAAGCGGTGCGTCAGGCTGTGGAGGCAGGGCTGAACGTGCGCACCACCTTCCGCAGCCCCGACAGTTTTGTGGAACCTCTCCGGGAACTGATCCGGGAAGGGTCTTTGTCCATGAATACCATCGACGACCGGGTGAGGGATGTGCTTTACGTCAAGTTCTGGGAAGGGCTGTTCGATCATCCTTATCATGATGAGAAGACGGCGGATAAGGTGGTGAACACGAAGGAGAGCAATGAGGTTGCCTTGCAGGCCTCCCGGGAGTCGATCGTCCTGCTGAAAAATGAAGACCATCTGTTGCCGGTTGATCTTTCCAAATACAAAAACATCCTGGTTTGCGGGCCCAATGCCAAAGAAGAAAAGTCATCCGAGAGCCGCTACGGGCCCAACCACATTGACGTGATCTCCGGTTATGAGGGGATCGTTGCCGAAGCAGGCAACAAGGTGAACATTGATTATGCGCAGGGGTGCATGTTCTTTGATCGCCACACCTGGCCTTTGTCGGAGATCGTCCCTGTGGAGATCAGTCCGGAGGAACGGGCTATGATGGATGAGGCCGTGGAAAAAGCAAAAAAAGCGGACCTGATCATTGCTTTCCTGGGGGAGGATGACCGTATCGTGGGAGAGAGCCGTTCGCGCACCAGCCTGGATCTGCCCGGATCGCAGAGAACATTCCTGATGAAGCTGAAAGAGACCGGCAAGCCCATTGTGCTGGTGCTGCTCAACGGCCGGCCTCTGTCTGTGAACTGGGCGAATGCGCACATCCCTGCGATCGTGGAAGCATGGTTCCCCGGATTGCATGGAGGAACGGCCATCGCGGATGTCCTGTTCGGGAAATACAATCCGGGAGGAAAAATGCCGGTCACCACGCCCAGGACGGCAGGGGAGATCCCTTTTAACTTTCCTTACAAACCCGGCTCACAGGCAGGACAGGGGAAAAAGGGCGATCCCAACGGGGCCGGTGAATCACGTATCACCGGCGCGTTGTATCCTTTTGGTTACGGTCTCAGTTATACCACCTTTGAATATTCGGATCTGAAGATCCTGCTCCGGGGAGGGGGGCTTGCCTCCTCTGTCACGGTGAGCTGTACGGTGAAGAATACCGGAAAGATGAAAGGAGATGAGGTGGTCCAGCTCTATCTCAACGATGAGGTGAGCAGTGTGACACGCTATGTGAAAATGCTGCGCGGGTTTGAACGGGTCACCCTGGCGCCGGGGGAAGCAAAAAAAGTGACTTTTACCCTCACACCTGACGATCTTAAACTGTACAACAGATCCATGGAACATGTGGTTGAACCCGGCAGGTTCAATGTCTATATTGGCAGTTCATCGGAAGATGTCCGACTCAAAGGGTCTTTTGTGCTGACAGACAAACACTCCTCAGCCAACTGATCTTGACAGGGCGTTTGGCAGGGATTGTTCCTCTCCCTGCTGGTAAAAAAAGATCGTTCTCCGCGTATCCCGGAAGCTTCATGACTTTTCCATCTGTGGATCGTGGGCTGTTCACAAAGGCAGGGGCCGGAACGGAATAATTTTTTTATTTTTATAGTTCTGAATTTTTCCCGGACGGGAGATCCCTTCCTGCCTGCAGGAACTAAAAACCACGGCCATGAATAAAAAATATTTCCTTCCGGCGGTCTTGTTCCTGGCCGCTGTTCTTTTTCCCGGATGCGCTGCCCCGGAGGGGGAGGGTAGGGTCCGGAAAGATTTTGATGCGGGCTGGCATTTTCACCTGGGCGATATCAGCGGCGCTGAGCAGCTTGGTTTTGACGATGCCTCCTGGCGCATGCTTGATCTCCCGCACGACTGGAGCATAGAAGGAAAATTCAGCCGCGACAATCCGGCCACCCCGGGAGGAGGGGCTCTTCCCGACGGCACCGGCTGGTACCGGAAAACCTTTGCCCTTCCTGCCTCATACAAAGGGAAAAAGGTCTTTATCGACTTTGACGGTGTTTATATGAACAGCACGGTGTGGATCAACGGTCACAGGCTGGGGACGCGCCCCTACGGGTATATCTCTTTCCGGTATGACATGACCCCTTATCTGCATTACGGGGATCGGAAGAATGTGCTGGCAGTACGTGTGGACAACAGCCGGCAACCGGCCTCCCGCTGGTACTCCGGCTCGGGCATCTACCGCAATGTGTGGCTGGTGGTGACCGACCCGCTGCATATTGCTCACTGGGGCGTTTATATCACCACTCCCGGGATCTCGCAGGATAGGGCAAGAGTGTCGGTGCAGACAAAAGTCGTTATCCCGGACGGGGAAAAAAGGCGTTTCCGGCTGGAGAACATCATCTATGATGCCGACGGCAGGAAGGTTGCTTCTGCGAAGCAGGAAGGCTCTCCGGCCGGCCACGGTACGGAGACGCTCACCATGGAACTGGAGGTGCCTGCACCGGTATTGTGGTCGGATGAGCATCCTTACCTGTACAGGGTGGTGACCCGCTTGGCGGCGGACGGAAAGGTGGTGGATGACCAGGAGACCGCGCTGGGGATCCGTTCTTTCCGTTTTGACCCGGACAAAGGCTTTTTCCTGAATGACCGCCATGTGAAGATCCGGGGTGTCTGCAACCATCATGACCTGGGTGCCCTCGGAGCGGCCATCAACACCCGGGCGCTGCAACGGCAGCTGGAGATACTGAAAGGGATGGGGGTCAACGCTATACGTACCTCGCACAATCCTCCGGCGCCGGAGTTACTTGATCTGTGCGACCGCATGGGCTTCCTGGTGATGGACGAGGCGTTTGACTGCTGGAAAAGAGCCAAGAGACCCTATGATTACCATCTCTATTTTGACGCATGGCACGAGCGTGATCTCTCGGCCATGGTCCTGCGCGACCGCAACCACCCCTCGGTGATCATCTGGAGTATCGGCAACGAGATCCCCGAACAGCACTCCTCCGAGGGGGCCGTGATCGGCAAAGAGCTGGCCGCCATCGTCCGCGGGCTGGACAAGACCCGTCCCGTCACCTCGGCGATGAACAATCCGGAACATGAGAACAATTCCCTGGCCCGCTCCGGAGCCTGCGACCTGATCGGTCATAATTACCATATCAATAACTGGGAGAAATTCCATGAGGTATTTCCCGGTGCCGTGTTCATCGCTTCGGAGACCACCTCGGCCATCGCTACACGGGGCCATTACGACATGCCCTCCGACAGTGTGTTCCGGTGGCCCGACCGGGAGGCCCGGAAGATCGTCAATCTGGCAAGGAAGAAAAACAAGGAGGTGGATTTTATGCAGCTTTTCAGAGAAAAAGGTATCATGAATCCCGACTTTACCTGCTCCTCATATGACAACTGTTGTGTGCCGTGGGGTTCTACTCATGAGGCGACCTGGAAGATCGTGAAACGCAATGATTTTATCTCGGGCATGTTCATCTGGACCGGTTTTGATTATCTGGGAGAGCCGACGCCCTATCCCTGGCCGGCACGCAGCTCCTACTTCGGCATTGTCGATCTGGCGGGCTTCCCGAAAGATGCTTATTACATGTACAAGAGCGAATGGACCGATGAGGATGTGTTGCACCTCCTCCCGCACTGGAACTGGCAGAAAGGGGATACGGTCGATGTGTGGGCCTATACCAACTGTGATGAGGTGGAGTTGTTCCTCAACGGCCGTTCCCTGGGCAAAAGATCCAAACAGGGGGAAGAGCTGCATCTTATGTGGCGGGTGCCCTGGCAATCAGGTGAGCTGAAGGCCGTGGGGCACAGGAAAGGCAAAGAGCTGACAGACGTGGTGAAGACCGCTGGCACTCCCGCTCGTCTGGTATTGCAACCCGACAGAGAGGAGATCCATGCCGACGGCAAGGACCTTTCTTTTGTGGCTGTCACCGTTACGGATAAGAACGGTGTGCCGGTACCCGATGCCGCCAATCTGGTGCAGTTCAAAGTGGACGGCGCCATGACCATTGCCGGCGTGGATAATGGCTGCCAGACCAGCATGGAGTCTTTCAAGGCTGACCACCGCAAAGCATTCAACGGTAAATGCCTGGTGATCCTGCGCTCCTCCGGGAAGGCGGGGAGCACCACCCTTACCGCCACCTCGCCGGGACTGGAGACCTCCACGGTGAGGATCACGGAGAAATGATCTGGCGTATTCAGAAAACGATCTAAACATCTTACCATGAAAAGAACAATGTTTCCCCTCCTCCTGGCAGCATGTCTGTCGGCAGGGCTTCAGGCACAGACCACGCCGGCGCTGCAGCAGAATGACACTTTCCGGTCGGAGATCAGCCTGCTGGAGACCTGGATAGAGGCACAGATGGCATACAAAAACATCCCCGGTCTGGCCGTCGGCATCGTGTATGACCAGCAACTGGTATATGCAAAAGGTTTTGGCTATGCCGACCTGGAGAAAAAAACGCCTGTGACGCCGCAGAGCCTCTTCCGTATCGCCTCCAACTCCAAGACCTTTACGGCCACGGCAGCCATGCAGCTCCGGGATGAGGGGAAACTGAAACTGAACGACCCCATCACGAAGTACCTGAAGGATTTTTACATCCGGGATCCTTTTCCGGATGCGCCGCCCATCACCATCTTCAACCTTATGACCCATACCTCCGGGCTGCCCCGCGAGGCGGGGTTCCCGTACTGGACCGACCGGAAGTTCCCGACGATGAAGCAGATCATGGACTCTCTCCCGGAGCAGGAGATGATCTATCCTCCCGGCACCCGTATCAAATACTCCAACCTGGGCATGGCCCTGTTGGGCGAGATCGTGGCAGTGGCCTCGGGGATGTCCTATGATAAATATGTACGGGAGAACATCTTTCGGCCGCTCGGGATGCACAGTACGAGTGTCTTCCTGAGCGAAAAAGATAAAAAACGACTGGTCACGCCCTATAGCCACCGTTTTCCGGATGGCACACGGCAAGTCATGCCTTTTACCGATGCCAAAGGGCTGGCACCGGCGGCCAACATCACCTCCAATGTTGAAGACCTGGCCCGTTTTGTGTCGTTGCAGTTCCGCTCGGGGAAAAGAGAGGGAGTGCAGATCCTGAACGGCTATACCCTGCAGGAGATGCACCGGCCCCTTTTCCTGAAACCGGACTGGAGCGGAGGATACGGTCTGGGGTTCCGGGTGTGGAAAGATGGGGATCTCTCCCTGGCAGGTCATGGAGGCTGGGTGGCCGGCAACCGCTCACAGATCTCTTTCATCCCTTCCGAAAAGATCGGGGTCATCGTCCTGACCAACGCCGACGATGTGTCTCCCTCCTTTTTTGCGAACCGGATCCTGGAGATGATGGTGCCGGTGGTCCGTGCGATCGTCACGCTACCCCCACCGCCGGCTGAGGCAGATCCCGGCTGGGGAAAATATACCGGGATGTACTCGGATCCCTCGTGGTATGACACACGCATTATGATCTATAAGAAAAAGCTGGTGATGTACGGGTACAGCTACCCACCGGAAAGCGATCCGGAAGACAATGTGACCATCCTCACACCCGCAGGGAAAAATACTTTCATCATGAACGGGCCCAATGGTAACGGCGAAAAGGTGATCTTTGAAATGGACGGGAACGGCCGGGTGGTGCGCGTGAAAGTGGGAGAGAACTACCTGTATCCAAAGAAATAGAATGTTTCACGGATCCCATTAAAATTTAAGATCATGAAAGCAAAAATCAAGAGCGTATTTTTCGTAATGTTGTTTTCAGGGTTGTTCCTGCATGCCCAGGACACAGGCCTGCAATGGCACAAACTGTTCAACGGTACCGATCTGAGCGGCTGGCAGGTGCCGGAGCCCAACCTGTGGTGGACGGTGAAGGACGGTGTGCTGATCGGGAAAAGTGATCCGGGTCAGAAAGGATCCATCCTGTGGACTAAAAAGAAGTATCGTAATTTCGTCATTCAGCTGGATTTCAAATTTGGGGACGGGACGGTCGACTCCGGCATCTTCCTGCGTACCATCAATGAACAGATACAGTTGGGTATCTCCGGCAAGTACAAGCGGGATATGACCTGCTCGCCTTATATCGGCAGCAAGGGGGATTATCCGGTGGAGGCAAAAAACATCAAAAAGCTCCTGAAGCCGAAAGACTGGAATACGGTGAAGGTGAAAGCGGATGGCAACCGGTATGTGGTCTGGCTGAACGGGCAGCAGGTGCTGGATTATGTGTCGGACACGGCCGTGGAAGAAGGACCTATCGGCCTGCAGGTACATCCCCACAAGCCTATGGAGATCGAATTCAGGAATATCAGAGTGGCGGAGTTGCCGTAGGGTGCTGGGTGAAGAAGCTCGAAGCTCGAAGCTCGAAGCTTGAAGGGTGAAAAGCTATTAACGACTTTCCTTTGCGGCTCTTCACGTGCTGCTCTGAGAATCTTTGCGTAACAGCTTAATCATCCGGGATCCTTGCTATTACGCAAAGTTTCGCAAAGATTCCGCAGAGTTTCGCAAAGAAATTATAACCTTCAATTTTAGGTATTCAGAAAACTACCTATTTAAATAGGTATTTAAATAGGTAATTAAATAGGTTTTTAAATACCTATTTTTGAGTTAAAAGTTGAAAGTGTCTAAAGTTAAAAGTTAGTGGGTTTGTAGTTTGTGGTTGGAGTTATCGACTTCCTTTTCTCGTCCGCCTTAGCCGGTTCCTGAGTAGCCGAAGGCGTACCGAAGGTGTTCCTGAGTAGCCGAAGGCGTACCGAAGGTGTTCCTGAGTAGCCGAAGGCGTACCGAAGGATGCGTCGTCTGCGTGAAGCTTCCTAATCAGAAATCAGCAATCAGAAATCAGTATTTAAAAATATTTGCCTTCATCCCTTCATCGCTTTATCGCTTTATCGCTTCATCGGTTCCCCCACCTCATTCCACTATTCCATACTCATCACCTGATCCTGCCTGATCAGCATCTCCCGCAGCTTTGCGAAATAATAAGCCCCACGGTGAAAAGGGGAAAAATGATCTTCATAACTTTTTGATCAGGTTCATTTTTTTGCGTCTATTTTCTCCAGCGGATCCTGGTAGTACTGTATCAGGCTGTCCAGTTGGTGATGGAGTTTTTTAGCCACACCTTCGTAGGCCGGATCATGGATCACATTGTGCATCTCCGAGGGGTCTTTCTGCAGGTCGTAGAGCTCCCACTCGTCGATGTCATAGTAGAAATGGATCAGCTTGTACCGCTCGGTGCGGATGCCGTAATGACGTTTGACCATGTGGATACTGGGGAACTCATAATAATGATAGTACAGGGATCTTCGCCAGTTGGTCGGATGTTCCCCTTTCAGCAGCGGCAGGATAGAGGCACCCTGGATGTCTTGCGGTATCTTTACGCCGGCCAGTTGCAACAGCGTGGGGGCAAAATCGATGTTCTGCACCAGGTCGTGGTTGACGCTGCCCGGTTTGACCATGGGGGGATAACGCACCAGCAGGGGTGTGCGGAACGACTCCTCGTACATGAACCTTTTGTCGAACCAGCCGTGTTCGCCCAGGTAGAAGCCCTGGTCGGAGGTGTAGATCACGATGGTGTTCTTGTCGAGGCCGTTCTCTTTGAGGTAGTCCAGCACCCTGCCCACATTGTCGTCCACCGCCCGTATGCAGGCCAGGTAATCTTCCATGTAGCGCTGATACTTCCATTGGGTGAGCGAGTCGCCTGTGGGCGGGTTTTTGCGGAAAGCCTCGTTGATGGGCTTGTATACCCTGTCCCATTGTGCCCGCTGGTCGGGGGTCATCCTGCCCAGGTTATTACGGTAAGCGTTGAAGTACCATTTTAGAAAGGGTTTGTGACCCGTCTCGGTGACGATCTCCGGGTCGATCTTGTTGTCGCTGCTCAGAGCCATATTCTCGCTGATCAGCATCTCTGCCTCGCGGGCGGCCGTGCCCATATCTTTATGATCATCGAAGAGGGTAGCCGGCAACGGGAATTTCACATGGTGGTACAGGTCGAGGTAACGTTCCGGTGGCAGCCATTCGCGGTGGGGGGCCTTCTGCTGGAACATAAGGAGGAAAGGTTTTTTGGGGTCTCTCTTTTTTAGCCAGTCGAGGGCCATATCGCCGATCAGGTCGGTGACATAACCGTGCATCCTGACCGTGTCGCCGGGCTGAACGATGAAATCGGGATTGTAATAATGTCCCTGGCCGGGCAGTACGCACCAGTAGTCGAAGCCCTGCGGGAGGGATTTCAGGTGCCATTTGCCGACCACGGCGGTCTGGTAGCCGGCGGCCTGCAGCATCTTCGGAAAGGTGGGCTGGTCGGCATTGAACATGTCGCCGTTCCAGCGGAAGCCGTTCTTGTGGCTGAACTTGCCGGTGATGATCGAGGCCCGGCTGGGGCCGCAGAGCGAGTTGGCCACGAACATACGGTCGAAAAGCATGCCTTCCTGGGCGAGCCGGTCGATGTTGGGCGTGGGGGCCAGCTGGCCGATGGGATAGCCGTAGGCGCCGACGGCCTGGTAACCATGGTCGTCCGAAAGGATGAAGACAATGTTGGGCCGGGTGTCCGTGTTTTCTTTGGTGGTGCATCCGGCCGTCAGGAGAAGGGGAAGCAGGAGAAGAAGGCAGATCTTTTTCATAAAGCAGAGATTTTCGGTTCTGACAGAAAGGTTAAAATTAATAATATAATGGTAATTATTGTAACTACCGGAGCGATTAAAACCCGCCGTCGTCCCGGCTTGCCGTCGACCGCCAAAGGCGGTTCCTGAGTAGCCGTAGGCGTACCGAAGGGCGGTTCCTGAGTAGCCGTAGGCGTACCGAAGGGAGGTTCCTGAGTAGCCACAGGCATACCGAAGGGAGCCGACGGCGCTGCCGGGGCTCATGAGAGGAAGGGATTCAAATAAAAAACCCGCCATCGTCCCGGATTGCCGGGGCTATGGCGGGCGAAAAAAAGCCCTACTTCGCCGAGGCTTCGTAGGGTGAGAGTGGAGCTGCGGGGAGTCGAACCCCGGTCCAGACAAGAAACAAATGTGGTTTCTACATGCTTAGTCTGCTTTGTGTTGTCGGGATCAGGCCGGCAGCAGACAGCCTACCTGAACCGTAGTCCCTGTGTTCTCGCCAGGATGCCGGGACAACATCCTGACCAGCCCTGGCTTTTTTGGTACCTCCGGATCGGAAACCGCCGGGCAGGGTCTCCGGGAGATAGCCCGTCCCGGTACCTTGTACCGGGATTAAGCCCTCTCACATTCCGTGATCAGGCAGCGAGCGCAAAATTGGTTTCGCCAGTTATTGTTTTGTAACCCTGTTTTACGAGCGTAGTTACATGGCTCGGCATGCTTGCACATCCATTTACCTTGCTGTCAAAACCAGGTCAGCCCCATAGATATGCACCTGCAAAAGTACAAAAAATATGCCATTGATCACTCCGGATGGTTGAGTTATCGGAGTAAAAAAACAATTTTTCTATTGCTGTTTTTAGGTTAAATTAGCACACTTAAAAGTGTTCACTATGAAAATAGGCATCTTACGTGAGACCAAGACCCCGCCCGACCGGCGGGTCCCTTTTTCACCGCAACAGGTGAAACTACTGATGGAACAACACTCCGGCACGGAGGTGGCGGTACAGCCCTCTCCGATCCGTTGCTTCAGGGATGAAGAATATGCCGGTGCCGGCGTGACCCTGCAGGAGGATCTGCAGGATTGCGATGTGCTGATGGGGGTGAAAGAGGTGAAAGCCGACACCCTGCTGCCGGACAAGACCTATTTCTTCTTTTCCCATACGGCCAAAAAACAACCTTACAACCGTCATTTGTTGCAGACGGTCCTGGAGAAAAGGATCCGACTGGTCGATTATGAGTACCTTACCACCCCTGACGGGGCCCGTGTGGTGGCATTCGGTCACTGGGCCGGCATCGTGGGGGCTTACAACGGGCTGCGGGCCTGGGGGGAGCGTACCGGTGATTATGCCCTGAAACCGGCCTGGCAATGCCACGACCGCAAGGAGATGATGGCAGAGCTGCACAAGGTGAAACTGCCTCCCATAAAGATCCTGATCACCGGCGGAGGACGCGTGGCCTACGGTGCCCTGGAGACCCTGGAACCCCTGCACCTGACGCAGGTGGCCCCGGAAGAGTTCCTTACCACAACGTATGATGAACCTGTAATATGCAGGATCGATCCCGACCACTATGTACGCCGGAAGGATGATGCTATGTTCGACCTAAAGCATTTCTTTGAGCATCCGGAGATGTACCGGTCGGTGTTCTTCCCCTATACGCAGGTGACGGACCTGTTTATCGCCTGCCATTACTGGGATCCCCGGTCGCCGGTGTTCATGACTCCGGAAGACTATCGTACGCCCGGTTTTAAGATCAAAGTGATCGCCGATGTGAGCTGTGATATCGGTGAGCCCATCCCTTCTACTTTGCGTGCCTCTACCATTGAGGAGCCTTTCTACGGATACGATCCGCAGACCGGCCGGGAAAGCGATCCGTTTGATCCCAAAAATGTGACGGTCATGGCCGTGGACAATCTGCCGGGCGAGCTGCCCCGCGATGCTTCGGAAGATTTCGGGAACATGCTGATGAAAAGGGTGATGCCGGCATTATTGGGAGAGGACCGAGACGGGATCATCGAACGGGCCACCATCGCCGAGAACGGCCGCCTGACGGAACACTTCAGCTACCTGCAGGATTATGTGGAGGGAAAAGAGTGAAGAAGCTCGATGCTCGATGCTCGATGCTCGAAGTTGGAGCGAAGCGGAGATCCCGACTTGTCGGGGCTCGAAGGGTAAAAGCTGAAAGGTAAAATATCTTATTTTGTTCATCGATCATCGTTCGTCACTCATCCTTCCTTCAGTTTCCGGATCGTTTCTTCAGGATCCTCCGAGCTGAACACCGTATTCCCGGCCACCAGCACGTTGACCCCTGCCGCTACCAGTTTCGGCGCGTTCTCCACCGTCACGCCGCCATCCACCTCGATGAGGGTGTTGAGTCCCTGGTCTTTGACCATGGCGGACAGCCTGCGTATCTTCTCATAGGAGTGTTCGATGAATTTCTGGCCGCCGAAGCCCGGGTTGACCGACATGATCAGCACCATATCGGCCGCATAGAGGATATCCTCCAGAAGATGGACGGGGGTATGCGGGTTGAGGGATACGCCGGCTTTCATGCCTGCCTCGCGGATCGACTGCAGCGTCCGGTGCAGATGGGTGCAGGCCTCGTAATGCACGGTGAGGATATCAGCGCCGGCGTCGGCAAAAGCCTTTATATACCGATCGGGGTCGACGATCATCAGATGCACATCCAGCGGCTTGCGGGCATGGGCCTTGATATGTTTGATCACCGGGAAGCCGAACGAGATATTGGGGACGAACAGACCGTCCATGATGTCCAGATGGAACCAGTCGGCCCGGCTTTCATTGACCATTTCAATGTCGCGCTGCAGGTGGCCGAAATCGGCCGACAGCAATGATGGTGCTACAAGTGGATAACCCATGACATTCCTCTGTTGGTGGAAAGTCCAAAAATAATGAATAAATCTGACAAAGAGGAAGGAGGGATCAGCCCAGATAGGTACGCAGGGACCTGCTGCGGGTCGTTTGTTTCAGCTTTTTCAGGGCTTTTTCCTTGATCTGGCGTACCCGTTCGCGTGTGAGGCCCATGATATCGCCGATCTCGTCGAGCGTGTGGGGATGATTGTGGTTCAGACCGTAGTAAAGCCTCACGATATCGGCCTCACGGGAGGAGAGTGTGTTGAGCACACGTTCTATCTCTTTGCGCAAAGACTCGTTCAGCAGCTCTTTGTCCGGTTTGAGGGAGTCTTCACCCAGCAGGTAGTCATACATGTTCAGGTCCTCGTCGGGATGTACGGGCGCATCCATCGACACCGATTGTCCGGAGGCCAGGAGGGAGTCTTTCACGTCGGAGGGAGCCAGCTCCAGCGCCTGGGCGATCTCCAGCACCGTAGGCTCGCGTTCATGCTCCTGCTCAAAACGGGCGAACATCCTGTTGATCTTATTGATAAAACCCAGCTTGTTGAGAGGGAGACGGACGATGCGGGCCTGCTCGGCCAGAGCCTGCAGGATCGACTGGCGTATCCACCATACGGCATAGGAGATGAACTTGAAACCGCGCGTTTCGTCAAAACGCAGGGCCGCCTTGATCAACCCCAGATTACCCTCGTTGATGAGGTCAGACAGGTTCATCCCCTGCCCCTGGTACTGTTTGGCCACCGATACCACAAAACGCAGGTTGGCTTTGACCAGCTTCTCCAGCGCGCTCATATCGCCTTTTTTTATGCGGCGTGCCAGTTCGACCTCTTCATCGCCGGACAGCAGATCCTCTTTCCCGATCTCATGAAGGTATTTATCCAGGGAAAGCTCTTCCCTGTTGGTGACCTGTTTTATGATCTTTAATTGTTTCATGAATGCCGGGGATTGGGGAATTATCTTTTTTTACTACGACAGTGATAAATAAATGTTTCTTTTTTGGAAGAAAAGTTATTCACATATTGTTGAGATATTGAGATTTATCAGTAAATTTATGACTGATGAAAAAAACTTTGCCAATAATTTGAGAATTGCTTCGTTTTCCGTAATATTGCAACGGAATTTTTGCAGGTAATCACCGGGGCCGGAACAATCTCTCTGCATAGTGCCTGAATCATAATTTTTACACATCAGAATTTTTTCTGCGTAACGTGGTATTTTTCCCCATAAAACAATCTTAACGAATGTACGATATCAATAATCTTGAGAAGAAGAAACTTGACGAATTGAAAGAGATCGCCAAGGGGATGGGCATCAGACGTGCTTATTCCAAGGCAAAAAGGGAACTTATTTATGAGATCCTGGACCTTCAGGCCGAGCAGGATGCCAAAAAGAACGTAAAGGCCGAAGAGGCCAAAAAAGATCAGGAAGGCTCGTCCCGTCAGAATACAAAACGGCGTTATTCCCGGAAAAACAGGGAGCAGACGGAAAGTAAGGCGCAGGATACCCCCCGCCACCGCGAATCCACAGAGACTACAAATGAACAAACGACAGGAGAAGTCAGGAATGAACAGTCTGCGAGGAACACTTCCTCACGCAGGGCTAAAATAACCCGTAAGCCTGCTTCCGAAGAGGACCGGATCCGCGAAGAAAAACTGCGGGAGAATGCTGATCAGAATGATCCCCCGAAAGAGGAAGGTATTGTGGTGGTGCAGTCGGAGATCCCTTATCAGGAGAACAACGATAATAACCAGAACAAACAGAAAAGAAGAAAAACCAAAAGGAACGATTGGAACAATAAAGGGGAGAACGGACAGCGAACACAGAACAACGGGCAACAGGAACAGAGAGAGAACGGAACGTCGCAGGAAAAGGAGGAAAAAAAGGAAGAGAAAAAAGAGGAGCGGTTCAATTTTGAGGGGATCGTGTCCACCACGGGTGTTCTGGAAATTATGCCTGACGGTTATGGATTCCTCCGTTCTTCGGATTACAACTACCTGAACTCTCCGGACGATGTATATGTCTCGCAGGCCCAGATCAAGAATTTCGGACTGAAAACGGGGGATACCATTACCGGTACGATACGGCCTCCCCGCGAAGGGGAGAAATATTTCCCGCTCCTGAAGATCGAGGAGATCAACGGCCGGGATCCCGATTTTATCCGCGACCGGGTGCCTTTCGATTATCTTACACCCTTGTTCCCCGATGAGAAATTCAAGATATGTGATCAGGGGCAGGGAAACCTGTCGGTGCGTATTCTGGATCTTTTTGCTCCCATCGGCAAAGGACAGCGCGGGCTCATTGTGGCCCAGCCCAAAACGGGTAAGACCGTCCTGCTGAAAGATGTGGCCAATGCCATTGCCCGGTTTCAGCCCAATGTGTATCTCATCGTCCTGCTCATCGACGAGCGTCCGGAGGAGGTGACCGATATGGCGCGCAATGTGAAGGCCGAGGTGATCGCTTCCACCTTTGATGAGCCGGCAGAGAGACATGTGCGGGTGGCCAATATCGTGATCGAGAAAGCCAAACGGCTTGTGGAATGCGGCCATGATGTGGTCATCCTCCTCGACTCCATCACAAGACTGGCACGAGCTTTCAACACCATCGCCCCCGCCTCGGGACGCGTGCTCTCCGGCGGAGTGGATTCCAATGCCCTGCAAAAGCCCAAACGTTTCTTCGGGGCGGCCAGGAATATCGAGAACGGAGGCTCCCTGACCATTCTGGCTACGGCACTTACCGAGACCGGATCGAAGATGGATGATGTGATCTTTGAAGAGTTCAAAGGGACCGGAAACATGGAGCTCCAGCTCGACAGAAAACTTGCTAACCGCCGTATCTATCCTGCCGTAGATATCAATGCTTCCGGCACACGTCGGGAGGATCTGTTACTCGATAAAAATACCCTCAATAAGGTATGGGTCTTAAGAAATTATCTCTCTGACATGACCCCCGTCGAGGCTATGGAGTTCCTGCGTGACCGTATGCTGCAGACACGATCGAACGAGGAGTTCCTTATATCTATGAATAATTAATTTTCGTATCTTTGACATCCTTACAGGGATAATGATGATAAAATTCATAGATAAAACCATACATACGATATAATTTTGCTTCCCCGTTGGAACTACGGGTATTTTTTACATTAAAGAATTCTAAAATATAAGACAATGACAAGTAAGAAAAAATTTATGACCTGTGACGGGAACACCGCAGCTTCCCACATCGCTTATATGTTCAGTGAGGTGGCGGCTATCTATCCTATCACACCCTCATCGCCCATGGCAGAGAATGTGGACGAATGGGCTGCTCACGGACGGAAAAATATTTTCGGCCAGGAAGTTGAAGTGGTGGAGATGCAGTCGGAAGGTGGTGCTTCGGGAGCTGTCCACGGTTCATTGCAGGCCGGTGCGCTGACATCTACCTTTACGGCCTCTCAGGGTCTTTTGCTGATGATCCCTAACATGTACAAGATCGCCGGTGAACTGTTGCCGGCCGTTTTCCATGTCTCTGCCCGTTCGGTGGCTGCACATGCCCTTTCCATATTCGGTGATCACAGCGATATTTATGCCACCCGTCAGACAGGTTTTGCCTTGCTGGCTTCGGGAGGTATTCAGGAGATCATGGACCTGGCAGCGGTGGCTCACCTGGCTGCTATCAAGACCCGCATACCCTTCCTCCATTTCTTTGACGGCTTCCGTTCTTCCCACGAGATCCAGAAAGTCGAAGCCCTCGAGGAGGATGATCTCAAAGGACTGGTGGACATGAAAGAGGTCCAGGCCTTCCGCGACAGGGCCCTCAATCCTGAACACCCCGTAACCCGCGGAACAGCCCAGAACCCGGATATTTTCTTCCAGGCCAAGGAGTCGGTCAATCCTTTCTACGAACATGTGGATGATGTGGTGGAAGAATATATGCAGGAGATCTCGAAACTCACAGGCCGTGAATACCATCCTTTCAACTATTACGGCGCTCCGGACGCAGAACATGTGATCATCGCCATGGGCTCAGTGACCGATACCATCCGTGAGGTGGTGGAATACCTGACTGAGAAGGGAGAGAAAGTAGGGTTGGTGGCCGTGCATCTGTACCGTCCTTTCTCGGCCAAATATTTCCTGAAAGCCATGCCCGATACGGTCAAACGCATCGCTGTTCTGGACCGTACCAAGGAGCCCGGCGCCGGCGGAGAACCCCTCTACAAAGATGTGAAAGACCTGTATTACACGCAGGAAAACAAACCTCTCATCGTGGGAGGACGTTACGGTCTCAGCTCCAAAGATACCACGCCCGCCCAGATCTTTGCCGTATATGACAACCTGAAGCAGGAAACGCCCAAAGACCAGTTTACGGTCGGTATCATCGACGATGTGACCTTTACTTCCCTGCCGGTGGGCGAAGAGGTGAACGTTACCCCGGAGGGGACTTTCGAAGCCAAGTTCTACGGTCTGGGTTCCGACGGTACCGTAGGAGCCAACAAGAACTCCATCAAGATCATCGGCGGAGCTACTGACAAATATTGTCAGGCTTACTTCTCCTATGATTCCAAAAAATCGGGAGGCATAACCATCTCCCACCTGCGTTTCGGAGACTCTCCCATTCTTTCCACTTATCTGGTGAACACCCCCGATTTTGTGGCATGTCACGTGCCCAGCTATCTGAACAAATATGATATGCTGAAAGGGATGAAGAAGGGGGGTACTTTCCTGCTGAACAGTATCTGGGACGAGGAAGAAACGAAAAAGCATATCCCCGATGCCATGAAGAAATTCATGGCTGACAATGATATTAAGTTTTACATCATTAATGCCACCCAGATCGCGAAGGATATAGGTTTGGGTAACCGTACCAATACGATCATGCAGTCGGCTTTCTTTAAGGTATCCAATGTGATCCCTTATGAACTGGCGGTCGAGGAGATGAAAAAAGCCATTGTGAAATCGTATGGCAAAAAAGGCGAGAAGATCGTCAATATGAACTATGCTGCCGTGGATAAAGGCGGTGAGGTGATCGAGATCAAGGTGCCGGAGGAGTGGAAGAACCTGGAAGTGAAGGAGGATAAGAAGGATGACAAGAACATTCCCGAGTTCATCCGCAAGGTAGCGGATCCTATCAACCATCTGAAAGGTGACGACCTGCCTGTAAGTGTTTTCAAAGGACGGGAAGACGGTACTTTCCCCAACGGTACAACGAAATATGAGAAACGCGGTATCGCTGTAGATGTTCCGGAATGGATCGCAGAGAACTGTATCCAGTGTAACATCTGTTCCTATGTCTGTCCGCATGCTGCCATCCGGCCCTTCCTGCTGACAGAGGAAGAAGCGAAAAACGCTCCCGAGGGAACGAAAGTGATCAAAGGAAATGGTCCTTACAAGGAATACCAGTATCGCATCCAGGTGAGTGTGCTTGACTGTACGGGTTGTGGTGACTGTGTGGAAGCCTGCCCGTCGAAAGAGAAATCGCTGGTGATGAAACCGCTGGAGAGCCAGTTCGACGAGATCGACCGCTGGGATTACCTGGACGAAAAAGTGGGTTACAAGGAGAATGTGGTGGACAAATACAAATCGGCCAAGAACAGCCAGTTCGCACAGCCCCTCTTTGAGTTCCACGGTGCCTGCCCGGGATGTGGTGAGACCCCGTACATCAAGCTGGTGACCCAGCTATTTGGCGACCGTATGATGATTGCCAATGCTACGGGCTGCTCCTCCATTTACGGCGGATCGGCGCCTTCGACACCTTATACCTGTAACACTGATGGTAAAGGACCGGCCTGGGCCAACTCCCTCTTCGAGGACAATGCCGAGTATGGCATGGGTATGGCCGTAGGGGTACGAAAGAATCGTGAGCGCATCGCCCGCATGATGACGGAAGCTATGGACCAGGTGGCTGCAGAAACCAAAGAGGCTTTCGGGGCATGGCTCGAGGCGTTTGACGAAGGACCCCAGTCGGTGGAAGCTTCTGAAAAAGTGGTGGCTGCCCTGCAGAAGGAGAAAAATCCGGTAGCCAAAGAGATCCTGGCTCTGAAAGATTACCTGGTGAAGAAATCAGTGTGGATCATCGGAGGTGACGGCTGGGCTTATGATATCGGTTACGGCGGTCTCGACCATGTGCTGGCCTCCGGCGAAGATGTGAACGTGCTGGTGCTGGATACTGAAGTGTACTCCAATACGGGTGGTCAGGCCTCCAAAGCTTCTCCTACGGGAGCTGTGGCCAAGTTTGCTGCCAGCGGGAAGAAGATACGCAAAAAAGCCCTCGGTGCTATGGCGATGACCTACGGTTATGTCTATGTTGCCCAGGTGTCGATGGGTGCCAGCAACGCACAGCTGATGAAAGCAATACGGGAGGCAGAAGCCTATAAAGGCCCGTCGATCATCATTGCCTACTCGCCCTGTATCGCTCATGGCCTCCACAACGGCATGGCACATACCCAGGATGAGATGAAACTGGTCGTCCAGTCCGGCTTCTGGCATCTCTATCGTTACAACCCGATGCTTGAAGAGGAAGGTAAGAACCCCTTCATCCTCGACTCGAAAGAGCCTGACTGGAGCAAGTTTGACGAATGGATGAACAATGAGGTGCGTTTCACATCCCTCAAAAAGACCTTCCCCGAAGAGGCCGAACGTCTCTTTGCCAAGGCCAAAGAGGATGCAAAATGGCGCCATGCTTACTACAAACGCCTGGCAGAGCTGGATTATAATGAACACAAGGTCGCTGAATAAACAGTGTGCTGCCATAAGAAAAAAGCCGGTTTTATACCGGCTTTTTTTCTTACCTGAAGATAAGCTCATTCGAAAAAAATAGTGTAATTTTGTAATTTAAAATGGTTATAAATTACTGTAGATGGCAGGCAGGATGATGGCACTGGATGTGGGGAGGAAAAGGATCGGGATCGCTGTGACGGATCCTGCCGGTATTACTGCCCAGGGACTGACGACGGTGGCTGCACACGAGTTGTGGGATTTTCTGGAAGAGTATATGCAGCAGGAGGAGGTAACGGAATTTGTGGTGGGTTATCCGGTCACGTTACGGAACGAGCCGTCGGAGGCTCTGCGCTGGATCAATCCGGTGATCAAACGGCTGCGAAAACTGTATCCGCAGATAAAGATCACCCAGACGGATGAGCGGTTCACCTCATCTCTGGCACAGCAGGCTATGCTGGCGGGAGGGGTACGGAAAGAGAAACGTAAGGACAAGGCCCTGATAGACAAGGTGAGTGCCACGATCATCCTGCAGAGTTATATGGAACGGAAAAATATGGAAAGATGATCTATCCTGTAGTGGTATACGGACATCCCGTATTGCGGAAAGTCGCCCGGG
>JALVJE010000170.1 GCA_027028505.1 Bacteroidales bacterium
CCAAAAGCACGTGTACTCTTGTATCCGCTTTCTTTTCCAATGAAAATATTTTCGTATCCTGCTTCATTGGAGTATCCTGACTGATAGCCCATAAATATATTATTGGATCCCTCCGTAAGATTCCTACCGGCTTCATATCCGAAGATCTGGTTATATAAACCGGTTGTGATGTTACTGCCGCTCTCGTGGCCGATAAAATAATTATCTTTGGTCAGGCTCATCAACTGGGCCGTACCTCCTTTGGTCATCCCAAACCCGCCGATGGCAAATCCGCCCCGCGGTCTTTTGGAATCCGACTGGTCAATATAGATCCTGGCACTGTCAGGGGAGATGAACATCAGCGTCTGCGGTTCTCCCTTGGTCATCCCGAAACCACCGATGGCAAAGCCGCCCCGCGGGTTTTTCCCCGGCGTGGCCTTCACATACATCCGGATCGAGTCATTGTACACGGCAAAGACCGTCTGCCCGTCTTTCCGTTTCACCTCGAACAACGGCTTATTACTCGCCACATCATCCCCCTGTACCGACAGCTTCGAGCCATGCACCTCTTCGGTGCCTACCCCTACGCTTCCGGCATACAACAGAGTATCTGCATTTTTATGCCATCCCGGATTATCCAGGTAGGTTGAAAGATCGATCTGCGTGGCTCCGCTGCGACCTGTGATCGTCAGGATATTTCCTTCCAGATGAAGGTCCTGAAGCTCATTTTGCGGATCAGCGTCGGCGTCATCAATATAATTGCCCAGATCAATGACCGTAGGATTACCGTTCTTTGTCAGGCTCAACAGGTTGCCGTTGAGCTGCAAGTCCTGGATCTCGTTCTGCGGATCGGCATCGGCATCATCCTTATCAGCCACATTTTGTGCATACATGGCAAAGGGTACCGGCAACAGGGCCGCCTCCCCCATGCTGTGATAACCGTTACCGTCCTGCAGATCGACCGATACCTGCAGGTAATAATCCCCTGCCGACCAGTCAATATCCCCAAAAGAGGAAACCGTGCCGCTCACAAAAGCAGCATCCGGGTCTCCTACCCGCAAAGTCATCAGCCCCAGATCATTGGTGGTAACCGTATGTTCTTCTTCCCAGATCAAAGTACCGGCACTCCCGCCTTCCAGTATACCGATCTTTACCTTGATGTCCTGGTTTTTCATCAGCGCCCCCGCATCATCCCGCAACACCGCCTGGTAATTGAACCCCTGCGGCATCTGCGCAAATGTCATCCCTATAGTCAGAATGACTAAAGTAAAAAGTAAAAAAATGTGTTTCATGATATTTGGGTTTTGGTTTAGATCATTCGCATTATGATTTCAGACTAAGAACATCTCTGAAAATATGCTTTAAAATTTTTCAATCCAACTGTCTCCAGCCCCCCTGCAGATAACAATAGATATGATGGTTCTTGATGTTCACATACAACTCCCCTTCCTGGGGGTTATCCGGAGCCGAATCACGCGGAGCCAGCCGCAGGACATCATGAATGGTCACCTTGTTGGTGCTGAAGTCCCCGTAGATCAAAGGAGCGGCCGTACTGGAGTTATCAATATACAAGACATTGGACCGACTACCCGAATAGGCACCGGCCATGTATCCGATAAACACGTTTCCCGAGCCCTGGTTCCCTTCTCCCGCTTTATATCCCATAAAAACATTATAGGAACCGGTAGTCCCCTGACCACTGCGATAGCCCAGGAAAGAGTTCTTCTGACCGTTCACATTTTTTCCGCCTGACCAGTAACCGATATACGTATTGAAACTGTTCAGATTGTCCATGCCGGCGAACTGACCTAAATAGGTGTTCTGGTTCCCCGTCACATTGCTCTGTCCGGCAAAAAAGCCCACAAAAGAGTTCCGGGTACCGCTCGTATTCTTTTCCCCGGCGTACTCTCCAATGAACAGGTTCTGACCGCTCTGGTTGGAATATCCGGAGTAATTTCCAATGCAGATATTCTGACTGCCACCTCCCAGATAGCCTGACCGCCAGCCAATGTAAATATTCTCGTCCCCGCCAACAGAGCTTTTCCCCGATTGTGTACCGATATAGACATTCTTGTCCCCTGAAACACTGGATGCTCCACTGCTGTCGCCGAGAAAAATATTGTCCGAGCCATACACATTACTGACCCCGCTCCTTGTTCCCAAAAATACATTGTTGGACCCGGCGGCATTCCCCCCCGATAAACCGGCCTGATACCCAAGGAACACATTGTTGCTTCCTTCGGTCACGTTCATCCCAGCCTGATAGCCGAAAAATTGATTGTAAATGCCTGTGGTTATATTCTTTCCACTCTCGTGGCCGATAAAATAATTCTCTTTGGTCAGGCTCATCAGCTGAGTAGTTCCTCCTTTGGTCATCCCAAACCCGCCGATGGCAAATCCGCCACGCGGTCTTTTGGAATCCGACTGGTCAATATAAATCCTGGCACTGTCAGGGGAGATGAACATCAGGGTCTGCGGTTCTCCCTTGGTCATCCCGAAACCACCGATGGCAAAGCCGCCCCGCGGGTTTTTCCCCGGCGTGGCCTTCACATACATCCGGATCGAATCATTGTACACGGCAAAGACCGTCTGCCCGTCTTTCCGTTTCACCTCAAACAGGGGTGCACCACTCGCCACATCATCCCCCTGTACCGCCAGCTTGGAGCCATTCGGGGATTCAGTACCAATGGCAATGCTCCCCGAGGTATAAACCAGCGTATCTGCAATGTTTTGCCATCCGCCCTCCACATGCTCAGCAACCCTGGCATACGGCACCGATAAAAAAGGAACCGGATCATAGTACTGAAATCCTGTACCGTCATCCAAAGCCACCTGCAGATAATAATCCCCCAGGCTCCAGTCGATCTTATCGAACGAATCCAGGCTACCGTTGCCCGGCGTGGCTAACGGATCCCCGATGACCAGCGTGAACATCCCAAACGCATTGGTGGTTACCTGATGATCCTCTTCCCAAACCACCGTCCCGTCCGGTCCTCCCTGCAGGATACTTATGCGAACGGTCAATGCTTCATTTTTCAAAGGGTTGCCCGCCTGGTCCCTGGCCACTGCCTGGTAATTGATACCCTGCGGTACCTGAGCAAAAAAAACAGATGCATAAAACAGCACCATAGAGAAAAATAAAACTCTTTTCATTCAAATGGATTTAAAATTATACAATATTCAGTCATAAAAGTCCTCAGGCTTTTATCTTCAACTTGTACGCATACAGATTAAAAAAGATACTTTTCTTTGACCAGAACCCGGGAATTTATGATAAATACCGGGACCACGATCACTTTTCAGATCTCTGCTCTCCCAGGAAAATACTTTTTCTTAATTCATCCAGTTCTTTTTTCAATTGTGCGATCTCATTTTTTTCAGCTTCCATTTCGGCGATCTTCTTTTGCAGTGCCTCGATGGTCTGTTGCTGTTCTTTGACCGCCTGCAACAGGACCGCAGTCATTTTACTGTATTTGACCGTAAGATATCCTTTGTCATCCCGCCCTGTTATCTCAGGCAGAGATCGTTCCAGATCCTGGGCCAGAAAACCGATATTCTCTCCGCCCGGATAGTGTACTGTATCCTTAAACGAATAATAAACAGGTTGAACAGTTAAGATCTTCTCTAGAGCTCCCGTAAAAGGTCTGATGTCTTTTTTAAGACGACGGTCAGAGCTTTCCTGCAGATCTGCATATATTTTTCTTACATGCAGATCTCCGTTTTTGTATAAGATCATCGCATTGTTCCGGTTTGTATCATCCGTACCGTTTCCTACGATCAGGATAGGATCAGCATTTCTCCATGCCACCGGAGATACCACATTGGTATCCAACCCCATGAAATCCTCATTATATCTGCCAAGGACCAAAGCTCCGAAAGAGTTTGCTACCGTCCCCACTCCCAATGCCATAGACATATCTCCTTTGGCATGTCCTCCGAAGGCAATGGACTGTTTCCCTTCTGCCACAGAGCCTATCCCTGCCGCCAGCGAATAATCCCCGGAAGCCAGGGTTGTATTTCCCAGGGCGATAGCATTCTCCCCGGAGGCTACACTCCGGAATCCTACTGCAAAAGTGTAATTTTTGTTGGCCTGGGCTCCCTCACCCATGGCCACGGCAGCATATCCACGGGCTATCGACTGATCACCCACTGCAAGAGAACTGTTCCCCAGGGCCTGCGTCAATCCTCCCAGAGCCACAGCATTACCGCCCCGCGCCAGGGTACCGTTCCCCAGGGCAACGGAAAAAGGACCATCGGAAATATTGTTGGCCCCCAGGGCCATGGACCCTAATCCGTTACTATGCGTACCCAACCCGAAAGCAAAGGAATAATCCCCACGCGCTTCCGTAAGGTTGGACAACACATTCCCGCTCTCATCCACACCCGGCGCTCCGAAAGCAAAGCTCCCCAACCCTGAGGCGATCACTTTGGTCCCAAAAGCATAAGAGCCGTCGTTCAAAGCCTGCGACTGAAACCCCAGGGCAAAAGAGTTGAACCCGGCCGCACGGGTTTGCATACCCATCGAAAGAGAATAATCGCTGGCCGCCACACTTTTAAATCCCATGGCTGTTGACCATTGCCCGATGGCCTTGGTCTCGTAACCGATGGACAACGAATTCAGGCCTACACTGTCCGGGCTCTCTATCAGCACCCGCCCGGCCAGAAAAGCCTCTTTGCGCGGATACCAAAGGATACGCGGCTCACTGGGATTGATCACATGCACCGTGCCCTCTCCGGAGACATTGAAAAACTGTCCCGAAGGGCCTTTGGTCATCCCAAAACCACCGATGGCAAAACCACCCCGTGGCCTTTTGTCCTGGGTGTCATCAATATAAACACGCACACTGTCGGGTGTCACGCGGAAATATTCCTGTCCGGACCCTTTACCAAAATTGTATCCTCCGATGGCAAAGCCTCCCCGGGGCCGTTTAACTCCATCCGAGCCGAGATAAATCCTCACACTGTCAGGGGTCACCCGGAATATCTCATAAGGATCTCCTTTTGTCATGCCAAAGCCGCCGATGGCAAAACCACCCCGGGGCCCCTTGGCCGAGGATGTGTCCACATAAACCCTCACCCCCTCGGGGTAGACGGCAAATACAGGCTGACCATCAGCCCTTCGCACCACAAAAAGAGCCGAATCCGATGGCTGGTCCCCCGGCCCCCGGATCTCCAGACTCCGCAACGATCCCACCGACCGCGCATAATAGGCATACGGCACTCCCAGCACCGGCGTACTGCCCAGCGAGATAAAAGTACCGTCATCCGTAAGATCCAGAGAAGTCTCCAGGTAAAGATCTCCGGACGACCAGTCAATTTCATCGAAAGAAGAAAGGGAACCTCCTGTTTTGCCGGCCGAAGGATCCCCCAGAACCACGGAAAACAGACCGAAAGCATTGGTCGTCACTTCATGGTCTTCCTGCCACAACAGCGTCCCTTCAGCTCCTCCCTGACGTATCCCCAGCCTTACGGTCATGTCACTGTTCTTCAAAATAATCCCATCTCCGTCCCGGGCTACAGCCTGATAGTTCACCCCGCCCGGCACCTGGGCAGAAAGAAAAGCGACTATAGAAAAAAAGAAAAATGCAGTTCCTAGCCTTTTCATATCAGCAAATTTTAAGTGTTAATAAAAAACTACTCGGAAATATGGATATCAACCTTCATTATTATGGTGATACAAAACTATTTAGGGCCAAGTTACAAAAAAAAGAACATATTATCAATCTGCATGGAAGTACCCCGGCCATTTACCTTCACCCTTGCGTTCCCCCTTTTATGATCTATGACATCAAATTTTCTGTGAAAGTTGCATACTTTTGTTTTATTATCTATTTTTTGTTTATACTACACTCAATACCCGATCGCATCATGAAAAATACAAAGCATTTTTTCCTTTTTGTTTTTATAGTTTTTCTGCTCCCGGCTTTTGCCTCCTCTCAGGACACGTTGCCTGTTCTTACAAAAAAGGATTATGATCAGTGGCAGATCCTGTCACAAACGGATATTTCACCCGATGGTAAATGGGTCGCTTACCGGATCACACGCGTCGAAGGAAATGACACTCTTTTCATCAGGTCCATGGACCCTGCGAACGATACCACCTATGCCTTTGCTTTCGGATCTGGTATACTTTTCACGAGGGATTCCAAATGGGCGGCATTCCGTATCGGCTATCCGGAAAAAGAGATAGAGAAAAAAAAGGAAAAACACCAGCCGGTGAAATACAAGATGATGCTGCTCCACCTGCCAGATGGGAAAACCCAACTCTTCAAAGACATCCAGTCTTACGATTTTGCCCGGTCTTCCGGTTTCCTGGCCATGAAAGCCTATAAGCCGGAAAAAAGCAAAGCCAGGGGGAGTGATCTGATCCTTAGGAACCTCCGTACAGGTACCACCCAGAATTTCGGCAACACGACCGAGTGGAAATTCAACAAGCCCGGCGACCGCCTGGCCTGGATCACCGACGCGGCGAATAAGAATGGCAATAATGTCAGCCTGCTGGACCTGACAGAGAACAGGATCACCATCCTGGCCAGCGATACCAGCACATTCCAAAAACTCTCCTGGGAGAAAGAGGGTCGTGCCCTTGCGTTCCTGAAAGCGGTCTATGATACCATCCATGCACAACCCACCCATCATCTCCTGGCTTTCCGGGATATCTACCATCCGGAGAACAAAACAGAGATCATCCCCGAAAAGATCACCGGCTTCCCGGATTCCATGCGCATCAAAGAGTCATACAGCCCGCAATGGTCGAAAGACCTTTCCATCCTCTATTTTGGCATAGACAAATGGACCCCGAAGCCTAAAAAAGACAAGAAAAAGAAAAAGGAGAAGAAAGAGAAAGAACCGGGGGTTGATATCTGGCACTGGAAAGACGACCCGGTACAGCCCGCCCAGAAAAAGAGATACGGTATAGATAAAAACTTCACCTACCTGTGTGCCTGGGACCTGAACAGTAAAACTTTCCATCGCATTACGGACGAAAAGGTTCGTCATGCCAGGCTCACAGGCGACGGGAAACATGTCCTGGTCTGGACCATGAAGCCTTATCAGCCGCAGTTCAAACTTACCTATGCGGATTATTATATCATTGATCCGGTCACAGGTGTCCGCAAAGAGGTGATCAAACACCAGGCCCTTCCCGTCACCTCCTCACCTGCCGGGAAGTATCTCCTCTATTTCAGGGATAAGAACTGGTGGGCCTATGATATCGCTTCCGGGAAAACGCTCAACCTCACTGCTGCCCGTCCCGTGCCTTTCTGGAATGTCCGGGATGATCATCCGGCCGTGCAAAAACCTCCTTTCGGCACGGCAGGATGGACCAACGATGACAAGAAAGTCCTCCTGTATGACGAATATGACGTCTGGGCCCTGTCGCCCGACGGCAGCAAAGCGGACAAGCTGACCAACGGCAGGGATAAAAGGATCCGCTACAGGGTAAACCGTCTCGATTGGGAAAAGAAATATATCGACACAAAGTTGCCGGTTTACTTCTCCATGTTCGGGGATACTACCAAAGATTCCGGATTTGCCGTGCTCCTGCCCAAAAAGAGAACGGTGAAAACACTCCTCTATGAACCCCGCATGAATAACCGCCTGGAAAAAGCCAAAAAGACAAATAAATTCATCTATGTTGCCCAGACCTATGTCGAATCACCCAACGTCTTTTACACGGCAGCGGATTTCCATCAACCCCGGCAGGTAACACATACCAACCCCCAGCAGGCAAAATATGCCTGGGGGAAAGCAACGCTGGTCTCTTTCAAGAACCGGGACGGCAAAGAACTGCAGGGAATACTGCATTATCCCGCAAAATACGAGCCCGGGAAAAAATACCCCATGCTGGTCTATATCTACGAGATACGCTCCAACTCATTGCATAATTATATTGTTCCCTCCCCGAAAAGCTTTTACAATATCACCAACTATGTCCAGCAGGGATATTTTGTTTTCCAGCCTGATATTGTCTATAAGATTGATCACCCGGGTGAGTCGGCAGTGAACTGTGTGGTGCCGGCAGTAGAGAAAATGATAGCCACCGGCATGATCGACAAGAAGAAGATCGGCATCATGGGACACAGCTGGGGCGCCTACCAGACCTCTTTCATCATCACCCAGACCAACCTTTTCTCGGCTGCCGTCGCCGGAGCGCCCCTGACGGATATGATCAGCATGTACAACTCCATCTACTGGAACACCGGCACCCCCGACCAGCAGATCTTCGAGGTAAGCCAGGGCCGTTTCAGTAAGCCCTGGTGGTCCCTGCTCAACGACTATATGAACAACTCTCCCATGTTCCAGGCAGCCAGGATCAACACCCCTCTGCTGGTGGCTTTCGGCGACCAGGACGGCGCTGTCGACTGGCATCAGGGCATCGAAATGTACATCACCATGCGCCGCATGGAAAAACCCATGATCCTGCTGGTTTATTCCGGAGAAAATCATGCAGTAAGGAAAAAAGAGAACATGCTGGACTATACCCGCCGGATCAACGAATTCTTTGACCATTACCTCCTGGGCAAACCAGCCAAACCGTGGATAGAGAACGGGGTGAAATATATCGACAAAATGAAGAAAGAAAAAAATGCAAACAGTCGTAAGTAATCCGTCATAAGGAAATTTTTTCAAAAGGCATTATTATCTATCTCAGGGATTATTAGTGGGTTAGACTACAATGCATATCACTGAGGCAATAATGGAGGGAAAAACAATATTGAAGGATCTTGCTGAAAGATCAGGGGTAATAAGAATTACCCTTCTTTTTTTATTGAGTTTCATGCTTGGTCCTGTTGCATGGTCACAGACCCCTGTGGATACGGCTGAGGCAGAAAATGGCATCCTTACTGGTGTAATTATTGACTGACAATAGCGTAGCAGGTTTCTCTGGCACCGGCTACATCACAGGACTGGATGACAAACAGGACAAAGTAACGGTCACGTTGAAAACCCTCGAAAAAGCTTTCTATTCACTTGTTATACGATATAGAAGTCCTTATGGCAAAAAATCCAGGATCTAATAATAAATGACTCATACGCCACCCAGGTGGATTTCCCTCAAACCAATTATCCCAGATTCCGCATTAAAGATAAGAGTAAAAAAGGAAAGCATTGATAATCACGGTATATAAACGGATTAAATTGGTAAGAAAAACATGAAAAAAAACCATACAAATTTGCAACTGTATTGCATTG
>JALVJE010000171.1 GCA_027028505.1 Bacteroidales bacterium
GCTGCACCGTGATGCCCGGCTCGTCGGCCGTCAGCTTTGTGAGGTGGTCGATGGCATCGGGCTTGTTGTTCTCGATGCCGATGACGGCGGTGGTCACCGCCAGGGCTTTCATGAGGATGCGTATGCCCACGACCAGCCCCTCGCCGCGCTCCAGCATGAGACGGTGGTCGGCGGTGAGGAAAGGCTCACACTCCACACCGTTGATGATGAGGATGTCAGCTTTCTTGCCCCGCGGCACGTTCAGTTTGACGTGCGTGGGGAAGGTGGCGCCGCCCATACCGACGATGCCGGCAGCCTGCACCTTCTCAATGATCTCCTCCCGCGAAGCCGTGATCTCTTTCTCGAGCGTCGTGCTCCGGTCGATCTCCGGGAGCCAGTCATCACCATGGATGTCTATGATCACCGAGGTGCGTTTGTATCCCGACGCATCGAACTTCTTGTCTATGCGGAACACCGTGCCCGACACCGGCGCGTGGACGTTGGCCGAGACAAACCCCGTGCCTTTGGCCAGGAGCTGTCCCACCTTCACCTCCTCGCCCCGTTGCACCACAGGCTCGGCGGGCGCCCCCAGATGCTGCACCACAGGGATCGCCACCCGGCCGGACACCGGAAGGGTCTCGATGGGACTCCCCGCCGAGAGCTTGTGCTCCGGCGGATGAACACCTCCTTTTGGAAACGTTTTTAACTTCTGCACTGTCGCTTGGTTTTTATATTATGATCCTTTCTTCTCTTCTGTTGAGGAGTCTCCTGCTTCCTTCTTCTTTTCCTCTTCTCCCGCGGCATCTTTCTCTCCGGCCTTTTCTTCTGCGGGGATATTTTCTGCTTTTTTCTCCTTTTCTGGTTCTTTTTCTTTCACTGCTACGGTATTCTTTGCGGCAGCCGCTGCGGGAGCCGCCTTCTCCTGTTTCGGAGGCACTGCCTTTTTGGCGGCGGCCGGTTTCACTTCCTTGCGCTCTTTACGCGGCGGGAAGTTGATCTCCAGGATAGAGTTGGTGGGACACACCACCACACATTTGCGGCACAGCTTGCAGGCATCGCTGTCGATGAAAGCCAGGTTATTGCCCATGGTGATGGCATCAAACTCACACACCTGGAAGCACTTCGAGCATCCTATGCAGGCCACCTTGCAATACTGCCGTGCCACACCTCCTTTTTCCTCATTGATACAGGAGACAAAGATCTTGCGGTCTCTCTTGTTCCTTTTTCTCAGCTCGATGATGTCACGGGGACAAGCCTCTACGCAGGCGCCGCAGGCCACACAGTTCTCGTCGATGACGTAGGGCAGGCCTGTTTTTTCATCCATGAAAAGGGCCTCAAAGTCGCAGGCAGCCACGCAGTCGCCCAGCCCCAGGCAACCGTAGGGACAATCGGTATCGCCGGTGTAGAGGGCATGCTCGACAGCACAGGTGGAAGCTCCTTCATACCTGCTGGTGCGGGGACGGTGCTCGTAGGAGCCCTGGCACCGTATCACCGCCACCCGCGGCTCAGCCTCCACCGCCTCCAGTCCCAGGATCTCTGCCACTTTGGCCATCACCTCATTGCCCCCGACGGGACAGTACAGATTATCCAGCGAATCGGCCTTGACACACGCCTCGGCAAAAGGACGGCACCCGGGATAACCGCACCCGCCGCAGTTGGCATGCGGCAGGACCTCCTCCACGGCATCGATACGGGGATCTTCCACCACCTTGAACTTCTGCGCCACAAAATAGAGGATCACCGCCGCCAGGATCCCGAGCAACGTCAAAGAGATGACCGTATAAAGAACAATATCACTCATAAACTATAGAGTTAAACGAATTTCCGTATCATAAATCGAAACTGTTTGTGGATCTTTTGCCGCAGGAGATATAACATCCCGTAATAAGGCACCAGCACGCCCATGGAGAGCAGTCCGCTGAGGACCTCATCGCCCGTGGCATCATACACGGCAAAAAGGGTGACCACCAGAAGCACAAAAGGGATCAGATAACCATAGGCCAGGGCCCGCAGGCCAAGCGAGCGGGCCAGGACGATGTTCACTTTCTCTCCCGGCCGTACCGCCAGGCCTCCCGCATCCACCTCCACCTCCTTGTCGGCCATATCGGCCGCCGAACAAACACCTTTCAGCTGGCAGTGTGCACAGGCACTTTTGGCCAGGAACGACACCCTTATCTTCCCGTCTCTGATCTCCCGGACCGTCCCTTCGTGCTCGATAAATTCCTGATCCGCCATATTATACTGAATATCAATACAATAAAAATAACCGGCAAAAACTTACATTTTACAAGTATAATTTTTTTCTGTGACCTAAAAAATGTTAAACTCCTCCCCTCCCCTAATTTATTCTCGTTTTAAATAAGTGTTTTTATCTATATATCATAATATTTGGATATAATGTGTTCTGTCCGGACAATGAATTAATGAGTGAATGAGTGAATGCTTGAATGCATTGTCCGACGAAGTCCCGACAGGTCGGGACGAAGGCGGGATTGAATGATTGGTGGAAATTTTCTCGCTGCCTTGTCCGCCGAAGTTCACAAAGGAACGAAGGCTGACGCTCGTGAAATTAGGTAGTCATTAGTTCGCTTCGCGAACGAAATTAAGTAGAAATTTACTCGCTACGCTCGTGAAATTAAGCCACTGCGTGGCTGAAATCAAGTAGTAATTAAGTGGAAATTAGCTCCCTTCTTTGCCCGCCGAAGGCTTGCCGTAGGCTGGTCGGTCGCGAAAATAATTAGTTTATCATAAGTCATTAATCAAAATTCAAAAATAAAAATTCCTGCTTGCCGCAGGCAGGCGACATTCGGTGTTCGGTGTTCGACATTCATTCGTCATTCGAACATGGAACCTGGAACCTGAAACCTGAAACAATTCAAACCTCAAACGCAGCCGTCAGGCTGCATCAAACTTCAAACATCAAACCACGAACGCGCCGCAGGCATACCGAAGGGTTCGCCCTTCGACAATCGAGCTTCGCCCTTCTTCAGCTTATCCTGCTCCAGTCCTTATCTTTACCTGAGAAGAGGCGGATGTTATTGCGCAGCACAATATTTTCTCCCTGTGCCAGGGAGGGATCCTTTGCCAGGATCTTCTCCGCCGTATCGCGTGCCATCTGGAGTATCTGACCATCCTGGCCCAGGTTGGCGATGTGCAGGTCGAAGGGGATGCCACTCTGTTGCGTTCCCTCGATATCCCCGGGGCCGCGCAGGCGCATATCGGCGTCGGCGATCTTGAAGCCGTCGTTGGTCTCCACCATGATCTGCAGGCGTTTGCGGGCTTCCGGCGACAGCTTGTAGGAAGCCATGAGGATGCAGTACGACTGGTCGGCGCCGCGTCCCACGCGTCCCCGCAACTGGTGCAACTGGGACAGACCGAAACGTTCGGCGCTCTCGATGACCATCACCGAGGCATTGGGCACATCCACGCCCACCTCGATGACCGTCGTGGCCACCATGATATGATAATCGCCTTTGACAAAATGTTTCATCGAGAGGTCCTTCTCCTCCGGCTTCATGCGCCCGTGGACCACGCCCACGGCATATTTCGGGGGCGGGAAAGCCCGCACGATGCTCTCATAGCCATCCTCCAGGTCTTTGTAGTCCATGGTCTCACTCTCTTTGATGAGGGGATAGACGACAAAGATCTGTCTTCCCTGTGCGATCTGCTCGCGCATGAAGCCGAAGAGGCGTTCGCGCTTGCTGTCATTGAGCAGGAGGGTCTTCACCGGCTTCCGGCCGGGCGGCATCTCGTCGATCACCGACACGTCCAGGTCGCCGTAGAGGGTCATGGCCAGGGTACGGGGGATGGGTGTGGCGGTCATCACCAGAACATGGGGCGGAGTGCCGCCGCTTTTCTCCCAGAGGCGGGCCCGCTGGGCTACTCCGAAACGGTGCTGCTCATCGATGACCACGAAGCCCAGTTTCATGAACTGCACCTCATCCTCGATGAGGGCATGGGTACCGATGAGGATATGCACACGCCCTTCCCGCAACGCCGCATGCAGCTCGCGGCGCTCGGCTTTTTTCGTGGAGCCCGTAAGGAGGCGCACCTCGATGCCCAGTCCCTCGACCCACCGGTGGATGGTATTATAATGTTGCTGTGCCAGGATCTCGGTGGGAGCCATCAGGGCGCTCTGGTAGCCGTTGTCGGCCGCGATGAGCATGGTCATCAGCGCCACCAGCGTCTTGCCGCTGCCCACATCGCCCTGCAGGAGACGGTTCATCTGACGCCCCGACCCCAGATCGCGGCGTATCTCCCGGATCACCCTTTTCTGGGCGCCGGTAAGCTCAAAACGGAGCTTCTCATGGTAAAAAGAGTTGAGATAGTCCCCCACCTTCTCAAAGACGAATCCCTTCACCTGGCGGCTGCGCACCATTTTCTGCATCAGCAGGTTGAGCTGGATGAAGAAGAGCTCCTCGAACTTCAGCCGGAAACGGGCCTGTCTGAGGGTCTCCGCGTCTTTCGGAAAATGGATATTGAGAAGCGCTTCCCGCCGCGGGAGCAACCTGTGTTCCTGCAGCAGTGCCGCCGGGAAGGTCTCCTGCAGTTGAGATCCCACCATTTTCAGCAACGTTGCCTGCAGCTTGCGGATCACCCGCGAAGTGATGAAACTGTTCTTCAGCTTCTCGGTAGTACTGTAATGCGCCTGCAGGGAGGCATTGATCTGTTTCTCCGCCTTGTCCGCCTCCTCCATCTCGGGATGGACCAGGTTGATGCGGCCACCAAAGCGTGCAGGCTTGCCAAAGACAATGTATTCTTTCCCCGGCGTCAGGGAATCTTTGATCCAGGCCAGCCCCCGGAACCACACCAGCTCAATAACACCCGTTTCATCCCGCAGCAGGGCCACGAAACGTTTTTTACGGGGCGGCCCCACCACCTGCCCTCCTTCGAGCCGCCCGCGCAACTGGATGTGCGGCATATCTCCCTTTACTTCCGCCACCTTGTAAAAACGGGTACGGTCAATGTATTTATAAGGAAAGTAATAAAGCAGATCAAAGTAGGTATGGATACCCAGCTCTTTGCCAAGCAGCTCCGCTCTTTTCGGCCCTACACCGGGCAGGAATTTTATGTCGGTCCCGAGGATCTTTTCCATAAAAAGGCAATTACGCTCCGCCAAAATCAGCGGGAATTTAATGAAATCTCAGGACGATAAGAAAAAGGGAGAGTGTTTTTCCTGCAATATTTTTCGCCATTACCACGTATTTTAAAATAACCAATAGAATTTTTTTTCAGGTGATCGCCCTTCATTTTTTACGGAGAAATCATTATATTGGAATCGAAACATCATTATTTCACAAACCTTGTCATCTCAGATCCTATCATACAAAAACTGTAGATCAGCAACTTGTACGATCAACCCTTTTACCCAACCTAACCTTTTTTCTCATGAACCAAAAGATCTTTTTTCTTGTTGTACTTGCCGGTCTGATGTTTCCCGGCACAGCAAGACCTGAGGGGATCAAACATCCCAGAAAATTCGGAGACATCTCCAAAAGGAACCTGGAAAATAATGTCTGTTATCTTGATTCCACAGCCCCGGCCTATTATATTTTCGACTGGGGCCATGCCTACTTCGATTACAACAACCGGGAGATGAAGCTGGAATACCATGCGCGGATCAAGATCATCAACAAAAACGGGCTCTCTTATGGCACGGTGACCCTGTACCATTCCGCAAACCGGCCCATCGTGCATCTGAGAGCAGCTACCTACAACCTGGTGGACGGCAAAATAGAAGTTTCCAAAGTAGACAAGAGCATGATCTTTGAGGAGAAGGTCTCGGGCAGCCAGCGACAACTGAAGATCTCCTTTCCGGATGTCAGGGAAGGGTCGATCATTGAATACTCCTACCGTAAATCCACGGGGGATTACTTCAATCTTGTCCCCTGGTATTTCCAGACCGACATCCCCGACATGTACAGCGAGTTCAACCTGCGTGTGCCCGACTGGTTCCATTACCGGGTCATCCCCGCCGGTTATGAGAAGATCGATATCTACACCACTTCCCCCACCATGGACCAGGGGTCCATACCCTCCACCACTTTCCACTGGGTCATGGAAAATATCCCGGCCCTGAAGGAAGAACCGTTCATGCCCGATCCGGATAATTATTACTCGCGGATCGAATTTGAGATCGTTTCGATCCGTATTCCCGGACAGGGGAACAAGGATTTTCTCACCTCATGGCAAAAACTCGACAATGAGATCAGGTCTAACGAACACATTTTCCCCGTACTGAAAGGATGGGGGTTTTTGAAAGACTCGGTAAGAGTGCTTATGGAAGGCAAAAATGATGAAGAGGTGATCCAGGCGATCCATGACTTTGTGGGCCGGCATGTAAAATGGAACCATAAAAACAGGATGCTGGCGAGCGGTGGTCCCAGAAAAACCTATAAGAACGGTTATGGTAATTCTGCCGACATCAACCTGATGTATGCCGGTCTGCTGCGTCTGGCCGGGTTTGTCACAGCCCCGGTGATCATCAGCACACGCGATCACGGCATTGTCCGCGATTACAATGCCCCCGTTTTCTCATTCTATAATTACACCATGGCAGTGGCCCAAAAAAACGATAAAAGATATCTCCTGGATGCTACAGACCCTCTTCTGCCGGCCCGGCTGATCCCGGCGAAATGTCTGAACGGAAAAGGAAGAGCGATCTTCGAAAACGGTTACAAATGGATCGACCTGAAAGTGCCCATGGGGTATGATGAGACCCTTTACAGCAAAATGACCATTGAAGATGACGGACAACTCACAGGGACCATCAGCACCAGCTTCCGTGGATATAAAGCCCTGGGCATCCGAAAATATATCAAAACCAACGGAGAAGATAAATACATTGAGTCGCAGAAAAAGGAACAGTCTCACTGGACTTTCAGCGACTACCAGATCAAAGGGGCTACTGATCCCACCCAACCCCTCAATGAAAAATACAACTGTACCATCGAAGGGAATGTGGAAGAGATGGGTGATCTGCTCATCCTCAACCCGTTGATCAACCCGGAACTGTCGGAGAACCCTTTCAAAGCCGAAGAACGTCTCTTCCCCATCGATTTTCTGGCCCCCCGTCAGAAACGGAATATTCTCATGTATACCCTGCCGGAGGGCTATACCGTGGAAGAGCTGCCTGCCAGTATGCGCATCTCCACGCCCGATAAGAACCTGGTATATACTTATGTGGCCAAAGTTGTAGGGAATAACACCGTGCAGATCATGAGCTCCCTGCTGATCAAAAAAAGTTTGTATCCTGCCACCGAATATAAGACGATCCGCAAGTTCTTCGATGAACTGTTCGGCAAACAGAATGAACAGATCATCCTGAAAAAAACATTATAAGCCTCCTTTATCATGCATATCCTCCGAACCCTGCTCTTCCTGTCGCTCCTCCCCCTGGTGTATCCTGCCGCAGCCACGGACAAGTACACAGTATCTCTGGCAGCCGGACTGATCCCCGACAGTATCTCCCGCCATGCCAATGCCGTGGTACGGTTCCACCATACCACCATGCACATCCTCTCGGACAGGAACATCGTTTTTCATTATCATTATGCAATTACCATACTGCGCAGAAGAGGTTTGCCGGAGGGTTACTTCAGTGAGCTCTACGACAAAGACACCCACATCTCCCGTTTCAGCGGGACGATCTACAATGCAATGGGCCAGCGGATAAAAAAAGTGGGGGCTTCCGACCTGCAGGATGTCTCCGCCGTCTCGGATGGTACCCTTTACCGGGACGACCGCAGAAAAAGGTATGCTCCCCGGATCACCGCTTTTCCGGTCACCATAGAGTATGACTACGAGATATCTTATGACGGCACGGTCAATTATCCGCCCTGGGTGCCGCAATGGAGTTACCTGTTGGGAGTGGAACAGTCGGACATCAGTATCCGGGCTGCCAAAGAACTACTGCCCAGATACAAAAATGTCCGGCTTGGCAAACCAGTATTAGAGGAAGATAATGATGAGATCACCTGGTCCTGGGAGGTAAGGGCTTTACCCGCCAAGCAGCACGAACCCAATTCGGAAGATCTCATCGATCGTGTCCCCGTTTTGTATCTTGCACCGGCACAGTTCCGGTATGCCCGTACCCGGGGCAATGCATCCACCTGGGCGGATTTCGGACGCTGGATCGCCGGACTCAACCAGGGGGAGCGGGACCTGCCGCCTGCAACCGTTGCAAAGATGCAGGAAATAACAAAAACGGCTAACACCACAGAAGAAAAAGCCCGTATCATCTATGATTACATGCAGCAACACACCCGGTATGTAAGTGTGCAATTGGGTATAGGAGGATATAAACCTTATCCGGCGTCGTATGTCGACGAGAAAGGGTACGGCGACTGCAAGGCTTTGTGTAATTACACCTGTGCCCTCATGGAGGCTGCCGGTATCGATGCGCGGTATGTACTGGTAAAAGCCGGAGAGTATGCCCGCGACATCCTCTGCGACTTCCCCTCCAACCAGTTCAACCATGTCATTGTCTGCATACCGCAGCCAAAAGACTCCATCTGGCTGGAGTGCACCAGTCAGACACAGCCTTTCGGTTTTCCGGGCAGCTTCACGGCCGACCGTCATGCCCTGATGATCTGTGGCGACAGCGGCGTCCTGGTCCATACCCCTGTCTACGGAGCAGACATTAACCTGCAAAACCGCCATGCCACCTTCACCCTCAACAATGACGGAACAGCCGCAGGCACCATCGATACGCATTACAAAGGACTCCAGTATGAGAATGTCGAAGAAGCACTGCTCCTGAAAGGAGACGAACTGAAAAAATGGTATTACGATTATCTGAACATCCCCAGTTATGAGTTAAGGGAGATACGTCTGGGGAAAGACGTCTCCGGCGAACTCCCCACAATAGACGAGGAATTAAGCCTGCTCCTAAAAAAATGGATGACCACCAGCGGAAAAAGAAAATTCCTGCCGTTGAACCTGCTCAACAGGTTCTCCTATGTTCCCAAGCAACTGCAAGAAAGGGAGTCGGATATTGTACTCTCTTACCCCTTCACTGACACCGACACCATCACTTGGGTGCTTCCGGTCTATCTCTCAGTGGAATATGTTCCTCCGCCCATCCATCTGAAAAGCGTTTTCGGAGAATATGATTGCAAGGTCCTCAAAGGCGATGACAGGATCACCTACATCCGGCGGCTGAAGGTCAACAAAGGCAGGTATCCCCCGGAGTTATTCGATGAGTTCAGCACTTTCTGGAAACAGGTATCCAAAGGGGACCGGCAGAAGGCTATGCTGAAGATGCTGTGATCCCCTTCCTTCCCGTTTCTATTGTTATCTTTGGATCTGTTACCGTTAAATGAACGACAGATCCATGCTTACAGTCAGAGCCCTGGCATATTATCTCTTTGCGCGTCACCGTCCCGGGCGGGAGTTGCAGGAGCCTTTCCTGCAACGTTTGGCTGAGGAGGTGCTCTCTTTGTCTGCTCCTGTGGAGGGGTGTGAGTTGTGGGAGGAGGTGCGGCGCCAGCTGCTGGCCGACAGGAGCCGTATCATCCCCTACGACCTGGGGGCCGGTCATGGCGGGAGAAAAGGAGCGCCCCGCCCGCGCACCATCCGCAACATCGCCCGGCACTCCTCCGGGACGCCCCGTTACCACCGGCTGCTGTGCCGGCTGAGCCGTTTTGCCAAGCCGGCGGTCATCCTGGAGCTGGGCACCGCCCTGGGTCTGGGCACCCTCGCCCTGGCGCTGGGAGCCCCCCGGGCCCGCATCATCACCATCGAAGGAGATCCCGCCCTGGCAGCACGCGCCGAAGAGATGCTCACCCGGCAGTTGCCCGGCCGGGAAATCAGGGTGCTACGCGGCGCCTTCGGCGAGGTACTGCCCCCCCTCCTGGAGAAAACCGGCCCCCTTGACCTGCTCTTCCTCGACGGACACCACGAAGAAAAAGCCACCCTGCGTTACTACAGCATGCTGTTGCCGCACCTCCATACACGAAGTGTGGCGGTCATGGACGACATCCACTGGTCAAAAGGCATGCTCAACGCCTGGAATGTATTGCGGAAACATGAAAAGACATCCCTCTCGGTAAATATTTTCCGTATGGGCATCCTTTTCTTCGATCCTGCCCTGCCCAGACAAACCGTCACCCTGCGGTACTGAAAGTGAAATATTAATTTATCTTTGTCGTTAACATGAGGAGGGAATAATACTTCTCCCGGGATTGTCAAACTCTTTAAAAGGATCTTTCCCGGTTTTGAACCAACATCTCGGCATCATGGAACATGTCATACAATTAGAGGGTATTATCAAGAACTATTATGTAGGCACGGTAGTGGTGAAAGCGCTGCGAGGCATCACTCTCGACATTATGAGGAACGAATATGTTGCCATCATGGGGCCGTCGGGTTCGGGTAAATCGACCATGATGAACATCCTTGGTTGTCTGGACACCCCCACCAAAGGCCGCTACCTGCTCAACAACAGTGACGTGAGCAGCATGGACGACAACCAACTGGCAGAGATACGCAACAAAGAGATCGGCTTTGTTTTCCAGACCTTTAACCTGCTGCCCCGTTATACTGCCCTGGAGAATGTCATGCTTCCGCTTATTTATGCAGGCATTCCCAAACATGACCGTATCATCCGGGCTACTGAAGTGCTCGAAGAGGTGGGCCTGGGTGACCGGATCGAACACCGTCCCAACGAGTTGTCCGGGGGACAGCGCCAGCGCGTAGCCATCGCCCGTGCCATGGTCAATAAGCCCTCCATCATCCTAGCCGACGAACCTACCGGGAATCTTGACTCCAGTACCTCCACGGATATCATGCGGCTGCTAGATACCATCCACAAGCTGGGGAACACCGTAATCCTCGTCACACACGAAGAAGACATCTCCCTGCATGCCAAAAGGATCATCCGTCTGATGGACGGTAAAGTAGAATCGGACAGGGTGAACGAGAACAGGATCGAGGTAGGAGTATAAAGCAACCGGAACCATGAAGATCTATACCAAAAAAGGAGATAAAGGCACCACCACCCTCCTGACGGGACAACGGGTATCCAAAGACGATCCCCGTCTGGAAGCGGGAGGCACCCTGGATGAACTGATCGCCTGTCTGGGGCTTATCCGTGACCTGGCCGCAGAAGACGGGATCGACACACCCCTTTTGCGGATCCAGAAAGATCTGATGACCATCTCCTCCATCCTGATGGCCGGGAAAAAGAGCCCGAGGGTCCCCCGGTTGAATGAAGAAGGAACCCCTTTCCTCGAAAAGGAAATAGATCGTATGAACGAAATCCTCCCTCCCCTGAAACATTTCATCCTGCCGGGAGGAGATCCCCTCGCCTCTCACTGCCACATTGCCAGGACCATCTGCCGCCGCGCAGAACGGCAGACCGTACATCTGCTGAAAAATGATCCTTTCCCGGATAAAGCCGTACAATATTTGAACAGGCTCTCCGATTATCTGTTCGTATTGGCCAGATATATAACACATAATAGAGGCAAAAACGAAACCTACTGGTTATCAGGGGATTAAATTTTCTCGTTTTTATTGATTTTGTAAAGAAAATTTCTATATTTGCGAAATTTTAAAGGCGATCTAATTTTAATCACTTAACCTGTTAGGCCTATGTACTGGACACTGGAACTGGCTTCGAAACTAGAGGATGCGCCCTGGCCGGCCACGAAAGAAGAACTGATCGATTTTGCCATTCGTTCGGGTGCACCGCTGGAAGTGATCGAGAACCTTCAGGAAATCGAAGATGAAGGGGAGGTTTATGAAAGCATTGAAGACATCTGGCCGGATTATCCAAGCAAAGACGATTTCTTTTTCAACGAAGACGAGTACTGATCATTGCGGGCACTGCCCGCTTTTTTTCAGTCGTTCTCGGGCAATTCTATCCCTTCCGGATTTTCTTTTCTGAAAACATCCCACGGCCCTGCCGGCCTTTCTTCATCGAGCCATTTGAACCCTTTCAGACGCTGATCCTCCGAAAATCCTTCGGGAGGAGGACTGAGCGTACCGGTGGGTGACTTCAACAGTTTGATTTTTTTGATCTTCCTGTCTTTCACAATAATAACGATATTGGAACACTCCGCGCGGTTCATTCCGACAAGTCTTCCCTGGTCCTCCGGATAATAAATGCTCTCCCCATTGCCGTTCACGTCTATGCGGTACAGCTCATTCCCGCGGAAATATCCGAACATTTTCTTCCCTTTGATCTGATTAAAACGTATCGAATCGTACCTCGAAATGATCATGGCATTACCGTGCATCTCGAAGTGATCCATCATCTCCTCTTTGGTGAACAGTTCCATATCGTCCGAGCTTAGCTGGTTCTCTCCCGACCATATCACGGGATGGACGAACATTCGGATCACCGAATCGGCAAAGGAGTAGGAGAGCGAATCACATACGCCCTGCAGGTCTTTCCGGAAGATCCTCACCCCGTAACAGGCGGTCATGACCCTCTTACCGGCGGTATCCATAAAGGAGCGCAACGTATCGGCATGCAGGTAAAGGGTATCGCCGTCGGGGTCATATTGCCGGAAGAGAGCTCTTCCTGTCATCAGGGTACGTTCCGGATCGGTGTAGTAAACGGCCAGATCACCCGAGAGGATCACCTTGCGTGTAGTATCGATCATCACGGCATGACCTGTCACCCGCCCGAAACCCGTATTGCGCTCATAAAAGATCGTATCGCCACGGACCGTACGCTCCGGCGTGCTGATGGAAGCATTTTTCTCAAAACGGAAGGTCTCCTGCTGACGGTTGTACCATCCGCCCTCACAATAAATGTCCATGCTGTCGCCCACGATCTGTGTGGGACCCGAGAAACGCGTGAGATCGGTCTCGGTATTGTAGATCATACTGTCGGAAAAAATCTCATATTGCGGGGTGGTGATATGCACATTATCCTTGAAGTAATAGTTTTTACTATCACTGTGATAATACCCGCGCACACTCTCGATACGGGTACTGTCATCCTCGATCACTCCCCCGGTAAGGTAATAGCCGATGTTGGTGTTCAGATCCACCTCCAGGCGGTCGGTGGTCAGCCGGGAACGTTGATCTATCAGGCGGACATTCCCTATCACCAGGGCCTTTCTGGCATCTCCGTCATAACGTATAAAATCCCCGTAAAGAAAAAGGGTGTCGCCCTGGTCAAGTTCGACATCCGAATGGGCCTCCACCACATTGGAATTGTCATATACCAGGGCGCTGTCACACGAGAGGATCACTTCCTGGTGCTTTAACTTAACATTACCCTCCAGTTTCTTCAGAGAACGTGTCCGGTCGATACTAAGCTCATCGGCGTGGAGGATCTCCACCTTGTTCTTTTGTTTTTTCTTACGCTGGGCATAGAGCGGCGGTGGAAAAGCCAAAATCAGGATCAGCCAAAGAAACAATGTTCTCCGGTATGAAAAGATCTGATCTGGACAATTTCTGACCATCGGTGCGAGCGTATGCGGATCATTTTATCCAACCTTTGTATTGGAACCTACAACCCTGATACTCCTCATCGACACGGGAGTATGTTGTTTGCAGTTTTTCGTTCACCCACTGATCGAAAACCTCTTTCTGTTTTTGCTGTTTGGCCATGTTTGCTAACAGCTCATAATCAAGTACCAGGTTGGCTCTGTGGGCCGGAATGATCTTTTTCAGGCGGATGATCTTGAATACGATATTGCCGGCATTGTCAATGTACTGGAAAGGATCGGAGATCTCACCCTCTTTCATTCTGGCCACAAGCTGTCCCGTTCTTTTGTCGAGCTGGCTCATATCAAAACGGGGATCACCTGTAGCAGGGTTGATAACCAGTCCGTCGGTGGTACGTGTATCCTTATCTTCAGAATATATGAAAGCGGCTTTCCCGAAGGAGAGCGAATCTATTCTGATCTGACGGGCTATACTGTCCAGCAGAATGTTGGCCCGTTGGATGGCGTCGCCCGAGAGTTTGGGTTTGATCAGGATATGACGTACGTTGATCATATCCCCTTTCCTGTCGATCAGTTGAATGATATGGTAGCCGAATCGTGTCTCCACAATGGGGGAGACCTGTCCCTTTCTAAGGGAAAAGGCTACCCGGGCAAAGTCTTTGTCCAGGTCGGGCCGGCCGGTCATCCCCAGCTCGCCGCCGCGGCGCGCCGATCCCGGGTCTTCGGAATAAAGAATGGCCAGGGTGGAGAAACTTTCTCCTTCGATGATCCGTTTACGCAAGTCGAGAAGTTTTTGGCGGGCAGCGATCTTCGCCTCATCGGAATACGGAGGATTGATCTGTATCTGTTGGATCTCATACTGTTCAGGAATCAGGGGTATGCTGTCCTTGGGAAGTTTTTTGTAGAAAGACTTCACCTCTCCCGGGGTGATCATCACATCCTGGATGATATTGCTCTGCTCCTTTCCGGCGAGTACCTGCTCACGCACATCATCCCGCAGGTCGTTCTTGATCTCCAAAAAACTTTTATGATAGAAATCCTCCAAAGCTTTGCGTGACCCGATCATTTTAATAAAAACATTCAGACGGGCATCCAGTTGACGCTCCACCTCGCCGGGTTCCAGCGGCAGACTGTCCAGCAGGGCCTGGTGGTAGAGAAGTTTCTGCACCATGATATCCTCGAGGATTTTGCAACGGCTGGACTGTCCGGCAGGGATCGATCCCTGCCGTCTCATCTGCTCATATTGCATCATCACATCCGATTCAAGGATGATATTTCCCCCCACGATCGCCACGATCTTATCTATGACCTTTCGCTGCTGCTGGGCTGCCAGTGGATTCAAAAAAAGCAGCATCGATAATCCGGCCCACACTATCCTTCTTCTTATTGTGTTCATGCAATGCTATTTGTATATCTCAAACTTCTTGCCATTCAACGCCTCAAAATAGATATTATTTTCCAGCTCCCTGAGAAATTTCATCTTACGCTCATTGAGAAGGGTACGAACGATTTCTCCGGAGACATACTCCAGCGGCGCCGTTGTCCCCCGCAAGCGATATTCATTGATTCTGATAAAGTACTGTGCCACACTGTCCCTGGCCTCCAGAAACGGGTTATACCGCAAAAATCGCTCCTGATTGGTCACCTTGGCAGGGGTCTGATCCAGAATAAAATCGAAAGAAACCCAGTGGTCCTCAAAATCATCGAACTTCATCGCATACTGATAACAATAATTCTCCAGCTTCTTCAGATCGCTCTCCCGGTTGGAGCGATACCATCTCCTGACCTGTGACAGGTTGGGAGCAGAAACAGGGATCTTGATGAAGATCACTTTGACGATATTGTTCTTCAGAGCGAATAACTCAGAATGATCATTATAGAACTTTTCCACCAGGGTATCCTCCACCACCGTATCCAGCTTCTGAAAGATCAGCTCCTGCTCATAGCGGTAGACCATCAGGTCATCCCGCATCTTCTGCACCTGCTTTTCAATGTCATCCAGGGTTTCCTGCGGCAGGTACAAACGGGCTTTCTGCACGATCAGCTGTTGGCCGACCCACTGCCGGATAAAGTGCTCGACATATTTGACACTGTCTTCTTCAGAGGTCCCTGTCACAAAATTGGAAGGAATATCCTCCCTGTACAGATAAGTTTCTCCTACCCGTGCCACAGGCGTCTTCCCCACCGGACTCTCCCCCGGTGTCTTACACCCTGCCAGAAGAGCCAGGAAGAGCAGGATACCTGCTAACTTGTATGTTGGTTCAAAGTTCAAAGTTCGTGGTTCGTGGTTTGTGGTTCGTAGTTCATCGTTCGTCGATCAACGATCATCGTTCTTCAGCTCTTTCTTCAATTCATCAAACACCTTTTTGTTCACCACCACCGGATATTTCTTTTTCAATTCAGCGATCCACTGTTTCTCAAGATAATCCTGATATTCGGAAGTAACGATCCCGAGCAGCTCTTTCAGGGGTTTGAGCACAGGTGGCAACACCTCCCTGACAACCCACAGAGATGTTTCCGGCCCGTGTACCACATTCACCGCTCCTTTCTTCCAGTGGAGGCCGGCAAGCTCTTTCTGTTCCGAAGGAGTGATCGTATCGTGCGTCAGGACCAGCAATTTTTTATCCCACTTGTTATATTTATTCACCAGGTCTGTCAGTGACATGCCTTTTTTCACGCTTTTCTTCACATTTTTCAACACCTTCTTCAGCAACGAGGCATCGGTCAGTACCAGCCTGTCGGCAACGACCTTTTCGGGAGTCATATACTTTTCCTTATGCTCCTCATAGAATTTCTTCAATCCGGCACTGTCCTGCACCGCCTTCGACCACACCTTGTCATCCATGATATTGAACATAAGCATTCCTTCGGCATACTCTTTGACGATAGCGGCAAATTCGGGATATTCTTTTTCCAGATGGGCTTTACGGTATGCCAGTACCTTCTGACGGGCGAATTTATCGAACTCCTTTTTCACAAAGGCATCCACAGACTGGTCCGGGGTGATATACAGGCGGTGGATATATTCGTAGAATTCATTGAACGGCACCCGCTGGTCCCGGAACATGAGCACAGGCTTGCGGCCGGTTTCCGGAGGGAAGGACCAGACAAGCTTATGCTTATCCGTCGCAGCCTGAGCGGCAAATTCTTCCAGCAGGGCGGTGTCTCCTTCAGCATGATACTGTTTCAGGAGTGTGGAAACATACTCCTGCCGGGCATATTTCAGGCGGTCGGAACGGTTTACTTTCTTCCTGATCTCCGGCTCCATCTCCTCAAAAGTACCGATGGGCTTCAGGTCGAGGCGTTTGATGATGTGCCAGCCATAGGGGGTCTGCACCGGTTCTGTGATATCCCCGTTGTGCTTAAGGGCAAAGGCTGCGTCGGCAAAGGAGGGGATCATCCTTCCCGGGCCGAACCAGGGCAAAACTCCCCCGGACTTGGCCGTGGAATAATCCTGTGAATATTTTTTGGCCAGCTGCGTGAAATCGGCTCCTTTCTTCAGTTTGTTCCAGATCATAAAGATCGTATCCTTGGCAGCCTCTTTCACTTTTTCCGGGGCCCGCCGGGGGACCGCGATCATGATATGGGCCACATGGATCTCTCCCGGGTTGGGCCGGATCGAATCCACACGGATCAGATGGTACCCGAAACGTGTACGTACCGGCATGGAGATCTCGCCGGGTTTCAGACGGTAGGCCGCCTCCTCAAAAGGATAGACCATCTGGAAAGCGGTAAAGTAGCCGATATGACCTCCGTTGTTCTTGGCCGAAGGATCATCCGATACCGCCCGGGCCATCTCCTCAAAAGAGGCTCCTGCCAGGATCTTTTTCCGTATCTCCATGATCTTGTCCCAGGCTTCGGTCGTATCTGACGAGCTTATACGCACGAGGATATGGCTGGCATCGATCTCTTTCTTCAGGTGATCATAACCCTCCCGGATGAGGGAGTCCATGATGGTGGGATCCACCACATAGGGCTCGGCGAGCTGGTCGCGGTATTTGGCCAGCTCATGCCGGTAATCAGCCATCGTATCATACCCCTCGGCTTTCGCCTCATGCACTTTCAGCTTGAAATTGATGTACAGGTCGAGGTACTCCTCCGGGCTCTGCTTCACCCCGCCCGTCTGGTCGATATTCTTCAGGTACATACGTTTGAACTCTCCCACTGTCACGGTATCCCCGCCGACGGTGAACAGCACATCGCTGTCCTTCACCTGAGCGGCCAGGGGCTGTACAATGAGAAAGGCCAGAGTTGCCAGGAGATAATATCTTAGATGCTTCATGGTCCTGTAGATTTGGTCGTTCTATAATTCCCTGGAATAATTGGGTGCTTCACGGGTGATGGTGATATCATGGGGATGGCTTTCGATAACGGCCGCCTGGGAGATCTTGATGAAACGGGCCTTACGCAGATCTTCGATCCTGCCGGCCCCACAGTAGCCCATGCCTGCCCGCAGGCCTCCGATCATCTGGTATACCACCTCGGAGAGACTTCCTTTGAAGGGCACCCGTGCCGCGATCCCTTCGGGCACCAGTTTTTTGATATCGTCTTCCACATCCTGGAAGTAGCGGTCTTTGGATCCCATCTGCATGGCCTCTATGGAGCCCATCCCGCGGTAGGACTTGAATTTCCTGCCATTGTAGATAATGGTCTCTCCCGGCGACTCTTCCACGCCGGCAAAAAGAGAACCGGCCATGATAGTAGAAGCGCCTGCGGCGAGGGCTTTCACGATGTCGCCCGAATAGCGTATCCCCCCGTCGGCGACCACGGGGATGCCGGTACCTTCCATAGCTTCGGCTACCTCAAAGATCGCTGTCAGCTGGGGCACTCCCACGCCGGCGATGATACGTGTGGTACATATCGATCCGGGGCCTATCCCCACCTTGACAGCGTCGGCCCCGGCGTCGGCCAGGGCCCTGGCTCCTTCGGCCGTACCCACATTGCCAGCCACCAGGTCCACCTCCGGAAAGGCTTTTTTCACCTTCTTTATCATATCGATCACCCCTTTGGTATGACCGTGGGCGGTATCGATCACCAGGGCATCCACGCTCTCTTCCACCAGGGCGGCAGCACGTTCCAGGGTGTCATGGGCAATGCCCAGGGCGGCAGCCACCCGCAGACGGCCCTTGCTATCCTTGCAGGAATTGGGGCGGTCCTTCGCCTTGGTGATATCCTTATAAGTGACCAGCCCCACCAGGTGGTTGCCGTCATCCACGATCGGCAGCTTCTCAATCTTATGCTCCTGCAGGATCTTGGCCGCTTCGAGCAGGTCGATGGTGTCGTCCGTGGTGATCAGCCGGTCCTGTGTCATCACTTCCTGCACCAGACGTTCCCCTTCTTTTTCAAAACGAAGATCCCTGTTGGTGATGATGCCGATAAGCACATTCTCCTGATCCACCACGGGGATCCCCCCGATACCATACTCATGCATCAGGTTGATGGCCTCCTGCACGGTGTTCTCGGGATGGATGGTGATCGGGTCGGTGATCATGAAGTTCTCAGCCCTTTTCACCCTTCTCACCTGCCGGGCCTGTTCCCGGATGGTCATGTTCTTATGGATCACTCCTATACCCCCCTCACGGGCAATGGCGATGGCCATCTCGGCTTCGGTGACCGTATCCATGGCCGCCGTAACCACAGGAATGTTCAGTTTGATATTGCGGGAAAAACGGGTATGTATGCTCACATTGCGTGGCAATACCTCGGAATAGGAAGGGACCAGAAGGACATCATCGAAGGTCAGACCTTCCTGCAGGATACGTTCGCCGGAAACAGACATTCTTAATATATTTGTTAAATTTAGAGGGCGCAAAATACAAAAAAATTAACGGACAAAGGGCGTAAAATGAGCAAAAAAACGGAGGCTTCGGACCTCTATCACCAGATCCTGGAAAAATATTGGGGCTACACCCGCTTCCGGCCGCTGCAGGAGGAGATCATCTTTTCCATAGCCAATGGCAACGATACGCTGGCCCTGATGCCTACGGGGGGTGGCAAGTCGATCACCTTCCAGGTGCCGGCGCTGGCCAAGGAGGGGATCTGTCTGGTGATCACGCCGCTCATCGCCCTGATGAAAGACCAGGTCAACAGGCTCCGGCAGATGGAGATCAAAGCGGCGGCCATCTACTCGGGCATGACCCGCGAAGAGATCGACATCACCCTCGACAACTGCATCTACGGAGGATACAAGTTCCTGTATGTCTCGCCGGAGCGCCTGGGCACCGAGCTCTTCCGTGCCCGTGTGGAGAAGATGAACGTCAACCTCATCACAGTGGATGAAGCCCACTGTATCTCGCAATGGGGATATGATTTCAGACCCTCTTACCTGCGCATTGCCGACCTGCGCGACCTGCTTCCCGACGTGCCGGTGCTGGGACTGACGGCTACGGCCACCCCCGATGTAGTGGATGACATCCAGGAAAAGCTTCGGTTCGGTAAAAAAAATGTGCTGAAAAGCTCTTTCGAGAGGAAAAACCTGGCCTATATGGTCAAGGAGACGGACGACAAAACAGGTTATCTCCTGCGCATGGTGCGTACGGTGAGAGGCCAGGGGATCGTCTATGTGCGCACCCGCAAACAGGCCCGTGACCTGGCCCTCACCCTGCGGGAGAACAAAGTGTCGGCCGATTTCTACCACGCCGGTCTGAGCCATGAGCTGCGAGACCGCCGGCAGGAGGCCTGGACACAGGGCTCCACGCGCATCATGGTGGCTACCAATGCTTTCGGCATGGGGATAGACAAGGCCGACGTACGTTTCGTGGTGCACATGGATCTCCCCGATGCGCTGGAGAGTTATTTCCAGGAAGCAGGCCGCGCAGGTCGCGACGGCCGCAAGGCCTGGAGCATCCTCCTGTACAACGAAGCTGACAAGCTGAAACTGCAACAACGCGCCCGGGTCAATTTCCCGGAGATCGATGAGATCAAAAGGGTGTACGAAGCCCTGGGCAACTATTTTCAGATACCCGTAGGGGCTGCCAAAAACATGGCCTACGATTTCAACCTGTCCGATTTCGTCTCCCGCTATCACTTCAATGTGATGATCGCCTATAACAGTCTGAAGATCCTGGAAAGGGAAGGCTACATCGAGCTCACCGAGGATGTGCATAACCCCTCACGCGTCCATTTCACCGTCTCCCGCGATCAGTTGTATAAGTTCCAGATATCCAATGAGAAGTTCGATGCTTTCATCAAGCTGCTGCTACGCAGTTATACCGGTCTCTTCACAGAGTTTGTACCGGTGTTCGAAGAACGGCTCGCATCGACGGCCAAAGTGCCCGAAGAGACCATCGTCAAATACCTGGAGCGCCTGAATAATCTGAAGATCATCCGCTACATCCCCCGGAAACAGACCCCTATGATCATCTTCACCGAAGAGCGGCTGGAGAACAAAGCCCTGCTGATCTCCAGGGAGAATTATGCCTTTCGCAAAGAGATCTATCTGAAAAAACAGGAGAAGATCTGGGAATATGTCACCAACAGAACGGTGTGCCGGAGCCGTTTCCTGCTTACTTATTTCGGTGAGAAGAACGCCCTGAACTGTGGCATCTGCGACATCTGCAGGGAGATGCATGACACCACACCCTCGCAGGAGGAGTTTGAGGAGATCCGGAAAAAGATCCGGGAAGTGCTCTCGCTGAACCCCCAGGGCATGGACATACGTGAGATCACGGAAGAGGCAGGCACACCCGAAGGAAAGACCCTCACGGTGATCCGCTGGCTGCTGGACAACGGCTACCTCATCACCCTCCCTGACAGTGATCTGCTGAAATGCAGGGAGAAGTGAGTGTGGAAGTTGAAAAGAGTTAAAAGTTAAAAGTGAGCTAAAGTCCCGCAATTCTCGAGATCTTGATCTCGTTAGAATTGCGAGCCCGTCCGACCGGAGTCATCCGGGCGGGGATCCTCGAAAAACTACGCAAATCAAGATTTGCTGTTTTTCGGGATTAAAAGTTGATGGTACTGGGTGCTTGTTGCAGGGTGCAGGGTGCAGGGTGCAGGGTGCTGGGTGCTGGGTGCTGCCCACCAGAACGAACATCCCTGTCTGCCGTCAGGCAGGCGTTCGGACGGGGGTGGAGTTCTATGCACTTTTCAGACTTTTTCCACTTTTCATACTCTTTCCACTCTTTGACTTTTTGACCTTTGACTTTTAGACTTTTAGACTTTTAGACTTTTAGACTTTCTTACTGTTCATTCTTCATCGCTTCCTGCCTACCGCCTGCCTGCCGGTAGGCAGGGCAGGCAGGTATCGCTTCATCATCATTCAATCAATCAATCCCGACTTCGCCATCCTTCGATACGCCTGCGGCTACTCAGGAACCGGCTTCGTCGGACAATGCATTCAATCATTCCCCGTCCGACCGGCGTCAGCCGGGCGGGAATCATTCAATCATTCAATCATTACTCTGATATATATCCCATTGATATGTCACTATTATGAAATATCTTTGTAAAAAAGATCAGGGCTATGGATGAGACGAACGAAAAAGAGATCCTCTCGCAGGAGGTCATCACCTTTGTAAAGCTGGCTGCCACCTACTGCGGACTGGTGGAACAGGGCAGCGGCCCACGGAAAGAGTGGTTCGAAGCCCTGCGCGATGTACTGGCAGGCCTCTACGTACAGGCCCTGCGGCTGCCGCGCGTGGAAGCTGTCAACCCCGAGGGGAACCAGAAATTCGTGACCGAAAAGGAATACAATGCGGTGATGCAGACCGTCCGGAAAAAAGCAGGATCCTGGGATGAATACCCCGAGGTATACGACCCCGAAGAGCCCATAGAAGAGCTGGACATCACGGCCCGCATCTCAGAGGATTGTGCCGACATCTACCAGGACCTGAAAGACTTCCTCACCCTCTATCATGTGGGCAACTATGAGGTGATGAACGATGCCCTGTGGGAGGTGCGGGAAAACTTCGACCGGCTGTGGGGACAGAAGCTGCTCAACGTATTGCGCACCGTCCACCGCCTGATCACCTTCGCCGACCTGACGGAGGAAGAGGAAGAAAATCCCCCGGAACCCTCTCAGCCAAGAGACACCTCCGACTGGTTCATAAGCCGCCGCCAGGAGGAATGGAGAAGAGGGAACGATGAACCCCACCTACGCTAAAGCTTCGGCGGGTAAAAGATGAAGGATGAATGGGGAAGGGAGTTTCAGGTTTCAGGTTTCAGGTTCCAGGTTTCAGGCTGGGCTGGTTGGTATGTAGTGTTTGTGGTTTGATATCCGCTACGCGGATGTTTGATACAGCCTGACGGCTGTGTTTGAGGATTTAAAATTGTTTCAGGTTTCAGGTTTCAGGTTCCAAGTTCCAGGGATGCTTGACAAATGGCTACATAATTTCGCGAGTGAAGCGAGCTAATTTCATTTGCATAGCAGCGTAATGACTTAACTCTTAACCCGCAACTCGATACTCCCAACTACTTGTTCGTATTGAAGTTGAAGGTGGCGCCGAAATAAAAGTTCAGATTGTTGATCAGCACATCCATGTTGTAATGGGGGTCCCCCTGAAGGGGTAAATGCAGGTCTTCATTGTATTCCACAGGCTCGGTCAGATTGGCGAACTGTTCCTGATTGATCTCCCGGCCGACAGAGTATTGCAGACCTACAATAAAATCCTGTCCTTTGAAGGTAAAGATCACCCCGCCGCTGAGACGGTAGATATCCATGGTAAGTCCTTTGATCTTCTTGGAATCCTCAAAAGGAGAGAGGTCCATGTTCTTCCGGGAATTGAAGTCGGTGCGGAACCCACCCATCAGCCGTACATTTTCCTTCAGCTGGATATTGTATCCAACTGCCACATTGACCAGGGACTTACCTCCGTTGACAAAGGTAAGCCATTCGCTGCCCTCGGCGGTCCAGGAGTTTTCGTGGGCCGAAACAATACGGTAAGGTTTGATGCCGGCAAAAAACTCCGAAGTAAAATAGAGGGTTTGCTTATGCTCAGTGGAGAGATGGACCGTGGCCCCCACAGCTATGGAAAAAGGGCTTTTAAAATCCGCCTTCATCTCCTTTTTCTCAGCATAATCCGTCAGCGTATAATCGGGCAACCGTACCGTATCCGGCCCCATGATATTGCTGCGGCTCTTTTCACGGGCCACCCTTTTACCATCCGAATACACATTTATGGAGGGAGAAGTGATCGAAAGGCCGATGCTCCAGGACTTCTTTTTGTACAACAAACCGCCTTTCAGGAGTAAGCGGTAATTATTGAAATGTACATAATCGGTCTCATCATAAGAAGCCACATAATAGGGCATATCATTTCCTCCTGTAGTGTCCGGCAGGGGTATGGCTTTGATATCCAGCACATAATTATAGTCAAGCTGCCGCACAGGCACCATCAGAGTCAGTCCGAAACGCAGTCGGGAGGAAAAGGCATAAGAGCCCCCTATGCCCACCCAGTCGTCACGGTAGCGGTCATAGTACTGAAAGCGTGCAAAATAACGCTCCTCGCCGGGCAGGGATCTCAGCAAGTCCATGGGCATATCCACCGCCGTATTGAGGGTCAGGAAATAATTTTCATTGTTCAGGAAGGCAAACTCCAGGTTCCATTTCTCATGGGGCTTGATCATGTAAGAAATGAAACGTGGTTCGATAACCAACCGGATGCTGTTGAGATCCACGCCGTTGCCCAGGGCATTCCGCAGGTTGGCCAGGTTCATCGAAAAAAGACTGGCATGGATGGATAGCTGTGAGAAGTTGTTCTCACCGATGGCTGCCGGATTGTAATAAATGGCCGAAGGACCCGCGCCCCCTCCCACCACAGCGCCGGAGGCCAGGGAAGACTCCTCATTGAAGTTGCGGGTCCAGTAATTGAACGACTGGGCCCGCAGGGCAGGCGTCAGGACCATCCCTGCCAAAAAAAAGACCGATACCAGATAACGCAGCATATTCTTTGGCTCTTCAGGATCACATATCATTGCTGTATCTCACTCCTGACCTCATCATACAGGGCCAGGAAGATCTCAAACGACTCATCCGCCACCAGACGATCCTCCAACAGAGCATCAAAAGCCTCGGATCGAAGTTTGCGTAATTCTTCCAACATCTCCCTTCTTGTGTGATCATCCATATCTTTCAGGATCTTTTTCCGGAGTGAGAGAAGCTTTCTGTAAAACAGCTCTATTCTCATTTTTTTACTCATCTTCATGTGCCGGTGTACAGAAGCCAAAGCACCTGCAATAATAGCCAGTATCGAGATAAAGGTCAGGATGACCGATGCATATCGCGTCAGGAGGGATGGCTGGTTCCGCGTAATAAAATCCTCCGTGCCATTATGCAGCGGAAAGGAGAATATAGTCTCATCGAAATCCCGGGTCTGCAGCAGAGCGTAAATATTATCCATCTCCTCCAGCTGGGGCTTTTGTTCTACAAGCAGACTGACAATATCATAGACAAGTGTTCTGGAAACATCCTTCCGGGTCACAAGAACATCCGGAATAGAGATCGTCAGCACCGGCGAGGTCGGTTTCCCCAGATAAAAATCTTTCGGCAGGATGAAAGGGACAACCCGGGAAAAGTTCATCCTGAATCCCTCTACCGATGACCCCCTCTGATACAAGGAGACGTCGTCGAGGGAGAAAAAATGCGCTCCCATCAGTATCAGTTTTTTCATTTTGGGATTATGCAGATGGGTCAGCCCCAGATAAACGAACGCCGAATCTTTCCACTGATCAAGATCCACACGGTTTGCGCTGAGTCCCGGCACACCCGCCGGATCGACACCGAAACTCATAAAAAGTTTCTGCATAAAAATACTGTCGAACCTGGAAAGATCTTCAAATACTACATGATGGTCCTGCAAAAGTTCCTTGAAATCTCCGGGGGGATAATCCTTGATGTTCATGGTCATCACCACCAAAATCCTCGGTAGCAGGGGGGCTACCGTACGCAAGTCGGAACCTCTGAAAAAAGCATTGTTCGGGATGATCGCAAAATCAACATCTCCCTGTCTCAACTGTTGAAAAGCCGTATCTTCCGATAGCGTATAACGAATGGTGACGTTGGTATTCAGCTCTTCTTTCAACAACTTCGCAATGGCACGGTCCGACACCTTGGCCGAGTTCAGCTCGGACACTTTGATGATCGTCAGGTCCTTGTCATAAGCTTCCATCTTTTTACAGGAAGAAAGAAGTGCCATTAGGACCCATGGAGAAATCCATAGCCATCGTACCGTCAGTGAAAAACTCATATAAAAAAGTATTTGGGAATGGGATCTTCCCTTTTTTCGAGTTAAAGTAACAAAAAAAAATGATCATTATCAGAAAGCGTTGGTGCTTTTCTATTGCTGATTTTTTAATAAACCCAAAATCAGCAATAGAAAATCGCAAGCGCTTTTCATTGCTGATCGATTAAGGATTTCATCGGTTTTGGTTATTCACCAAAACCGTAAACTCCTACA
>JALVJE010000172.1 GCA_027028505.1 Bacteroidales bacterium
TTTGACGCTTATGTCTTATCCTCTTTCAAGAAATCTACTTTATATTATGTTCTGACATTCTTAAAAACAAAAGATTATATTGTTTACGGACCCATCGTCACCTTTACATCCGCAGGAAGTAATCCCGCCACGGTAACAGCCATATCTCCGTCGGAAGGCACATGGGGAGACACTCTTTTGATCAGGGGAAATTTATTTTCCGGATATATGGAGGACAACAAAGTCTTTTTCGATACCATCCAAGCAGATCTTTTATCTGCGAGCGATACACTTCTGATCGTTACCGTCCCTTTTCAACTTACAGAGATTCATTCAAAGATCAGTGTCTCTGTTTTTGATCAATCGGCTTCGTCACCTTTTTATTTTGATCTGTTACCTCCCGTAATCCGGGGACTCTCTCCCGATCACGGATTTTTTGGAGACACCCTCGCTGTCTCGGGGGAAAACTTCTATCCGGATACAAGCCGGAACAAGGTATTCATCGCAAACCGGCCCTGTACAATCACAGCAGCATCCGGAAAACTTCTGAAAGTCATCGTACCGGCATCTTTACCCGAAGGGATGCAGAATATCAGGGTGGTTGTGGACGATTTTTCCGTTACAGGAGAAAATATTTTTTATTCCGCTTCTCCCAAACTGAATAACATTTCTCCTGCAGGAGGAACCTTTCTTGACACCCTGACCCTGCATGGAATTAATTTCCACGCTGAAAAAGAAAACATATCTCTCACCCTGAATGACATACAGACACTCGTTGTTTTCTGGTCCGACACGCTTATCCGTACGATCATTCCCACCAGCCTGAACACATCTGTTTCACAGATCATGCTCACACTGGAAGGAGAAGACTATATTTTACCGGCAGCCTTCACTTTATATCCCCCATTAATAGAGAAAGTTTCTCCCGACACCATCTTATTCAACCAGGGGGTTACCATCAAGGGCCGATATTTCAACCCTGAAATGGAAAAAAATTCAGTATTAATAGGAGGCATAAGGAGTAGGGTTCTTTTCGCCTCATCTGATAGTCTTAGTGTTATTGCACCTCTTTCTATGGATGCTACGACCGGAAATGTTAGTCTTGAATTACATATCGGTGAATTGCAGACAAAATGGTACCATCCACTAATCATACCCAGGCCGGTCATCACAGAACTTTCTGCGGATTCGGGGATTATCGGTGAAAAACTAGTCATTTTCGGAAAAAATTTCAACCCCAGTTTTTCCTTCAACAAAATATTTTTCGGAGATGCTGAAGGTGATGCTTATTTCAGCAGATCATCCCAGATAAATTTATATATTCCCGAGAACACGCCTGTCTCCTCTGCTCTATCGGTATCTGTTAACAATCAGACAAGTGCCGCAGTAAATTTCGCTTTGAAGCCCATGACCGTCGACCAGGTTTCTCCGAACATTGTCTACCGTGGGTCCATCGTGACCATCCGTGGGAAAAACTTCTGCAGTCATCCTGAGAACGGGAAAATCATGAACAATATCTTTTTTCCTACAGATACATCTCTGATCGTACCTTTTGAATTTTCATCAGAGATCCTGAAGTTTATGGTTCCCGACCGGCCGGTCTCCGAGGGGGAACACACTTTGATTATAAAATTGGGGGTTCAGGAGGAAATATTAGAAAATAAACTGATCTTCCATGAGCCCTGGAGGGAGGTAAGAGACTTTAGTCAAAAGTTCAGGGCCTCCTGTTCACAGATTGGTTCCAGGGTATATCTTACCCAAGGGAATGAGTTATGGGAATATGATATTAAAAGCGATAACCTGAGATTACTAGGTTCACCGGACATAAATTTCTCAAACCCATTATCTTTTGTGATCGAAGATACGGTTTATTTCTGTGATCAAAATGTTTTCCAGGCATATTTCCCCTCCACCGGTAAATGGGAAAAGATAGAAGGGAATCCCTATTTTTCATACAGAACTATGGTTTTTTCGTTGCTAGGAAACGGTTTTGCTCTAATTTATAATAGTTCTCAGGACAATCTGAAATTCTGGAAATATATTCCGGAAGAACGGAAATGGATCCAACAGACAAGCAATCTTTCAGTATTCCCTTATGGAAATACTTTTGTCATTTCAAACCACGCTTACATCATTACAGGCCGTGGGGAGCTATATTCATATGATTATTATTCAGAAGAATGGAGCCAAAAACAAAGTTGTGACTTCGGACCTGTACGATACGGAGTAGTCAGCTACTCCGTCGGTAATAAAGGGTTTGCCGGTTTAGGAAACAGTTACGATTATCTGTTTTATTCTGATATGTACAGATATGATCCTTCATCAGATTCCTGGGAGAAAGTTGCCAACGGGTTAAAACCGCTTTCCTATGTTTTTTCCTTTTCCTGGAACGGGAAAGGGTATGTAGGCGGAGGTTGGGATGCACTGAATCATGAGAATCACACACTTTACGAATTTAATGCAGACAAATAGACCAGGGGCACGTGCCCCTATGTGATTTTACGGGGCAAATCACGTAGGGGCACAAAATTTTGTGCCCCTACGTTTCTCTGGTAGATGATCACATTGTCTTCCCCCGGACTCAATGCTCCATCCTGTTGAGTTTGCCGGGGGGCGGGGCCAGCACATTGCTGACCTTACGGACGACCTCTTCTTTTCCCACGTTAAAGTCAGTTTTCAGCCGTATATCCCGGGAGGAGGCTCCCACCCTCACCTCGTAGGTACCTGCCTCAGCCACCCAGGCGGAGCGGTTCTCATCAAAGGAGGCCAGGTCTTCAGGCGTGAGGGTGAACGTGAGCGTCTGCACCCCGCCGGGTTTCAGGAGTCGTGTCTTGGCAAAGGCTTTGAGCTCTTCGGCCGGTTTGTTCATCTCTTTGCCGGGGGCATGCAGATAGACCTGCACCACCTCTTTGCCGGCCACCTTGCCCGTATTCTTTATATCCACAGAAAAAGTGAACTTTCCCGAAAAAGTTTTCGAACCCGTTATTTTAAGGTTGGAGAATTCAAAAGTCGTATAGGAGAGACCATACCCGAAGGGATAGGCCACCTCTTTGCCGAACGTATTGAAATAGCGATATCCCACATAAATATCTTCATCATAGATGGCTTCTGCCGGCCCTTTGGGTGTGCTGCCGGGCAGGTCTTCGACGCCCTCTCTCGGGAAGGTGGCAGCGGAGGTTTCATCTTCATATTTTATAGGGAAAGTGGTGGCCAGTCTGCCGGAGGGATTCACCCTGCCTGTCAGCACATCGGCCACAGCATTGCCTGCCTCCTGACCGGGCTGCCAGGCCAGCAGAATGGCATCAGGCCTGTCCCGCCAGGAGGCGGTTTCGATCACACCGTCGATATTGAGGATCACCACAACCTTTTTCCCTTTGGCGTGGAACGCGCCGGTCACGCGATCGATCATATCCGTCTCCGTCTGTGTGAGGGTAAAATCCCCCTCCACCTTGCGGTCGGATCCTTCGCCGGCATTCCTTCCGATGGTGATCACGGCCAGGTCGCTCTTCTCTGCCATTGCCTGTGCCGTTTTCCTGTCCACTTTCATCTCCGGCACCGGCAATTTAGCTCCCAGCAGGGTTGCCAGCCAGTTACCGCGGTTCGGCAGGGATGCCCGTGTTTTGGTGATATAGGTTAGATAGGTTTCCTGCTGATCTTCATCCACTTTGCAGCCGGCGTTCCTCAGCCCCTGCACGATGGAGATATCATAAGCTTCATTTACATCACCACTGCCGGTACCTCCCACGATGCTCTCATAGGAAGCGTCGCCGAAGGCGGCGATCTTCAGCATACCGGACAAAGGAAGGGTCTGTTCCCTGTTCTTCAATAGTACCATCCCCTGGGCGGCGGCTTCCCGTGCCACCTGTGCATGTGCTTTCAGGTCGGGCCGGTTGGAGGGTTTGTATCCTTTGAAACGGGGTGTCTTCATCACCGTGTTCAGTACCCGTTCCACATTGATGTTCAGTTCTTCTTCCGTCAGCTTTCCACTGTCCACAGCCGCGATGATCGTCTCTATCTGTCTCCAGTTCCCCGGCATGAGCAGGTCATCCCCGGCTTTCAGCATGGCCACAGGATCTCTGCCTGCCCCCCAGTCGGTCATCACCAGGCCCTGGAATCCCCAGTCGTTGCGCAGGACATCGGTCAGCAAGTGGCGGTTCTCGGCACAATAGGTACCGTTCACCTTATTATAAGCAGCCATCACCGTCCAGGGCCGGGCTTTCTCCACAGCCAGATGAAATCCCCGCAGGTAGATCTCACGCAGGGCCCGCCGGCTGACGATGGTGTTCACATACATACGGTGGGTCTCCTGGTTGTTGGCCACAAAATGCTTGATGGAGGTGCCCACGCCCTCCGACTGGATGCCGTTGACCATAGCAGCCGCCATCTCACCGGCAATGAGGGGATCTTCTGAATAATATTCAAAATTACGGCCGCAGAGGGGATTGCGGTGGATATTCAGTGCCGGTGCCAGCAGCACATCCGAACCGTACTCCAGCACCTCATTTCCCATGGCCTGCCCCACTTTCCGCACCAGCGCCGTATCCCACGTAGAAGCCAGCAAAGTGGCCACAGGGAAAGCCGTGCAATAATAGGTATTGGTGTCGTTGTTCCGCATGGGCAGGATGCGAAGGCCCGCAGGACCATCGGTCAGGACCATCGTGGAAATATTAAGATCCGGAAACTCAGCTGTCCTGCCGGCAGCCCCCGGAACCAGTCCTTTAATATTGTTGATCATGGCCACCCAGGCAGAATCGCCCCGGACAGAACGGTGGCTGAACATCTCCTGCACCTGTTCCGGGAGTGTTTTCAGGATCGAATCGGGCAATTCAAAGTTCATGCCTGTCCCTGTGACCAGCTCCACCTTCTCTTTGGTCGTCATGGCGGCGATCACCTTTTTCACCGGAACTTCACCAAGCTGTGGTGTTTTGGATCCCGACTGACAGGAAAACAAAGCCGTCACAAAGAGGATTGCGATCAGCGTAGGCAAAGCATTGCTTTTTAATTTTTTCATGATCTGATATTTTTTATTACCGGAAAAATATTTTTGTAAAATTAAATATTTCCCGGACACCCGGTTAAACTATTTACTAATTTTACCGGCCGGGTGAGAGATCAAAAGTGTCTCTCTCCTTTTGTTGAACGAATAACCAAATTTTACCAAAATGATACACAAGGAATATGTGAACCGTATCGTTGATCTGACCGATCCGTCCAAGAACGTCATTTACAACATGAGCGTAGAGGAGGCCCGTGAACTGATCAAGTCGGGAGATCCTGAGGCTGTCCGTAAGATCGACGGACAATTTGCTCTTTTTTCCGTCGAAGGAAAGATCATCCGCATGGCCCGCTCCATCGGCATGCCTTTGCGTTTTTTCATCGCCAAGCTGGCAGACGGTCCGCTGCTGGTACTGGCCGAACGCATTGATGCCATTTACGATTTTCTGAAAAAGGAGGGCATGGACGACCAGTTCCATCCTTCCTATACCCGTATGGCACCGGCCCATTACATCACTACGATCCATCTGCTGGGATGTCCTGATCCGCCACCCGAGTTCAAGCGTTTTTTTACGCCCGAACGTAACAAATGGAAAGATATGTCGGTGGAAGAGATCGGCAAACTGTATATCGGGACGGTGTATGAAGAGATCAAAAAATGGCTGAAGAACGAAGCCAAAGAAGGTCCCATAGGTGTAACGTTCTCGGCCGGTGTTGACAGCGGGTCGATCTTCCTGCTCACCTACCATGCTCTCCTGGAGCTGGGCGAGAGCCCCTCGCGTCTCAAAGCCTTCACCCTGACCGTTGATGGCAAAGGAGAAGACCTCCGGCAGGCCCGGGAGTTCCTGCAGACTGTGGACCTGGAATTTTTCCTGGAACCCGTTGAAGTGGATCCGTCGGAGCTGAACTGGAGAGAGGCCATCCGCATCGTGGAAGATTACAAGCCGCTCGACATACAGGATGCTACGGTGAACATTGCTTTGCTCAGGGCGATACGCCGGCGTTATCCTGACTGGAAGTACCTGCTGGACGGTGACGGCGGGGATGAGAACATGAAAGACTATCCCATCGAGGAGAACCCCGAACTGACCATCCGCAGTGTGCTGGGCAACCCCCTGCTGTATCACGAAGGATGGGGTGTGGGCAATTGGAAGCACTCCCTCACCTATTCCGGCGGTCTCAGCCGCGGTTATATGCGTTCGTATGCCCCGGCAGATACGCTTGGCTTTCGGGCTTTCAGCCCCTATACCCTCGAAAATGTGATCGAGATCTCCGAGGGGATCCCTTTCATTGATCTTACGGACTGGGATCATGAAAAACTGTATCGGCTCAAAGGGCAGGTGGTGGCAAGCGGCGTGAAAGCCGTGACAGGCATGGAGATGCCGGTGTATGAGAAAAGAAGATTCCAGCACGGAGCCCTTGAGAGAAACAGATTCGACGAACTGTTCCCAGAAAAGGAGACCGACTACCGTCAGGAATTTCTGGCTATTTATGAATAACAATCCTGACACCCCTTATTGATGAAAAAACGGTATCTCAGCTTCCTGCTCCTGCCGGTATTGCTCCTCTCCTCCTGTCACCGGCAGGAGGAGCAGGATCATTCTCTGACCGTAAGGGAATACATGCGGCAGGGCATCCCTCCCATCAACAGGCCCTGGACCAATGATGAGTTTTCGGCAGCGGTACATATCCTCCAATTGATCAAAGCAAAAGACTCCCTGGCCCTGCCCCGGTTTGACAGTAAGAAGTCCGGTCCTCTGTTCAGGCACATGATCAGCATGGACAACCTGGCCTTTCTGAACAATGATCTTTTCTCCCTCCATGACAAGACTTTCATGCTGCAAAATTTTCTCAACATAGAAGGACAGCTGACCGGGCTTTACATGAACCGGCATAGCGGACAACAGTATTACAGCCGTGAGCTTATTCAACTCTATATGTACGCCATTGCCATTACGCAGAAGATGCTGGACCTGGCCTATGCCATCAACATCTCCGAGAACCGGGATGCCCGTTGCATGAAGTCAGGTCTGCCTGCCGTACAGCATCTCTATGAGAAGATGCTGGTCTTTGTGGTGAAAGAGCAAACGCATCTCGCTTCATACGATACGGAAGATCTTGAAGTATTGAGTGACACGGTCGGCGCCGCCATCACGAAGAACAGCGACTGGTTCGCCCCGCAGACCCGGGCCTTACTGAAAGCAGAGATACGGAATGTGGCAGAGCATACCTCTTCCGAAAAGATAAAGAAAGAATACAGGAGTCTGATCCGGGATCTGGAGATGGAAGCCAAAGATCCGGAAAGAGAGGGTTCTCCGGAAAATAAACCGAAAGGTTCGTTTTGATCTGATGGGTGACGCACTGACAGATCGTGTTACCGGCCATAACAGATATCCTGATCACAGGATCGATGACCGGTGGATCGTTTCGCAAAGAGGACCGAAGAACAGGGTCGATCCATACAAACCTTATGCTTTTTTTACAGAGAAAGAGCGGATGCCTTCCGGCATTGTGGAGGAGGTAGCTACTCTTTTCCTGACCAACAGCGAGTGTCCTTTCAAATGTCTCATGTGCGATCTGTGGAAAAACACCACGGATGTGCCTGTGCTGCCGGGGGCCATCCCTGCCCAGATCGAATATGCCCTGTCGGGGCTGCCCTCCGTCCGGCATATCAAACTGTACAACAGCGGAAGTTTTTTTGATCCGCGGGCCATCCCCCCGGAGGATCACAAAAGGATCGCGGGTCTATTAGAACCCTATGATACTGTGATCGTCGAAAGTCATCCTGCGTTCATCGGCGAGCGCACGGTAGCTTTCAGCGAGATGCTGTCCGGCCACCTGCAGGTGGCAATGGGACTGGAAACAGTCCATCCGGAGATCCTCCGCCGGCTGAATAAAAAGATGACGATCGACCGGTTCGACAAAGCAGTTCAATTCCTTCTGAGCCACAATATAGAGGTACGGGCTTTTATTCTGCTTAAACCACCCTTTTTGACCGAAGAAGAAGGAGTGCTATGGGCCCAAAGATCCCTGGATCATGCATTCAGCAAAGGTATCCAAACCTGCATTATCATCCCGGTAAGAGAAGGGAACGGTGCACTGGAGGCCCTGGGACAGGAGGGCTATTTTGAACCTCCCGATATCCAATCGGCGGAAAAAGTGCTGGAATACGGGATCCGCCTGAAAAAAGGAATTGTTTTCGTTGATCTTTGGGACATCGAACGTTTCTCTGCATGCGATAAATGTACAGAACAAATAAAAAAAAGACTCTCTGCTATGAACTTCACCCAGGAGATCCCTCCCCCGCACAACTGTTCATGCAAAGATGCTACAGACTGATAATCTGATCAGTATCTCCACCAACAACCACTCCCGGCCCCCAGTATTTTATTAAGTGGAAAAATTCGGGACCAATTTTAAACTTATGCTCATAATAATTGCTGGAAATTTATTTTTTTTTAACAGTTTTTTTTATTTTTATGCCCCAATCTTTTTTACGACAGAGGCAGACAGAAACCAAAGGTATGACAGACAGAGCGAGAAGAAAAATCCTGAAACTTTCACCGGTCCCGATCCTGTTTATGGCAGTCCTTTCCATAGCAATGTATTCCTGTCATTCGGACAAGGGATCATCCGCTACAAAGGAAAAAGCCAAAAAGGCTGACCTCCCCCCTTCCAACGGTGAGCTTTTCCAGACGATCACGAAGGAGGCCGGGATCGATTTCGTACGCACCATCGGGGATGCTCACCTGAGCAATCTGGTCGAGTCGGATGGCGGAGGCGCCGCTTTTCTGGATTATGACCAGGACGGATATCTGGATCTTTATGTCAGTAACGGCAACTACAATCCTATCCTGAGCCGGAATGAAAAAGAGGCGGATGTAAAAGATTCGGAAAATCACATGTACCGGAATCTTGGCAACGGTGCTTTTGAGGATGTAACGAAAAAGACGAAGACCGGCGACCGGGGCTATGGCATGGGAGTTACGGTCGCTGATTTCAACAATGACGGTTACCCCGATATCTATGTCAGCAATTTCGGGCCCAATGTCCTTTATGAGAACAAGGGGGACGGCACCTTCAAAGATGTGACCAAAAAAGCCGGCGTGGCCGGGAATGAGTGCAGTGTTGGAGCCGTATGGCTTGACTATGACAAAGACGGTCATCTGGACCTGTATGTGGGGAACTATATTGATTTCGATCCCAAGTACAACTATTACTATGCTCCGGACGGTTTTCCGGGTCCCATGGCTTACGACGGACAGGCGGATGTATTGTATCACAACAACGGCGACGGCACCTTCACGGACGTGACCAAAGAGATGAACGTGTACAATACCGATGGCCGTGCCATGGGTGTGGGCGCTGCCGACTACGACATTGACGGCTGGGTGGATATCTTTGTCTCGAACGACCACATGGTCAATTACCTGTACCACAACAATCAGGGCAAAGGCTTTGAGGACCGGGGCATCTCTTCGGGAGTTGCCTTTAACCAGGTAGGGGAAGCGACCATCAGTATGTCCGTGGCTTTCGCCGATTACAACAATGACGGGCTCATGGACCTTTTCGTTTCGGACAACGCTTACTGCTCCCTGCATAAAAATGAAGGAAACGGCGTCTTTTCGGAGATGTCTTACAAAGCCGGCATAGCCGTGGCCTGCGGACAGTTCGTCGGCTGGGCTTCTTCTTTCCAGGATTTTGACAACGACGGCGACCTGGACCTCTTCAAAGTGAACGGAGAGCTGAAACACCTCTATGGCCAGGAAGACCAGTATTTCGAGAACGAAGGGAACGGCACCTTCAAGGATGTATCCACCGATGTTTCCTCTTATTTTAAGGAAGAGCATGTGGGCCGCGGCGCCTGTTTCGGGGATTATGACAACGACGGGGACATAGATGTGTTCATTGTCAACCTGGAAGAGCCGAGTATCCTGTTGCGCAACAACGAGGACGGAAAAAACAACTGGATCTCCTTCCTGCTTATCGGTGACCAGGGTGATAACAGGGACGGCATCGGGGCCCGGATCACCCTGCACGCAGGCGGAAAGAAACAGTATGCCCAGAAGATGAGCTCGGGCGGATATCTCTCCACGAACGATCCCCGCATTCATTTCGGGCTGGGTCAGGAGACCGTGGTAGACACCCTCGAGATCGTCTGGCCCACCGGGAAGAAACAGGTTCTGAAGAACCTTAAGGCCAACCAGATCCTTACCATCAAAGAATCCGAAGCAGGCAATCCATGAACATTCCCAGGACATATCTGATCTCCGGCATCCTGATACTAGCCGGCCTTTTCCTTGTCTCCTGTCATCCGCAGAGTAAGGAAGCTGTGATCATAGCAACCCGAGTACCGGTTACCGCATCCGTTTCTCCCGATGCAGATCTGATCGCTGCCCCGGACGGCTCAGCGCTGGTATCCGTAGGTCCGGACGGACAAGGGAAACCTGAGGTACTGACCTCCGGTTTTATTGCGGCCTGCTCTCCCCACGTCTCCTACGACGGAAGACATATCCTTTTCTCGGGGAAAAAAGAAAAAGAGGGTCTCTGGCAGATCTGGGAGATGGACCTGAGAAATAAAAATACACGGCAGATCACCCACTGTAAAGGATCGTGTCACACGCCCTATTATCTCCCCGGAGGAAGGCTTGTTTTCAGCCGGGAGATGCCGGATACGGGCACCGGTTCTTTCCTGGCTCTTTTCACCCTCACCCTGGATGGAAAGAACCTGCGTCAGATCACCTATCATCCCAACCGCGATCTGATCGCCACCATCCTGAGGGACGGCCGGATCCTGATGCTCAGCAGAAGGGTCTTCCCGGATACCGGAAAGGCAAAGATGCTGGCCCTGCGTCCCAACGGAACGAAGATGGAACTTTTTTATGAGGGAGGTGCAGGGACTACCACAGGTTTGCGGATGGCCGAAACTCCGGAAGGCGCCATCTGGTTCACCGAACGGTCGCCTGCAGGCAAATGGAACCTTGCCAGGATAGTCTATAACAGACCCCTTCATTCAGAAAAGATATGCACGGAAAAAATACCGGGAGCGTTTTATTCGGTCGCCCCCTACGACAGCGGACAACTTGTCATCAGTTTCAAAAAGCCGGGCGATGCTTGTGCAACACTGGCCCTCTTCTCCCCCAAAGACAAGAAAGTACAGAAGACCCTTTTGTCAGATAAAGAATACCATTACCTGGATCCCGTGATCGCCCGGTCCTATGAAAGGCCCAGGAACCTGCCGGATGAGCTCATGTGCAGTTACCCTACGGGTCTGCTCATGTCTCAGAATGTCAATTTAACCGGTGACAGTGTGCTTCCTGACAATATGAAAGCGGTCTCGGTGGAGATCCTCGGCATGGACAAAAGCTTCGGGATCGTCCCGGTGGAAAAGGATGGCTCCTTCTTTCTCAAGATCCCGGCCAACCTGCCGTTCCGTCTGCAGACACTGGACAACAACGGAAACATAGTGCTGGGGCCTTCCGAATGGCAATGGTTGCGTCCTTTTGAGCGTCGCGGATGTGTCGGGTGTCATGAAGATCCTGAACTGTCCCCTGAGAACATCGTTCCGCGGGCCATCAATACCTGGCCTGTCGTAGTTCCTGTGGATACGAGCCGCAAAGGGGTCAGAGCCAAAACGTTCAACGTCGGTAACATGAAATGATGAAAAAGAAGAAGATCATATGGGTTGTAGTCGTGCTGGTCGTGGCCGGACTTCTGTTCATCCCCTTTCATCGCTTTGCGAGAGAGCATGTTAATTATATGACAGCCACCACAGACCATCCTCTGAAATGCACCTCCTGTCATTTACATATGGCGGACAGGGGTCCGGTGTATGATCTGGTAAACAAAACCTATATCTCGCCCTACAACCTTGCGGTATCTCCGGATGGCAGCAGACTCTATGTGGTAGGCCAGGAAGCCAACGTCCTGCTGGTTGTCGACGTGGCCGACGGCAAAGTAATTGACAAGATCCCCGTAGGAAAAAGGCCGCACACGGTGGTGGTCACGCAGGACGGAAAAAACGCTTACGTCAGCAACCAGTGGGACGACAATGTGTACCATATCGATCTTACTACCCTCCGTATCACCGACACCCTCCCTACCGGCAACGGACCGGCAGGAATGGTGTTAAGCAAAGACGGGAAGTACCTGTATGTGGTGGATTCCTATTCCAATGAAGTTTCTATCTTCGATCTTATAACCGGTCAGGAAAAGAGACGTTTACTTGCCGGTGTCAATCCTACGGGAGCAGCCATCTCTCCTTCGGGGAAATGGATATATGTTACCAGCCGCAGGGTGTTGCCCCGTCCCTACCGCCAACCGCTCAGTACGGAAGTGACCGTCATAGATGCGGTTCATCAGCGGGTGAAAGAGCGGAAAAAGATCAGGGATGCTTACCTGATGGAAAATGCTGCTTTTACACCTCAGGGTGATTTGGCACTGATCACCCTGACCCGACCCAAGAACCTGATCCCCTCCATACAGGTGGAAGAAGGATTCATGATGACCCACGGTTTCGGAGTCCTTCTGCCTGACGGACGGATCATTCAGCTGCTGACCGATGAGCCCAACGCTTATTATTCGAATCCTTTTGACGTAGTGATCTCACGGGATGGTAAAAAAGCCTTTATTTCCAGTGCAGCGGTGGACATGATACAGGTAATCGATCTGGATAGTGTACGGGCACTCATTGCCCGGTCGACCCCGGAAGAATTACAACTTTATGCCAACCACCGGGGCATCAGCAACCGGTATGTCATCAGGAGGATCCCCGTCGGTTCCGACCCGCAGGGCATGATCATTTCCCCCGACGGAAAGTACTTGTATGTAACGGAGAAACTGGACGATAAGGTGGCAATCATCAATGTGAATACTTTATTGAAAGAAGGTCAGATTGATCTGGGAGGACCCCGGAAGATCACCATGGCCCGTAAAGGACGCAGGATCTTCAACCATGCAGGCGGCACTTTTCAGAATCAGTATTCCTGCTACACCTGTCATCCCGACGCCAATGAGGACGGTCTGATCTACAACATGGCAGGCGTCGGCATGGGCAGGAACGTGACCAATACCATGTCTCTGTATAACATCGGCAAAACCCGTCCTTACAAATGGAACGGACATAATCAAAGCGTATATAAGCAGGATGGTTACCGTTTTTCCACTTACCTGACGCGGACAGAACCTTTCAACTATGACGACCTGGACGCTCTGGTCGCTTATATCATCACAGGGATACACAATCCTCCCAATCTGCGGTACAATCCTGACGGAGAGCTGACAGCTGCACAGAAAAGAGGTGAGAAGATCTTCTTTCGCACCCATACCAAAGACGGCAGGGAGATCCCTTTGAAGGACCGGTGCTATACCTGTCATCCGCCGCCATATTTTACCAACCGACAATTGGAAGATGTCGGCACGCTGGCCGAGACCGACGACTCCATACCTTTCGACACACCGGATCTAGCAGACCTCTTTCTCGGAGCACCGTACATGCATGACGGGCGAGCTGCCACACTGGAGGAGATATGGACCAAATACGGTTCCGAGGACCGCCACGGCATCGTCAGTGATATGACCAAAGATGAGCTGAACGACATGGTGGAATTTTTGAAATCCATCCGGGATCCCCGCTACTATACGCGTGACTATTCCGAAGAATATAAACCTTTGCTGGAACATATAAAAATATATGATCCACCCATCGTTGAACACAAAAAGCAACATTAGTATATTGAGCCATGGAACAAAAAAAGATTCAAACTAAGTTGATAAAGTTCATTTTTATATTTTTTACGCTTATCCTTTTGGTCTCGTTAACCGGATTCTTACCTGACACCCGATGTGGAGAAAAGGAGAAAGCGGGTTCGGTCATGTACGGGGCTACCGACTATGATGCGATAAAAAAAGCGGCCGGGGACATGCCTGTTTACGGTCACTGGAAGTCTTTCACCACAGAAAACGGATTGCCTGCCGACAAAGCCTACTGTGTACGCATCGACGGAGACAGGGTGCTGGTAGGTACAAACCACGGACTGGCCGTATATGAGGATGGGAAATGGACAAACTATACCACGAAAGACGGTTTGGGTCACAACGGCGTGCTGGCCATAGATGTGAGCCAGCTTACCGGTGATGTATGGCTGGGCACCCTGGGAGGGCTCACCCGGTGGTCAGGCGGCAGTTTTTACACCTTTACCCAGTTGAACAGCGGCATGCCCAATGACGTGATCTATTCAGTGATATGCGACGGAAAAGATGTGTGGGTGGCCACCGGCGGCGGAGCCGGCCATTACGACACTTACAAGGACCAGTGGGAGATCTATATGGAACGCAACGCTCCCATGCACGAACCCTGGACCTACGGGGTTTGCGCCGGCGACGGAAAAATATGGATCGCTGCCTGGGGAGGCGGGGTCATTGAGTACAATACAAAAACAAAAAAGTTCAGGGACTATACCGACCCCGATGAGCAAATGGAACTCGACGTCTTCCCCGATGACGGTGTGGTACATGATATCACCACCGGGGTATCCTATGCCGACGGGATCCTCTGGGTAGCCACCTACTTCGGGGTCAACCGGTACGACGGCGTGCACTGGAAAACCTATTTCGACAAAGACTCGGGCCTGCTGAGCAATTTCAATAATTTTAACAGGGCTGTCGGGCCGGTGGTATATTTTTGTACCGATAAGGGCCTGAGCACTTTCAACGGAAAAACATGGATCAGCTACCAGCGGAACGAAAACAATACGGGCGGCAAGGTACTGATAACCAACGGACCTAAACTTACCGACAGGGTTAAGACCACATCCTACAACGTACACACCTCTCTGTCGCACAACTTTGTGCTGGGTGTTGATGCCAACGAGAAGGAAATATGGATCGCCACTTCCCATGGAGTAAGTCGTGGAGAAAGAATAAAATAAGTCAATAATGAAATACTATTTTTTGTAAATTTACAAACACTAAAAAGGGAAGAATATGATAGAGACGCAAAAAATCCTGATCGACCTGAACAGGTTGACTGAGGGGGAAAAGGAAGAGATGAAGAAACTGGGGATACTGGATGACCTGGGTACGATCACAGAAAACCACAAGGAGACGGTACAAACGGACACCAAACCCATAGAGAAATTTGCCGTGCATGCTCCCAATGTGATCAACGAAGCGTACAACTATCAGAAGCCCTCTTCTTTTTCCCGGGCACTCCGTTTTGATTTCGGAGGATATAAAGTGCTGATGATCTCCGGCACAGCCAGTGTCAATGACGAAGGCAAGGCGGAACATATCGGAGATTTCAAAGCACAGCTCTGGCGCACTTATGTGAACATCACCAATCTGCTGAAAGCAGAAGGTATGACCTGGCACGATGTGGTCAGGACCACCAACTACCTGCGTGACATTGAAAGGGATTACGCGGAATTCAACAAGATCAGGACCACCTTCTACAACTGGCTGGGTCTTGATCCGCTGCCTGCCAGCACGGGCATTCAGGCAAGACTTTGCTGGGAAACACTGCTGGTGGAAATCGAAGCCATTGCGATCAGAAAGTATTAATTAAAGTTCCTGCTCATGAACATGAATAAGGTTATCAGATCCTTCTTCATTATATTCCTGCTGTCAGCATCGGCATTTTCTTTCGGACAGGAGAAAAAACACAATTATGCTAATACGCCGGATGATATGGTGCCTTACGGAAGATTCCAGAAGGCATACATCAACTTTTTCGACACGCCCCAGCCCTTTACGGGAGCCGGACGCGAAAAACCCGAGCCCAAGGACCTGAAAGAGGTCAGGATCGGTTTTCTGGGCCCGCTGGACAGCACCGCCCTTGTTCCTCAGGGAAAAATGATGCTGAAAGGCTGTGAGCTGGCTATCGAACAGGCCAATCAGGAGGGCGGATACAAAGGGATCCCCTTTAAGCTGATGGTTCACAATGATTACGGTCAATGGGGCGCCGCCGCCAACAAAGTAGTGGAGATGTATGATGAAGGTGTATGGGCTTTTCTTGGCTCCATAGATGATATCAACACCCACGTAGCTTTGCGGGCCACCCTGAAGCTGGAGATCCCCATGGTCAACTCAGGCGATCCCGACCCCACCCTTTGTGAGACCCGTATTCCCTGGATGATCCATGTGATCTCGGACGACCGGCAGAGCTGCTATGCCCTGGCCGAATATATATATAAGGTCAAAAAGCACAAGCGCGTAGCCGTTATGCGTGTAGACAACCGTTATGGCCGGGTAGGCGTGAAAGAGTTCCGGGAAGCAGCCCGCCGTCTTGACCATCCCATCGTCCTGGAGATACGTTTCCTCGACGGTGATACGGTCTTTACCAAACAGATCCAGCGCATCAAGGATGTCAATCCCGATGCCGTATTGTTGTGGGGCAACGCGGAAGAGACCGCCCGCATTGTCAACGAGCTGCGGGCTTCCGGCGTGAATGTACCGATCTACGGTTCCGACCGGATGGTCAACCCCATTTTCCTGAAAATCGCCGGCAAGAACGCCGAAGGAATCGTGACCACCTGTCAATACAACCCCACTGCCGACAATCCCAAACTGAAGAAATTCCGGAAAGAATTCTACGATCGTTTCGGTGAAGAGCCTGACGTGTTCGCAGCCCACGCTTACGATGGCATGAACATCATCATCGCAGCCATCCGGAAAGCCGGCCTGAACCGGTACAAGATCCGGGATGTCCTGACCGATCTCAAGACTTTCCAGGGCTATGAAGGGGTCACCGGGAAAATCATCTTCGACGATGCATGGAATGATATAGGCTCCATTTACATGGCAAAAATCCAAAACGGGGATTTCATATTCTTTCCCTCTCCTCTTGATACTTTGATATCAAATAAATAATTTTGAGCAAAAGAACCGTATTAACCCTGCAGGAATCCATGAAATCTGACAAAGCCAACAACTTTAAGTCTCGGCATAAGAAGCCTGCACTCCTGGTGGACAAAGATGGTGATAAGCAGAACACTGTTATCAATGTTCACGGGATCAATATCGGGGACGGAGATATTGTTATTATGGCAGGGCCCTGTGCCGTGGAAAGCCGTGATCAGTTGCTCACCACGGCCCGGCAGGTGGCCACGTCGGGAGCCAGTTTTTTGCGGGGAGGAGCTTTCAAGCCGCGTACTTCCCCTTACAGTTTTCAGGGGCTCGGAGAAGAAGCACTGCTTTACCTCCGGGAGGCCAAAGCGGAAACAGGCCTGCCCATTGTCACGGAGGTAATGGATACACGTGATATGGATATGGTTTGTGAATATACCGACATCGTGCAGATTGGTTCCCGCAATATGCACAACTTCCCGCTCCTGAAAGAGGCGGGTATTTGCGGCAAGCCTGTTCTTTTCAAGAGAGGGCTGATGGCCACGGTGGACGAATACCTGCTGGCGACTGAATACATTCTCAAAGAAGGCAATGATCAGGTAATCCTCTGTGAACGCGGCATCCGCACTTTTGAGACCTCCACGCGCAACACACTTGACCTGTCCGCCGTGCCTGTGCTGAAAAGAAATACACATCTGCCGGTCATCGTGGATCCCAGCCACGGCACGGGACACAGGTGGCTGGTACCTGTTATGTCGAAAGCGGCCATTGCCGTCGGCGCCGACGGGCTGATCGTTGAGGTACACCACAACCCGGAAGAAGCTCTCAGCGACGGGATACAATCCCTTTACCCCGAAGAGTTTGACCGGATGGTAAAGGATCTTCAGGATCTGGCACACGCTCTGGGAAAAAAAATCCGTATGCCGAAGCACATGCCTGCCTGAACCCTTCCTGCCCTTCCCGCTTTTCATTGCTTTATCAGGTACCAGGATGCATATAATCCGCAGATTTTTTGTAACAGCGTTTTTTTCTTTCTTTTTTATCATTTCCGTCTTTGCCCAGGAAAAAGATCTGAACATCGGCTTTCTGATCCCTGACCGGACCAGCGTAGCGGCCCGGGACGGTGCCCTGCTTGCGGTGAAGAAAGCCAATGAACAGGGAGGCTGTGATGGGAAAAAGTTCAGTCTCATCATACGTTCGACAGCAGGGCTTTGGGGCACAGGCTCAAAAGTAGCCGTAAGCATGATTTTTGACTATGATGTCCTGGCCATTGCAGCCTCCCTGGATGGCCGCAACGCCCACCTGGCCGAGCAGATCACCACCAAGACAAAGGTGGCCTTTGTCTCGACCTGGTCCACGGACATGACCCTCTCCTATGCTTTCGTGCCCTGGTTTTTCCGGGTTATCCCCGATGACATGACCCAGGGCAGATCACTGCTGCAAGGGATCGCCGGCCTAAAAGAAAAAACCGGTGACGTTCTGCTCGTCAGCGAAGACACCTATGATGCCAAAAATGCCATGGGTACCTTTATGAAGATCGTTGAAAAACGTACCGGCAACATTCCCCGCCAGATGCTCATAAAAAAAGAGAGCGGGACGGACGATCCCGGCATGACGGACTTTTCCATCCCGGCAGCAGAGACTTATCTTCTCTTTGGCACCCCTGCCCTGGCCGCTGCTTTCCTTGAACAGTATCACCACAGAGGTCTCACCGCGCCGGTCTTCGGAAATCTTTCGATCACGGATGACCGGCAAGCCCATACGCAGGACCTGAGCAGACTGGAGAATGTCGTAACCATATCCCCCGGTTTTTGGTTCACGGATAAAGGCATTGCATTTCAGAAAAATTTCAGGAAGCAATACGGTTATGACCCCGGGCCGGCTGCGGCTTATGCCTATGACGGCATCAATGTGATCATCGAGGCAGTACGAAAGGCCGGTACGAACCGCAACAGGATCATCGGCTATCTTTCCGGGATTCGGTATGAAGGAGTCACAGGAGAGATCCGCTTTGATGACAAAGGGAACAGGCGGGAACAGCCCCGGCTGATGATCATAAGGAACGGTAAACCCTCTTCTTTTTAGATGCTTCGGAAGATTTTTTTTATCTTCGAATATTGCTTTGACCCGGCCGCAACGAAAAGATCTAAATTACACAGAATGAACATCAAATATATTCTATCAGGGATCGTCCTTCTTTCTCTCCTTATTTCAGGAGGATGTAAGCAGCATAAGAAATCCATTCAGGCCACCCCTGAGGAAATCACCTCCTCCAGGTCACTGGGACTGGCCTATCTTGAAGAGAACAAACTGGACCAGGCAGAGGCCGAATTCAGGAAGCTCACCGAGCTTGCACCCGAGGAGGTTTCCGGATATGCCAACCTCGGGTTGGTTTATCTGAGGATGGGGAAATACCAGGATGCAGAGCAATGGCTGTTGAAGGCCGTTAAAATGGACCCGAAGAACCCGGACATCCTGCTGATCCTGGCCAAAACCTATGAGCTGAGCGATCAGCGGGACAAAGCCATCGCCACCCTCGAAAGATCCCTGAAAAATGCTCCGGACCATCTCAAATCATTGTATGCTTTAACAGAACTGTATTCCTCCTCCAACGACAAGGAGTCGCTGAAAAAAGGGTATCAATACACTAAAAAGTTGGTTAAGATAGCTCCGGCCAATATCGTGCCCCGGCTCAACCTGATTGGGATCCTGATACAGGAAGATCAGCCGGATGAAGCATTGTCCCAGTTGGAAGAGCTGCGCAAGGTCTTTCCGGAATTCCCAAAAGAGGCAATCGAATATTACAACAAGACCCTCAAAGCTTTACAGGAGAAGAAAACAAAGGAAGCAGCCTCTCCCTTTATGATCTTCCACAATTATCTCAAGGTCACTCCCGTGTATCAGGCAGGCATCCTAAAACTCAAAGGACCGCAGGGATTTATCGGGTCGCCGGTCATTACATTCGACACGAACAAAAAGATCACCCAGGTCACAGACTGGAAAAGCATACTGGCTGCCATTCATTTTCCGGATGTCACCACCTCCGCGTGGGAGAACGTTCCGCATTTTCCGGAACACCCACATGCCGGGGAAGCGATCGCAGGGTTTAGCTCCCTTGCCGTCAGCGATTATGACGGGGATGGTGACAACGACCTGTACGTAGCCTGGTATGACAACGGTGCCCGGACATGGAAGCATGCGCTGCTCAACAATGATTGGGGGAAATTCCATGATGTTTCCAATGAGACTGGGATCATGCATAAAGGGGAAGAATATGCCGCTATTTTTGCGGATTACAACAACGACGGTCATCTCGATCTGTATGTTGTCAGGGAAGGCAAAAACATCCTGTACAAAAACACCGGTCAGGGCACTTTTGAAGATGTAACGGTTCAAGCAGGTGTGGGGGATCCGGAGCAGGGCAACCGGGCCCTGTTCTTCGACTATGATCACGACGGCGACCTGGATCTTTATATTCTCCGGGCCGGCACAAACCTCCTGTACCGCAACAATGCCGACGGCACCTTCTCCGACCAGACGCAGGCATCCGGTCTGGCAGGAGGCATGGTAAACAGCCGCAATGCCACTTTCGGAGATTTTGACGACGACGGCGACATTGATCTGTTCGTGGTGAACGACAACGGATCGAACATCCTTTTTTCCAATCAACGGCAGGGACATTTCAAAGATATCACGGCATCCTGCGGACTGGAAAGCTCCGGCGGTTCCACGTCGGTGACTGCCGGAGATTACAACAATGACGGTTTCCCCGATCTGTTCATCTCATCCTCCCTGCCGGGACAATCGGGGCTCTGGCTGAACGACGGTACCGGTCATTTCAAAAAAGATACGGGATCCGAAGATATGAACCGTCTCCTGCAAAAAGTTAAAGTACTGGATGCTTCTTTTCCGGATATCGACAATGACGGGTACCTGGACCTTCTGACAGCAGGTATTCCGCAGGAAGGTACAGGCAACGGCGTTCTTCTTTTCCACAACGATGCCTCCGGACATCTTTTTATCACCCAAAACATCCTTCCGGAAAAGATAACCACGGGACGCAGGATCGCCACTTTTGATTACAATGAGGACGGGGATATGGATGTATTGCTCACCGGTGCTGACGGCAACCTGCATCTGCTGCGCAATGACGGTGGCAACAACCTGCATTTTCTCAAGATGAAGCTGGTGGGCCTCCGCACAGGCAGCGGCAAAAACAATTACTATGGCATCGGGGCCAAAATAGAGGTAAGGGCAGGCAACCTGTACCAGTCGGCAGTGGTCACTTCGCCCGAGGTGCTCTTCGGTCTGGGTTTTCACACCAAGGCCGATGTGATCCGTATCCTCTGGACCAACGGGGTCCCGCAGAATATTTTCCTGCCTCATACCGACCAGGACCTGATAGAAAAACAGGAGCTGAAAGGATCCTGTCCTTTTCTGTATGCCTGGGACGGGAAGGAATTTGAGTTTGTCAAGGATATCATGTGGCGAAGCGCCCTGGGGATGCCCCTGGGGATCATGGGAGAAGACAAGACAACGAAATATGCCGGTTCCGCTCCCTCGGTCGATTACATCAAGATCCCGGGCGATATGCTGAGACCCAGGGATAACAAATATGAGATCCGCATCACGGACGAGCTGTGGGAAAGCATCTATTTTGACAAGGTCCGTCTCATCGCCGTAGATCATCCGGACAGTGTGGATATCTTCGTCGACGAAAGGTTCATGCCTTCACCCCCTCCGGGATACAAGCTGTACGAGACCACAGAGCAACTGCTTCCCGTTGCTGCCACAGACGATGACGGGGAAGATCTCCTGCCCCTCCTCTCCCGCAAGGATGATAAATATGTCTCCAACATGACTCCCACACAGTATCAGGGCATCATGGAGATGCATGATCTCATCCTGACGTTGGGCAAAGTGGACAAGAGCAAGCGGCTGGTGCTCTTCCTCAATGGGTGGATCTTCCCTTCGGATGCGAGCATCAACGCTGCCATTGCCCAGTCCGGAAAGATACAGCTGGTATCGCCTTATCTGCAGGTGATGGACCCGTCGGGCCGGTGGATCACCATCGACAAAAACCTGAGCTTCCCGATGGGCAAGGACAAGACCATCGTAGAAGACCTCACCGGCAGGATCCCTGCGTCGGTGTCCATAGTAAAATTGCGGATCCGTACCAACATGCAGATCTACTGGGACCACATCTTTTACACCAACAGCGAGGCGGATGTGCCGGTCCGTACCACAGAGATGCAGGCCTCTTCGGCCCGGCTCCGGTACAGGGGTTTCTCCCGCACTTACCGGAAAGGTGGCCGTTACGGTCCCCATTGGTTCGATTACAGCCAGGTGACCACAGGGCAGAAATGGCGGGACCTCACGGGCACCTATACCCGTTACGGGGATGTCCTGCCGTTGCTCACGGAAGCGGACGATAAATACATCATCAAGAATGCGGGAGATGAAACGATCATCGATTTTGATGCGGGCAGTCTGCCTGCTTTACCTGCCGGTTGGAAAAGGGATTTCCTGATCCACAGTGTGGGATGGGTGAAGGACGGCGATCTGAACACAGCCACGGGACAGACCGTGGCCCCCCTCCCCTTCCATGCCATGAAAAGCTATCCCTACGGAGCGGATGAGTGCTACCCTGATGACCAAGCACATCAGGAGTATATGAAGAAATACAACACACGCAAAGTGACAACGAAGAATTTCCGGAGGGTGCTGGCAACAGCAAAGGGAGAGCAATAATAACGGCTCTACTTCCCGTTGACCGTGAACACTTTTACGGGAGCCCTGTTGAACCCGGCGACGAGCAGGGGGTGTTCCCCGTCGAAGAACAGCAATGACTGCACCATCCCTTGCAGAAGCAGACCTGTGCGGACAGTGAGCTGCAGATCACAGACAGGCTTGCCGTTTTGGCTGAAGAGCACCTGCCCTTTGTTGGCATCAAAGTAACCGGTGCTCACCTCGTAGGAATAATCATTGCCGGCGAGGATCACGTCCGGCAGACTGTCACGGTTGAGATCACGCACGATCATCTTTTTGATGGGTGAGATCTGCGCGTACCGGGGCATTTTCTCCCATCTGAAAGAACCTTCCTCATTCCACAGGATAGAACTGGAGGTAGTGTTCACGTACAGGGTATCTTCGATCCTTTTTGCCGTCGAAGGGTCGAACATCTCCCGGAGAGAGACATAGCTGAACGATTCATAATCCTTGAACTTTTTCAGGAACCAGGAAGACTGTCCCTCCAACTCATCCAGGTAATTGACCGGATATTCGGTCATTTTTCCTTTTGGGTCTTTCCAATAGCTTGTCGAGATGGGGTCGAGAGTACCGTTCATATCAATATCGAGCACATACAAACGCATCGGATATTTATCGTTGATGGTAAAACGGTGGTTCTCTCCCAGGTTCCCTAGCAGGTAATCATTGTCACCATCGCCATCGAGGTCAGCGGCTGCGATGGAGAACCAGAACCCGTGCCTGGATCCGATCTCCGGCAGATCCTCCCGAACGAGCCGGCGGCCTTGGTCATTCCTCAGCACGGCCACTGCATCCCACTCGCGGGTGACCCACAGGTCGTCCCAGCCGTCACCGTCATAATCACTCCAGACCGCATCTGTCACCATCCCGAGAGAGAATCTTTTTTTCTCTGTAAAATGACCTCCTTCGTTGATCAATAACCAGGAATCATCCGAGCAGGGATAATGATCTTTCTTGACTCGGGCTCCGATAAACAGGTCCGTATCCCCGTCATGGTCCACATCACACGGCCGTACCACAGACGCCGGGAAAGGAGGGACAGGCAAAGGCCGGCGTTTGAAAGAACCGTTCTCGTTCAGATACAGGTAATGGATGTATTCATCTTCTTTTTGTTCATATCCTCCGGCGATGGTGATCACGTCCTTATCGCCGTCACCATCCACATCCACGATGGCAAAACCGGCTTCCGTGAAAGGTTTCTGCTCCGTCAGGCCTTTCAGTTCTCCCCTGACAAAACGGTCTCCTTTCCTGAAAAAGACCTCCGTAGGAAGCACATTGGTGGCACCGATAAGAATATCGTCCCGGCCATCTCCGTTCAGATCTCCCTTTGCCATACGGGGGCCGATCTGTGAAAACTTATGGGGGATGATCTTTTGTACCCCGTAAAAATCAATAAAGTCATTCTGCTCATGGACATAGTCCAGTATCGAATTGTTTTCCGTAAAAAGATAATGGAAATGAGGTTCCTTTCTCACAGGCGGCCGTGCCTCTTTCTCATCCATCTCCACCGTCTGATCGGCATCCAGATCATAAGCGTAAGAAACATAATTTGTGGAAGGCCAGGTCACCTTCACCGAATCAACATGTGTAAGGCTTCCCAGTCCGAAATGAACGACCGGATCCATCGAGGAGATATACCCCCGGGAGAGGAACTGTTCCTGGAACTGGTAAGTTGTATCGCTCCATATCTCCACTTTGGCTCCCAGGGCCCGCATATTTCCTTTTTTGCCGATGAGTTTTATGCGGAGGTAGTTGCTTTTTTTCTTGTTTTTCTCCCGGGTATAGTTTTTAAAAACAAAAGCATTGTCATTGATATTATTCACGACATAATCCAGGTCACCGTCATTGTCCAGGTCCACGAAAGCAGCCCCATAGGAAAAGGAAGGAGGCGCATCCAGCCACTGGTCCGAGCGGACCACAAACTTAAAATCCCCCACATTCTCAAAAGCAATATTCGGAACCTTGATGACCGGCGCCTTATCGATGAGCATCTCGCGGGTTGCCACATAGTTCCAGGTCTCAGCCTTGAAGTACGTCCAGTCCTTATCCGTCAGGTCCTTGGGATAGCCATCCGCCACGAGGAGGTCTTTATCGCCGTCATTGTCAAAATCGGCGAACAGTGGTGACCAGCACCAGTTTGTCTCAAATACTCCGGCCATCTGCCCCACTTCACTGTAGGGGATCAAAACAGAATCATACAAAAGCCCGTTGTGCAGATGGAGCATGTTCCGTAAATACTGATGCTCATAACCATACTTCTCATCATACAGGTAATAGAGATAAGCAAAACCGTTGATGGTCTGTTTTTTCTTATAGTAAGGTACGGGGAACATATCCAGTGTGAGGATCTCCGGGAAACCGTCGTTATTGATATCGGCCATATCGTCCCCCATGGAAGACTTGGTTTGATAAGAGATGTATTTGCCGATCTCATTCTTGAAGGTCCCGTTGCGCTGATTGATATAGAGGAGATCGTTGGAGATATAATCATCCGAGATGTAAATATCGGGATAACCGTCTTTGTTCACATCCCCAATGGCGATCCCCAGGCCGAAGCCTTCGTTGATGATCCCGGCTTGGAGGGTCACATTGGTAAAGGTCCCATCGCCGTTGTTGCGGTAGAGGTGATCGTTGCTGACGGCGGTACCGTCATTTTTCTTGGGCCTATAGCTGGCCGACAGACGGTCGTTCACCCAGTTGTTGAGCAGATAGAGGTCGAGGTCCCCGTCATTGTCATAATCAAAGAATGAAGCATTGACCGTATAGCTGTCGTCATCCAGACCATACTCGTGGGCTTTGTCCACATAACGCAGATGCCCGTTCTCCTGAAGACCCTGGCAAATGTAAAAGCGGTTCTTTCGGAGATGAGCCACATTGTATGCGGTACAGGTCAGATAAACATCGAGCCAACCGTCCCGGTTGATATCGACAAATGTAACACCGCTGTACCACTGTCCATCGTCAAGTCCCACGAAATCCGCAGTAATATCCTCAAACTTAAAATCCCCTTTGTTCAGATATACCCGGGGAGATACCTGGTTACCGGTAAAGATGATATCCTGGAAGCCGTCGTTATTGAGGTCAGCAATCCCTACCCCAGCACCGTTGTAGATATATTCAAAATCCATAACGTTGAGGGAATCCTTATCATTGATCATGTTGGCAA
>JALVJE010000173.1 GCA_027028505.1 Bacteroidales bacterium
ACAACAAATATTTGAAGTTAGAAGGAGAAGTTACCATTAAGATAGATTACGAAAAATTTGAACAGGATCAGCAATGGGATGGGCTGAAAGGATACATTACCAATACAAAGTTAAGCGACAAAGAAGTAACTGAAAACTATCAGAATTTATGGCATATTGAAAGAGCTTTCCGGATGTCCAAAACAGACTTAAGGATACGTCCCATTTACCACCAGCTTAGGGACAGGATCGAAGCACACATTTGTATCAGCTTCACGGCATACAGTATTTACAAGGAACTAGAACGGGTTCTTTACCAGGAAAAATCTTCACTCTCCGTAAAAAAAGCGGCAGAACTCACACACAATATGTATCAAATAACCTATCAGTTACCCGACTCAAAACACATAAAGAAGAAGCTATTGGGAATGGACGAACAGCAACGGGAACTGTACGAAATCGTCCAAAATAATTTTTAGGGTGTTGCATTGCGGAAGTCAAGAGCTCATTGATTCTTTTTGCGTTTTTTGAATTACCTTTTGCCCGTTCTTTTTCTTTGTTCCATAATTTTGGGTCAATGCTTTCCCTAATCCCAAATTCGGTTCTTGTATTATCATAAGTAATACGGACAAATACCGGAGCTTCTCCGTTTTGCTTTAATTTGTTTGCTTTGATAAAGCATAAGATTTTGGTGTTTTTCTGAATGCTCATAGCTATAAATTTTTTGTTTGAAAAATATTGCTATAAGTTCTCTTTTGCGGTTTTTGAATAAAAGCAAAATGCGGTGATTTAAAGCATCTTGCGGCATCTTGAAAAATGCTGTCTTTGGCTAAAAAGCGGACTTTATTTTTGAGTTTATAACTCGTATTACCCTGTGTAATTAATGGTTACACTCGAAAAAGAGGACTTGAGAAGCATGAAAACCAAGTCCGCTGCAAATCCGCTAAAAAGGGGGTATTTTTATGCTTTTTTCTGCCTTATCCTGCTTACAAAAAATCCCCGTAAGTTCTGACTTACAAGGATTTGCTTTATTTTGCTTTTTTGCTCAGCGGAGAGGGGGGGGATTATTGACATGATCCCGGTCAAGGGGGCCTTGCAACAAAAAAGGCCAAAATATTTTAGCTTTTTTTATTCCTTCCTCCATAGATCCGAACAAGTTCGGTCTCTGTCGTCAGGAATAAAAAAAACCCGCTTACGCGGGCCTTTTTTGTTGCGGAGAGGGGGGGATTCGAACCCCCGGTACGGTTACCCGTACGCCAGTTTAGCAAACTGGTGGATTAAGCCACTCTCCCACCTCTCCGGAGTACCTTAATAAACCTCTTCTTTGAGGCAGGGCAAAAGTAAAAAAAGGAATGATTTTTTCAAAAACGAAGACCAATTTTTCAGTAAGGACGTTTTATCTCGTTATTTTCAAAAATTCTATACACATCATCGATCTGTTCGGTATTCTGTTTCCAGGTGTCGAAAGTCGCTTCGAACTTTTTGTAAGCATCGTTCATCGGCAGGTAATGGACCTCCTCCATGAGACTAAAAAGAGCACGGGTTGAAAATTTTTTCTGAGCTTTCGGATACCAGGAGTTGCAGATACCCTTGCCTATGGATCTTACCAGGGGTCTGATCTTAGATACAATACTTTGTACTTTGTAAAGATCACAAGGAAGCGACCGGGTCCACATTATATTTTCGGGGAAAAAGTTTTATTTTTGAACCTTCATTAAATCCTGTGATCATGGCTCAAGACCCGATCGTTTACCACGGTTCTGATGACCGTGTTGTACCGAGAGAGTATCTCGTTCCATTTATTCTTATCACCATCCTTTTCCCGCTGTGGGGCTTTGCCAACGATATCACCAATCCGCTGGTGGCTGCTTTTCAGACGGTCATGGAGATCTCGGCCGCCAAAGCCGCCCTGGTGCAGTTCGCTTTTTACGGCGGATATGCCACGATGGCCATTCCTGCCGCGCTGGTGGTGAAAAGGTATTCCTACAAGACAGGTATTCTTATCGGACTCGGGTTATATGCCACAGGGGCTTTTCTATTCTGGCCGGCAGCCAATTTCGAGATGTTCGGGTTCTTCCTGGTAGCATACTATATCCTCACCTTCGGTCTGGCCTTTCTGGAGACTACTGCCAATCCTTACATCCTCTCCATGGGGAGTGAAAAGACCGCCACACGGCGTCTTAACTTTGCCCAGTCGTTCAACCCGCTGGGCTCTTTGCTGGGGATGATCGTTGCCACGCATTTCATCCTGGCCCTGCTGCATTCCGACGAGCGGGACGCCGCCGGCAACCTCATCTACCCCACCCTTGCTGCTGCCCAGAAGGCAGTGATCCGTGCCCATGATCTGGTGGTCATCCGTGACCCTTATGTCATCCTCGGTGTGGTCGTGGTGATCGTCTTCATCCTGATCGCCGTGTACAACATGCCGAAGAACAAAAGCCAGGTACATACCTCCACCCGCGAGATCTTCCGCCGTCTCTTCACACTGCCTGCCTACCGCAAATACCGTGAAGGGGTTATCGCACAGGTCTTTTATGTAGGGGCCCAGATCATGTGCTGGACCTTCATCATCCAGTATGCCGAGCATCTGGGCTTCACCAAGGCCCAGGGTGAGGAGTTCAATATCATTGCCATGATCATCTTTGTCAGCGGCCGGTTCATCGGCACTTACCTGATGAAATATATCGAGCCCGGCAAACTGCTTTTCCTTTTTGCTGTGGGTGGTATGCTCACCACCACCGGCGCGATCTTTATCCAGGGTATGACCGGCCTCTATGCCCTGATGGCCACTTCGCTCTTCATGTCGATCATGTTCCCTACCATCTACGGGATCTCCCTGAAAGGGATGAACAACGACGATGCCAAGCTGGGAGCAGCCGGGCTGGTCATGGCCATCGTCGGGGGTGCACTGATGCCTCCTCTGCAGGGACATATCATCGATCTGGGCACGGTAGGCCCCCTGCCTGCCGTCAATGCCTCTTTCATCCTGCCCTTCATCAGCTTTGTAGTCATTGCCATTTTCGGATACCGTACCTTTAAGATCCACCATGCCGGATCACCAGACTGAGAATATATTTTCCTGAAGATTACCTACGAAAAATGCCACACCCTTCTACAGTGGCATTTTTTTTTGGGTTTGCTACTATTTTTTCTGATATTTACTCAACCAAATACCAACTTTAAAAAATTACCGATCATGACAGAACAAAATGAACAACCCAAAGCAGGGGGTAGCTTCTCTTTTCAGAAGATGATGGCTGATGCCAAGGGGGCCTTGTTGCAACCCAAAGAGCATTTTTCCACCATGCCGGTCAGCGGCGGCATGGGTGAGCCTATTATCAAAGCACTTATTTACGGTACGGTCGCCGGTGTCTTCCGGCTGCTCTGGAGCATCCTAGGTTTATCTGCCATCGGGGGCTCAATGGGATTTCTCATGGGCAGCGGTGTGGGGATCATGGCGCTGATAGGCACGGTCATCGGTGCGCTGATCGGCCTGTTCCTCGGCGGGGTGATCCTGCTGGTCATCTCATCCATCGCCGGCGGCAGCACCGACTATGAAGCCAACGTACGGGTGACGGCCGACATGATGGTACTGATGCCCGTACAGGCGGTTTTCGGTTTTCTGATCTTTTCGGGGTTCCTGCACACCCTCGTGAGCCTGCTTATCAATCTGTATGCCCTGTGGATGCTTTATCTGGCTTTAAGGGGGGTTCTGAAAGGAAAGCCTGAAACCTCCAAGATCATCGCCATCATTCTGGCGGTACTTCTGTTACTTTTCTCACTCATGGGGCTGGCATTCCACAAAGCTGTCAGAAAAATGTCTGATAATTCCGACAAGATCCTGGAACAATATTCCAATGTCGCTGAAAAGATCGCCCGCGAGGCCGGGGGTGAAGAGGCCGCCAAAGCGGTGCATGAAAGCATACGGGAGAGCCAGGCCGGGAGTAAAACCGTGGTCCTGGTGCTGGAAAAAGTGGACGGATCCAAAATTAAAGATCCTCAACCGGATGTGGTGATGAAAGCCCTGGAAGAGATGAAAAAGGATGATGACTTTGTGATCCTGCAAAGAAATGACAATGAATTTATACAGGCAATGAAATCAGGGAACGGTTACATCGTGCAATACAAGGACGCAGACGGTCTTCATGAATATGCCGACGATAGCGGTCTCATGGACTATACCGGCACGGTCACCTGTTTCACTTCTTACCTCAACAAGCCAGCCTGGATCATCATCCGTGACCAACTGGAGTGGAAGGATGCTGAGCATTAGGAAAGATCTTCCCTTTTGACAGAGACTCCCGGAATACTGAACTCCGGGAGCTCTCTTTTTCATTTTTCAGCAAAGTAAAGAATGGGAACAGAATTTTCGTCACCGTTGTTCTTATCATAGGTTACGAACGATTCTCCCTACATACCATCTTTCCGGGGACCGATATACATACGGTCGTGGAGTATGATTTCCACGGTCCCCCGGCCGGTATCGTTATCGGGTTTTAGTTAAAACCTCACGAATAACCTGAGAACTAAATAAATGGGGCAATAGCAATCACCTAAAATCATGAAATCATGAGATCATTAAGGACATTCATTCTGATATTTGTTTTAGCAGGTTTTCTGCTCCCTCTGGCAGGGCAGGACAGCACAAAGTTCATCACCGGCAAACCGTGGCTGAACATCTGGGGCATGGTGCATCTGGATGTGATCCATGACCTTAACCAGATGGATCCTACCTGGATCGGTGGCTTCAGACCTTCCAGGATCCCTGTCCACCCCTCTGATCCGGGCTGGGGCAGTTCCAACAACACCTACTTCAGTCTGCGTCAGTCCACTTTCAAATTCTAGGGGGTTTTGCCGACCAAACACCGGTGGGGGCCCATGCGGCTGCGTTTTGAGTTCGACCTTTTCGGCATGGGAGCACAGGCCGGTGAGACCACTTTTCGTTTCCGGCTGGCCTACGGTGACTGGGGGCCTTTCCGCCTCGGCAAGGACTGGTCTACTTTTATCGACCTGAGTTGTTTCCCCAATATTTTTGACTGGTGGGGCCCGTCGGGGATGGCCCTGCTACCCTCCGTGATGATCCGCTATACCCATGCCTTGAATCAATACAATATCTTGGAGGTATCTCTTGAGCTGCCCGGCTCCGAGATCGATCCCGGATATATCCGCCAGATCGACCCTGCTCTTCTGAATGTACAGTCCAAGGAGATCATCCCCGACCTTGTCATGCGGTATACGCGACAAGGTGAGTGGGGCCATGTACGCGCTGCCGGCATGTTACGTATGCTCTCCTATGATGTGATCAGCCAGCAGACGGAGCAGGCAACCTCCCACAATCTTTTCGGCTGGGCTGTCAACCTCACGAGCAACCTGTATGTCCTGCAGAGAAAGGGGATGTTCAACCTGCAGACGGTCTTCGGCCACGGTTATGCCGGGTACAACAATGACGGCGGGGTAGAGATCACCCCCACGGCCAGCCTGCAGGCCACCGTACCTTTTCAATGGGGATTTGTAGCTTTCTACAACCATTACCTGAATACTCACTGGGCCTTCTCCGGAGGTTACAGCGGTACACGTCAGCACAACACACCGGGACAAATGGACAATGCTTTCCACCGTTCAGAATATGCCGTCGTACAAGCCATATACACAGTTTTCCATACCAATGTCCTGCAATTCGGACTCGATTACCAGTATGGAAGAAAATTTGAAAAAGACGGCTCCACCGCCCGCGATCAACGCATCCTGTTCTCCGCCCGTTTCCAGATCAGTCATGTAAAAAAGGAGTAACTTCTGCCGGCTCAGGGTAAAAGAAAAAGTGTTAGCTTTGCCGTTTATCATTCTTCCCGGAAGAAAAATGGCAGAGGAAAAACAAGGATTTATACGCCGCCGTGTTCAGGAGGCTCTCGATAAAGGCAGCAACTATGTGGATTACCGCATGGGGCGCATCGGGGCTCTTGTCATGGCCCTTGTCGTTTTCTCGATCAACTTTTTCGGCAAGAAAGATGAGTATGGTCCGGCACATGCAGCACTGTGGGCTACTACTGCCGCCCTCAAGCAGGGCACTTACACCTTTTTCTTCGGCGGGATCATAATGAAGATGAGCGAACGGTTGGCCCGCGAGGTGCGGCGCCGCACGCTGGCTCTGATCCTCGCCTGTGTTATTCCCTCGATGGTGTCGCTGACCCTCACCTTCGGCGTCCACAGCCTCAAAGGCACACCCCTGCCGGCCAAATCAACCATCCCCACCGCTATCTTTGTCATTCCCTCTACAGCTGTATGGGGCAGGATCCAACGCACCCGCATGGAAGAGGAAGAAGAAGAAAATACCGAAGCCTAGCCTTTCCCTCCCCGGGGGTGAATCCACAATAATAACCCAAAATCAAGTCAACCATAAAACAAGGCATTATCAAGCTTGTCCCGCCCGCCCCCCTGACCACATAATAAGTGTGGAGTGTGAAGTGTGGAGTGTGGAGTACTTAGAGTACTTAAAGTACTTAAAGTGGAGCACCCAGTAACCAGTAACCAGCAACCAGCAACCAGCACCCTTGAAGAAGTGTGGAGTCCTGCAATTCTGGAAATCGATTTCCGGAATTGCGAGGATGCCCGCCCGGATGAACATCCGTTCGGACGGGCTCGCAAATCGTAGATTTGCGGCATGTGGAGTGTGGAGTTAATGCGTAATCCGGAATTAATATACCCTGTTCACAACACTTTGCACAGAGGATTTGCTATATTTGTAGTGAACCGGGGAACAAAATCATGGGTACCACCATCCTGCATATCAAGAACATGGTCTGTGACCGCTGCATAAGTACGGTCCGCGCAGAACTGGAGAAACTGCACTGGCAGGTAGATGAGGTAGAACTGGGGAAAGCGGTCATCGAAGGAGAGCCCACGGAAGAAGACCTTCAAAAAATTGCCGAAGCCCTGCAGGAGAACGGCTTCGCCCTGGTCATCGACAGGGAACAGCAGATCGTCAAAGATGTGAAAGCGGCCATTGTACGGCTGATCCATCACTCCGAGGAGCCCTTGGAGGATGTGGCACTCTCCCGGTACCTGGCGGATATCCTGCCCTATGATTACAAATACCTCTCTTCCCTTTTTTCTTCGCGGGAAAAGATCACTGTCGAGAAATTCTATATCCTGCAGCGCATCGAGAGGGTCAAGGAACTGCTTTCCTACGGCGAACTGACCCTCAGTGAGATCGCCTGGAAAACGGGATTCAGCAGTGTGCACCACCTGTCGGCCCAGTTCAAAAGGCTTACCGGCATGACCCCCACACAGTATAAGAAAAAGGGAGACTTTGACCGGAAGACCCTGGATAAAATACGGGAATAGAAAGACCGAACAGGCCCCCTCCCTTTTCCCGGTATCCCTCCCCTTACATCTCCCTGCAGGAATGATCTTTTTTCTATGACAAAACACAGGGATTTTTATTACATTTGATAAGAATAAAACGATGGAACAATGAACAGGCTGAAATCCATATTTATCACACTCTTTGTCAACTATCTGGCTATAGTCCTGATCATTGCGACCTACTGGCTTTTATCTGAACCATTTTCCTGGGGCTGGCTGGGTGTGGAGATCTCCGTATTTTTCCCATTCCTGTATTATATCCTGAGTTATGTTCAACCCAGGCCCCGTACCGGTAAGCTGTGGATGGTTTCCTATCTCATTCTGCTGGGATTTATCCTTACCATGCTCCCGGCTTTCATCCATACCTGGGAGCCGGACAAAACCACCGTTTGGCTGGCGGCCCTCACTTACATCTTTTGGTTTCTTTATGAAACATGGTATTCCAGTCTGGGACGGATAGCCAGCGAGCATATCCGGGAAGGGCAGATCCTGCCGGAATTCAGTCTGCAGACCCTGGACCATAAGCCTTTTGACTCTTCACAGCTGAAAGGACACAGGAGCCTGCTCCTTTTCTATCCGGGCAACTGGTCCACCCATAGCATGGCACAGATCAAAGAGCTTTCCGGATATTATGACGAACTGCAAAAAAGAGGCGTAGAAGTGTATATCATCAGTCCCCAGCCTCATGGTCTGTCCCAAAAGCTGTCTTCAAAATACGAGGCTCCCTTTCATTTCCTGACCGATCCCGGCAACAAGGCAGCCCGTAAGCTGGGGATCCTTCATAAGAGCGGCACGCCGGCCGGGCTACATCTGTTCGGTTTCCATTCGGACACGGTCTATCCCACCCTGATCATCACCGATGAAAAGGGAGAGATCCTATTCACCCACGAGACCAATAACTTCCGCTACCGTCCCGATCCGCGGATATACCTGAAGGTACTGGATAAACTTGCAGCCTCCTGATCTACGGGGGAAGGCCTGTCAGATCTTTACAAATTTAACCTCTTCCCATTTTTTACTCTCCACCGATCTTTCCATGGCTTCGAGCACCGATACGCCATCCAGGATGCTTTGATAGGTGCGGGGTAATTTCCCCGTCCGAAACATTTCCACCATATCGGTGATGTTACGGGGAGGATCGGGTTCCGGCTCGCGGGAGACCAGTTTCTCCACCCCTTTTTTCACGGTCACGTATGTCTCCCATCCATAGTGCTCTTTGGTGAATACCAGAGTGGCCAGCAAGCCGTTCTCATAGGCCATGCTGGCGGTCCAGTTGCCGCCGTTTTCCGTCATACGCACCTCCCGGATATCATCTCCGAAGATATACATTAACGGTTGTACGGTATGTTCTCCGTAAAAGAATATTCCCCCGTACTTGTTATGCATACCTACATGATTCACCCCATAGCGTACCACCTGTTCGATGTCCTGCATCCCCTGTACCTGCTCGCGGATATCGAAGGTAGCAGCGCTTTGTGCAATACTACTGTAAGAAGTCACCGGCGTACCTTTCTCCATTGCTTTCTCAAGAAAAGCTTTTCCTTCGTCCACCCTGTAACAGAAAGGTTTATCTACAAAGGTAGGCACTCCTGCCTCTACAAAAGGGAGTGCTGCCGGCAGATGGTATTTGGCATGGCGATGGTCCACGATCAGCGCATCGATCTTCCCCATCATCTCCTGCGGGTCTTTCACCC
>JALVJE010000174.1 GCA_027028505.1 Bacteroidales bacterium
TGTAGGGGGTGTGCCATCCTTCCCGGTCCAGCAGGAAAGGGTAGGAGAGGATGATCTGGTCCAGCATCAGCCATCTCCCCTTGTAGCTGTAAGTGCCTGTGTCATGCAGGTTGTGCATGTCATACATCAGGTTGTACAGGTCGCGGCGGCCGATGTTCTTGCGTTTGTCGGTCGCCATCAGGATCTGCATGACGCTCATGTTGGTGGGCTCGTCGTTGAGATCGCCCATGATGAGGATCTTCGCCTGCGGCTCAAAGTTGAGGATCGAGTCGACCGTGCGGCGCAGCACCACGGCCGTAAAGACGCGCATCTGTTCCGTGGCCCGGATGCCTCCGCTGCGGGATTTCCAGTGGTTAACGAAGATGTGCAGCATCTCGCCGTCCGCCCGGCCCTTCACGTAGAGGATGTCCCGCACCTTCGTCGTGTCGCGGGGGAAATTGATACGGATGGCCCGGTGGGAGAGGTACCTGAATTTCGCAGGATCGTACAGCAGTGCCACATCGATGCCTCTCCTGTCGGGGCTCTCCTCATGGACGATCCCGTAGTCCGCTTTCTTCAGTCTGCCGGTATGGATCAGATCCTCCAGCACCCGGCGGTTCTCCACCTCTGCCAGACCGATGAGCGCGGGGAGGCCTTTCGGCACCACCCCCGCGATTACTCTGGAGAGATCCTCCAGCTTTTTCTCATATCTCTCCTGTGTCCAGGCTTTCGCGCCGGTGGGCGTGAACTCATCATCCGCCGTTGCCGGATCATCCATCGTGTCGAACAGGTTCTCCGTATTGTAGAACATCACCGTCAACCGCGGCGGATCCTTGGCCTGGAGAAGGGTGGCCGTCAGTAAAAATAAAAATACAACCGTTAAGCTTTTATTATATTTCCCATTCATCATTCAAAGTTATTTTCATGGTTTGCTGCGCTCACGAAATTAGCTCGCTGACGCTCGCGATATTTTGCCTTTCCTCGTCCGCCAAAGCTCCGAAGGAGCGGCGGCGGATGCCTTTTTACTTAAACACAATTCCCTTTATCAACTCTTCTCCCGCCTTCTCGTTCAGGGCTCTGACCAGCTCCTCCCGGATCATCATCAGTTCACTTTTGACCACCGATGAGCGGATATGGACATACATGATCCCGTCGCGGATGGTGATCTTTTCCGTCTTGGAGGCGATGATCTTTCCCACCACCTCCTCCCACTCGGAGGTCAGTCCCACCTCCTTGATCTTACGTTCTATCTGCATCTCCTGCAGGTACTGTCTGATCACCTCTGCTATGCTCTCTGTGTTGGAACGTTTCATAAAAGAAGTTTGGAGTTACGAGTTTGGAGTTACGAGTTAAAAATGTCTCAGATTATAAGGTAGCATCCCTTTGCGCAACTCAGCGGCTTCTTTGCGTATCTTCGCGTAACAACCTGTAATTTTGTGTGTTGAGCTGTTACGCAAAGGACCGCAAAGCTGCACGCAAAGTACCGCAAAGGATCTTCATCTATTCGCATTATCTCTTCATTGATCTTTTGATTATTATTTGATCTATAGTTTCAGATTATACTAATTTCATTATTGATCTTAAATATCCTATGCTCCGTTCCCACCTCGCTCAGGATCTTTTTCAGGTGTCCGGCGTCGGTGTCGGTGATGAAGATTTGCCCAAACTCATGACGGGCGACCATCCGGATGATCTGATAGACCCTGCGGGCATCAAATTTATCAAAAATATCGTCCAGGAGCAAAATGGGTTTTACCCCGGTGAGGTCGCGGATAAACCCGAACTTGGCAAATTTCAGGGCCACCAGGAAGGTCTTCTGCTGCCCCTGCGATCCTGTTTTTTTTATGGGGTAGCCGTCGAGGGTCATCACCAGGTCGTCCTTGTGCACCCCTGCCGTAGTGTACTGCAGCACCCGGTCTTTCTCCCGGTTTTGCAGGAGGATGTCTTCAAAGGAGCGTTCCAGCAGGGGCGAGCGGTATTCGAGCCCTACCTTCTCTTTTCCTTCGGAGATATGATCGTAGTATTCCTGGAAGACGGGCACCAGTTTCCGTACCAGTTCTTTTCTTTTCTCGTGGATCTCGTTGCCGGGAATGATCAGTTGGTTGTCCCACAGCTCCAGTTCGCCGGCATCCGTTTCCCGTTTGAACTCCAGTTGTTTCAGCAGTTTGTTGCGTTGCATCAGCGCCCGGTTGTACCGCAGGAGAGCCTGCAGGTAAGGACGGTCGTAGAGGGAGATGACCGTGTCGATGAACCGGCGCCGCTGCTCGCTGCCTTCCAGGATCAGACTGCTGTCGGCCGGCGAGATCATCACCACCGGCAGCAGGCCAATGTGGTCGGAGAAACGCTCATAGTCCTTGTTGTTGCGTTTGCAGATCTTCTTCTTCCCTGTCCGTACGCTGCAGAAGATCTTTTCCGTGTGATCTCCCCGGATAAATTCTCCCTGAATGACAAAAACCTCCTGTCCGTGGCGGATATTCTGCTGATCGACGTTGTTGAAAAAACTTTTCGTCAGCGATAGGTAGTGGATGGCATCCAGGAGATTGGTCTTTCCCACACCGTTGTCCCCGACGAAACAATTGATCCGGGGAGAGAACTCCAGGGAGGCCTCTTCATAATTTTTAAATTGTACAAGAGATAACTTGCTGATATACAATTGTTCCATGCGTACAGGTCTCAGTTGATCAAACAAAAGTATAAAAATATGAAGACACCGTTTCATAAAAGAAACAAAACCATTACTTTTGCGGGAAATCTAAACAAAAGGAACATGGCGAAAAAAGCAACGAAAAAGAAGATAGAAGAAGCGGACAAGCGGCTGGAGAATTTTGAGGACGCTTTGACCAAAACCGAACTTTTTATTGAGAACTATCAGAAACAGCTGACCATCGGTGCGCTTGTCATTGTTCTGGTAGTGGTGGGTTTTGTCTTTTTCAAGAAGATGGTCATCGCTCCCAGACAGAAGGAAGCGCTTTCCCAGATGTTCGTGGCTGAAAAATATTTCGAGCGGGATTCTTTCAATCTGGCCCTGAACGGCGACGGGAACAATCCCGGTTTTCTGGATATCATCGATGAATACAAAATGACCAAGGCCGCCAATCTGGCCAAATACTATGCCGGCATCAGTTA
>JALVJE010000175.1 GCA_027028505.1 Bacteroidales bacterium
TGATGACCTCTATGGCATGATACCGGAAAAAATGTTTCAACACTTATCCTGGCACCCCGACGGCGAGGTCTCTCTTTATATTCCGGTTCCGGATCTGCAAAAAATGATCAGGGATTATAAAAGTACACACGAAAACATTCCTGCAGAGATAGCGAGCCGGTTAAAACCCCTGGAAGCATTGCACGAGGATGACAATCCGGTGATATTCCTTTTTAAGCTGAAAGATTATATCAAAATAAAATAATCCCAAAATCAGCAACAGAAAATCGTAACGATTTCTATTGTCTGATCATTGATCATTGGCCGGTCTCACCATTTGTACACCAGCCCATACTCTGCCGCCGCTTCCATGTTGGCAAGGATGCTTTGCCGGCGGCCGGCATAGGCGGCGGCCGAGGAGAACTCCCACGCGGCAGGGTCCATCTCCAGACCCGCTTTCACCGGGTTTTCGTGGATGTAATTGAACAACACCTGCGGATAGCGGCGGTCCGGCGGCCTGACCGCCCCCTGCATCACCCCGTCAACATCATACCAGGGGGGATCCACCCCTTTGGGACAGTTGACACAGTCGGCCTTGGTCTGTTTCCGGAACAGTGAGCCCGAGCTCTTCTCCTGTTTATCCCAGATTACGCATTAGGAAGCTGAAAATTAGCTGAACTAATGCGTTAGCTGGGGTTAACCCCGATCTAGGAGTTCACGGTTTTGGTGTAAGCCTAAACCGATGAAATCCTTAATCGATCAGCAATGAAAAGCGCTTGCGATTTTCTATTGCTGATTCTGGGTTTGTTGATGGCACTGGTGTAGGAGCGCAGCATCAGTCCGATCGAATCATTCAGGGTTCTTGTCTTGAGCGACGATCTGCTTTGGGGAAAGGCCGCTACCGGCCGCTCCAGATGATTCACCCGCACCATCAGGTGGAAATGGTTTGGCATCAGGCACCAGGCCAGGATATCGGCGTAGGGTTGGATATACATCCGGATCTTCCCGGTGAAAAAGAGATAGTTCCTCCTTGAGAAAAAGATCTTTCTCCGGTTATTCCCCTGATTGAAGATGTGGTAGATATATCCTTCCTGAAATTGCACGGGTATCTGGATACAAACCGGTTTTTCAGGAGAAAAATTAAGGTTTTTTCGGGGAATTTCAAAATCGGGCGCAGCCGCGGCCAGTGAGAACGCTCCCCCCCGCCAAGTGAGGGCCTCGCTCAAAGCGAGACCCTCTCTGCTTGGGGGAAAGCGAGGCCCTCTCTGGCTGCCGCGGCTTTAGCTTTTTTCCGTATCTTCGCCGTTGATGGAAACGATACCTCTGGAGCGGCGGATAGCGGCCTTTGCGCGGCTGGGCAGGGTGATGCTGCGGGCTGCCGGTAAGGAAACGGCCCTGCCCGCAGGCGACGAGGCGGCGGTGGCCCGCCTCACCACAGCCCTCCCCCTGGCACGCAACGCCAACCCCTGGTTCGACGAGGAGAATGTGCGGCATGCCCTGCTGGCGCTGGGCACCGTCCTCACCGAAGAGAACCTGCAGCAGTGGACCGCCCGCTACCCGCAGCTGCCCACCTCCCCCGGCGGCAAAGAGGTGGTGGTCATCATGGCCGGCAACATCCCCATGGTGGGCTTCCATGACATGCTCAGCGTCCTGATCAGCGGCCACCGTCTCACCGTGCGCACCTCCTCGCGCGACGCGGGCCTCCACCGCCTCGTCGCCCTCATCCTCACCGGGCTGGAGCCGACCTTCGAGTCTCTTATTCGCTTCACCCGCGAGCGGCCCCGCCACGCCGACGCCATCATCGCCACCGGCAGCGACAACACCGCCCGCTACTTCGAACACTACTACCGGGGTCTCCCTGCCATCATCCGCCGTAACCGGAACAGCCTGGCTCTCCTTGACGGCACCGAGACGGAAGAAGAACTGGCAGGACTGGCCCGCGATATCTTCTGGTACTATGGCCTGGGCTGCCGCAACGTCTCAAAGATCTTTGTGCCCGCAGACTATGACATCGAAAAACAACTCTTTCCCTTTTTCCGTCGTTTCGACCGGGTCAACTCTCTCCCCGGCTACCTGCACAACCTGCAGTACCAGCGGGCCGTGCTGGCCACTGACGGGACCTCTTTCCTCGATGCCGGGAACCTCCTGCTCACAGAGGATACAGCTCTCGCCTCTCCCATCGGCATGCTTTTCTACGAACACTACAAAAACATCAACTACGTAGTTAACTACGTAGATAACTACGTAGATAAGATCCAGTGCCTGGTGGGCAATACACAGGCGCACCTCAACCCTATCCCATTCGGACAGAGCCAGTTTCCGGAACTCTGGGACTATGCTGACAACATCGATACGATAGATTTTCTGATAAAACTTTGAAAGAACTTTTACAAAAGTTTTTTTATAGTTTTTCATTTTCCGCTCTGCCACAGGACAGTACAGCCTTCCCTGCGATCCGAACCCTCGGGCAAACCTAAGATCTAAAAATTGTCAACCCCCAACTAGTGTCATGTCAACTTAATTATGACGCATCCAGTACAACTTTTACCCTTCGCGCCCCCTCGGTCCCCTAAAGGGGATGTCCGCCCACAGATCAATAGCCAGTGTGGGTTAGGGTTCCCCCTTCCTTGGGTACCGTAGCAGGTTCCTGAGCTTGTCGAAGGATGGCGGAGGTACCAGGGGGTCAGGGGAGCGGGCAGGCTATGTAATGCGTTGTCTTAAGGTTGACTTTACACTAGTCTGACCACTCAACACAGCGTCCCTGAACGGAGAGAGAACACTTAGCACTATTTACTACGAACTACGAACCACGAACTATGAACTATGAACTACAAACCACAAACTTTTTTCCTATCTTTGTTTATCATGTCACAGGTATTCACATTCAGGATGTTATCGGGAGAGGACGACGGATTTGTCTGTGATATCCAGGTGCGGGGCGACCAGACCCTCCTGACACTGCACGAGGCCATCCGGAAAAACCTGGGCTTCGACCCCGGCATCATGTCCTCCTTTTTCTCCACAGATGCGTCGTGGACCAAAGGGGAGGAGTATCCCCTGATCAACATGACCGGCGAGGAGAATGCCCGCACGATGGAGAACACCAGGGTGGGCGACCTGGTATC
>JALVJE010000176.1 GCA_027028505.1 Bacteroidales bacterium
ATACCTGGGAGCTGATCTCTCCGGACCTGACCACCGGGGATACCTCGAGACTAAAACAGCTGTATAGCGGCGGACTTACTTATGATGTGACAGGGGCCGAGAATTTTGAGACCATCATTGCCATAGCACCCAGTACGCTGGAGAAGGGTGTGATCTGGGTGGGTACCGATGACGGCAACCTGCAGCTTACACGTGATGGCGGCAAGACCTGGACCAACCTTTCTGCTAAACTGAAGGATGTGCCGCAAGGCAGCTGGATACCCCAGATAAGGGCTTCCACTTATCATGCCGGAGAGGCTTTTGTGGTGATCAACAACTATCGGCGCAATGACTTTACTCCCTATCTGTACCATACGACCAATTATGGCAAGACCTGGGAGCGCATGGTGGACGGAGAGGATGTGAGCAATTATGTGCTCTCCTTCATCCAGGACCCGGTAGAGCCGAAGCTGATGTTCCTGGGCACCGAGAACGGCTTGTACGTGAGTTTGGATGGTGGCAAGAGCTGGACCCACTGGACCGAGGGATATCCTGCCGGTGTATCCACCATGGACCTGGCCATACAGCCGCGCGAGGCTGACCTGGTGGTCGGAACCTTTGGCCGGGCCGTATGGATCCTGGACGATATCCGTCCGCTGCGGGCCCTCGCCCATGACGGGATCTCTCTCCTGGATCAACCGCTACATGTCTTCGATCCGCCGGAAGCCTGGGAGGTGAGCCGCAAGAATGCACCCGGTTATTTCAGCGGCGGAGATACTTATTTCTCCGGCGAGAACAGGATGCCCGGAGCAACGATCACCTATGCCGTAAAAGAAGGGAATCCTGAGAAGAGATCAGAAGGAGATAAGAAAAAGGAGAAAAAAGTGAAAGTATGGGTGATCAACAGCCAGGGTGATACGGTACGTACCCTGACGGATACCCCCACGAGCGGGATCAACCGTCTTCACTGGTTTCTTGACAGAAAAGGTTACCGTTTTCCGGGGTCTCCCCGCCGTCAGCGGCCGGGGAGCCAGCGGGGCGGTGGCGGTTATGTGCTGCCGGGAACCTACAAACTTGTATTTTCCTATGAGAAACAGAAGGATTCGACGATGATCACCGTCAAAGGGGATCCCCGCCTCAACATTGACCCGCAGGTGATCGTCGCCAACCGCAAGCTGTATGAGCCGGTGATGAAAAAAATGGAGGTGCTGGCAGATGCCGTGGACAATATCCGGTCGTGTGAGAAGATCATGCAGGAGGTACAGAAAATGAATGCCGATAAGAAAGATTCTGCTTACAAAGCATTCCGGAAAACAGCCAAAGTGACCTCCGACTCACTGAAAGCCATCAAGAGCGTTCTTTTCCCGGATGAGAATGTACAGGGTATCTTCCGCAACCCGAATCTTGTAACTTCCCGGCTGCGGGGCCTCTATTCCATGATGTATGAGATCGAGCCGCTCAACGCGACCCAGAAACTGGTGCTGAAGCAGTCGGACAAACTCATCACCCGTACGGTGCAACGCATTCAGAACTTCCTGGATCATGAGTGGAAAGCATACCGCACAGCGGCTGAAGGAGTGGGGCTGACCCCCTTCAAAAAGATGAAGCCCCTGAAGCTTTGATATATTATCCTTCTTCCTCCCCCCCAAAAAAAAACGCCGCAGATCGCGGCGTTTTTTCTTTATAAAAAGTAATCATTTACCGTGTCCAAAAATTTACCTGAAAAGACTTCTTTTTGGAATCGAATATCATAGGGGTAAGCTTAAGGTTGACATAAGCCGTTATTTCCTTTTGTTCATAATGATCGATTTAAGTTTAAGTAAAATAGAATCTGTATAGGTTAGTTAACGTAATAACTGGTCAAATGTTTCTCTGCGGGTAAAAATCGCAATTTTTTTTCAGGGACAATGATCTTTTTTACGGAATCCTTTCTGTTGGTTCCTCAGAAAGAAAACGCCGCGGATCACGGCGTTTTTTTGGAAAGTCACCTTTATTTGATCAGGGAGTTGAGGTTAAGAGATTTTTTGTCCTCGATAACGATGGGTGTCAGCTGCAGGTTGGCATAACCTTTAAGTTTCTTTTGTTCTTCACTGTTGATATCCAGTTTAAATTCGTATTTATGGGTGCCGGTATTCCTGACCTGTATCACACCGTCAACCAAGTCGTATTTATCGCCTACATGGCCCTCATCCGATTCAGAATAGCCGATAAAGATCTTTCCGGATGCCCAGATGAAAAGTTCCGGAACATCAGAGAAAGATTTGTCACTGGGCAGGTGGCTGTAACTGCCGTCAGCAGGACCTTCGGGGCCGTCGCTGAACAGATAATACATCACAGCCTCCCCTTTTCCCTTGATGGAATCGAAGTAGTTCAGTCCATTTTTGGAATGCCAGTAAGGTGTAAAACCCTCCGACAGCAGGATGACGAAATGGGCATACACACCGTCAACTATGGTGTCATTCATGATCAAGCCCTGCGTAAGATCATAGGTGTTGTCGTTATAAGTAAAATTATTGTCAGGACCATTATTGTCTTTTCCACAGCCTGAGAGCAGTAATGTGCCTGCGACGGCAATCCCGAGAATCACATTAAAAAAACATTTTCTTATTCATAATTAAGGATTTAAGTTTGGTATTAATAGAATCTACATAATGCAAAGAACGAAATAATCCTGTATATGTTACAGGATGGCGATCATATAGTGAAGAAATCCGGTGAAAAGGGAAAAAACTTTCCTGAGCGGGCGTGTCAGAGCGGATCAGCGAGCGGATGTCGTATCGTGTTTGACTTCCACTAGTTCCATATAGAACACGAGGGTCTGGTAATCGTGATAGGCCAGTTTGGAAGGAATGATCAGGATGGCTTCTCCCCCTTCCTTCATATAACCAACGCCCTCATCTACGCCTTCGATCGCATCGGAAGAACCTTTGACAAATACAAAAGGTACATAATCCCGTTGGGGATCATACAGACCGTGTTTTTCAGCCACATCTTTTATGTTCGTATCAAATACCAGTCCGTTCAGTTTGGAGGCGATATAGTTGATGCTCACCGTATCGCCATCCACCGGTTGCAGTCCGCTCCCTTCTGTTTTTTCGAGGTAGTACAGACCGCTTTCCGTAGGAGGAGTGGTAATGTTGTTGTTGTCCAGAAATTCCTGGATGGCTTTTTGCTCCTGGGCTTCGTAATCAATAGATTTTACACATCCCTCTGTCAGGGCCACTGCCATCAGCAAAAGAATAAAGACGTATGTTCTCCTCATACTTGTCAATCTTAATGATGTTAATGTCAACACAAATATCCTGCCAATTATTCAACTTTTAGAACCTCGATATCATACACGATCACCGAGCGGGGCGGGATCATCTTGCGGTCGCCGGGGACGCCATAAGCCAGGAATGGAGGCAGGATGAGACGGGCTTTGTCGCCCTGGCGCATCAGAAGGATCCCTTCTTCCAGGCCCCGCTCGACACTACCATGTCCGGCGATAAAGGTTTTGGGGCCTTTATCTTTGGACGAATAACAGAGCGTGCCGTCGAGGAGATGTACGGTGTAACTGATCGTTACCTTTTTCCCCTCGGTGACTCTGGGTCCTGAACCATGCGCATAGATCTGATACCACAGACCTGTATTGCTGCGTTTCATTTTCCATCCCCTGCGCTCAATGAACCGTTGGATGCGTTCATCATCTTTTTCGACCAGGTAGCGGTTGGTGCGCATAAGTGTCTCCTCATTTACCTGCTTCTTCCGGGGAGTTTTCTCTTTTTGTTGCCTGCCCGGGTTGCAGGAGAAAAAGGCCAGGAAGATCAGTGACATGAGGATCACCGGTATTTTTTCAGATCTCATGGGCATAATCCTCCAGGAGTGATTCGAATTTCTTCAGGGTCTCTTCCATGGTCATGGTACATTCCCCGCCAGCGGCATTGTGGTGCCCGCCACCGTTAAAGTATGCGGAAGAGAACCTGTTGACGGCAAAAGATCCCTTGCTGCGGAAAGAGATCTTGATCTTATCTCCCAGTTCCAGAAAAAGGGCTGAGAAACGGATATTTTCAACGGAGAGGGGCAGGTTGACGAACCCTTCCGTGTCGCCGGGCACATAGCCGTACCGCTCCAGCTCTTCCCGTGTCAGCCAGATATATCCCGTATGTTTTTCCGGGAGGATCACCATTTTTTTATCCAGGGCAAAGCCCATCAGGCGCATGCGGTGTTCACTGTAGTTATCATAGATGCGGCTGTAGATATCGTTGATGTCGATGCCGGCGCGCATCAGATCGGCCACGGCCTCCCAGGTAGCGGGATGGCTGGCATTGTACCGGAAGCATCCGGTGTCGGTCATGATCCCGGCATACAGATTGACCGCTACGGAGGGGCGGACGATACTGGCGGCATCCAGCGACTTCATCACGCTGTAAAGAAGTTCGGCCGTGGAGCTGACAGAGGTGTCGGAGATCACAAGTCCGGCTTCGATGACAGGCGATGGATGATGATCGATGAGAACACGGAAGGCATCCTTGTTGCTGTTGACGGCGGATTCCAGTTTTTTCAGGCGTCCCGGTTCGTTGAAATCGAGGAAGAAGAAGACTTCTGCTGCGGCGATGCGGGAGACAGCCTCCTCAGGTTTGTATTTTCCTACGATGATGTCTTCGGCGCCAGGCAGCCATTTCAAAAAGGCCGGGAGATCGTTGGGCGTGATCACCGTGACCTCTTTGCTCAGATCATGCAGGTAATTATACAAGGCCAGGGAGGAGCCGATGCTGTCACCGTCGGGGTTGACATGGCTCAGCAGGACAAAACGGTCGTGACGGTCCAGCAGTTTTTTCAGGGTCGATATGGCGGTGGCAGGGATCAATATATTCCGGTCAATGATCTGACTTGCAAAGATAATCCCAAAATCAGCAATAGAAAAATAAAATGTGATCGCTTTTCCGGAGATTTATTTATCGCGACCAGATCATTCGAAAATGTAGAGTTGACTAAGACTCTTCGTATTTTTACGAAATACGAAGGGTGATCCAAAGAGCTGCATCAGAAAGATTAATCCAAAATCAGCAATAGAAGATCGCAAACGCTTTTCATTGCTGATAAGGTTAAACCCAGCCAACGCATTAGTTCAGATATTTTAAGCTTCCTAATGCGTGATCTGGGATAACTTTTGCCGGCTTATACGACTGGTCTTGTTGCCGGTGAGGGTACTTGCTGAAACCTGCGATTGACTAGGACCCTTCGTATTTTTACGAAATACGAAGAATAATTGCAGGCAGAAGATTACCACCGAAGTTTTCGGGTTTATTCAATTGTTCCTATCTTTGGCAAAAATCAATAAGATATGGCTGGAAATATTACATTCTCGATGATCAAACCCTATGCGGTGCAGGACAATTATACCGGGCCCATCCTTTCGATGATCAATGAAGCGGGGTTCCGCATTGCGGCGCTGAAGATGGTACGTCTCACCCGTGAGCAGGCGCAGCAGTTCTATGCGGTGCACCGTGAACGTCCTTTTTACAATGATCTGGTGGAATTCATCACATCAGGCCCGGTAGTAGGTATGCTGCTGGAGAAGGAGAATGCGGTGGAGGATTTCCGTAAGTTGATCGGAGCCACCGACCCTGCCAAAGCCGAGGAGGGAACCATCCGGAAAAAATATGCCCGTTCCCTGCAGGCCAATGCCGTACACGGCTCCGACAGCGATGAGAACGCTGTTATCGAAAGCGATTTCTTCTTCAGTAAGCTGGAAAGATTTTAGTTCACAGTTCACAGTTCACAGTTCATAGTTCACAGTTCACAGTCCCGCAACTCCGGGATTCTGATCTCGCTGGAACTGCGAGACTATGAACTAAGAACTATGAACTTTTAACTTATATCTTATTCCCTGGTCGGTGAATACCGGTTCGATGATCTCCCAGGCGAGGAAGTTGACGAGGATGTTCCCTGCTGTGGGGTAAGGGATGCGGGCGATCTTCCGGAAAGTGGACTGGCTGATCATCTCACTGCCAGAGAGATAGTCCAGGAGGATCTTCTCGGCCTTTGTATATTCCACCCAGGTGCCGCGTCTGCGTGTTTTTCGTTTCCAGGAGCGTACCAACACCTTGTTGGCGATGCGGTTCCTGTCTCCCACACGTACATAGGCATGCCACCGGTCGTGGTCGTCGGGAGCCAAATAAGGCCGTTTTTCAGAGGGTGGCACGATCACTTCGAGGATGGTGGTGTTGTCAATCTCGTGCACCTGCGTGGTAAAGGACACCTCAGGCCGGCACCAGAGGATAGCAGCGGTTTCGATCATATAGATCTCTTCTTCCGAGCGCACGCCGGCCAGGCTGCCGTTGTCCCTGACGCCGATGAGCAGGGTGCCGCCCTCACTGTTGGCAAAAGCCACCAGGGAACGGGCGATCTTGCGGCTGTCGGTGATGGCATACTTGAAGTCCAGCCGCTGATGCTCGCCCTGCCGGATCAGGTCCCGGATATATTTCTCACTTTTTTCCATATTGCTCTTTTCCAAAAATACGAAAATGCCGGGGTACGGAAATAAAAAAACAGCTTCCGGAAAAAGAAGCTGTTTTTTCTGTCGTAGACCTGACCTGCTTAGTTCGGTATTCTTTTATTCTTTTTGAAGCCCAGGAAACGGTAGTTAAGCGAGAGCAGGAAAGATTTCCGGTCACCGATCACTCCGCCTTCGGCCCGCAACTGCCAGGTCTTATTAAGCTGGTATTGCATGCCGACCAGGCCGTTCCAGTGCTGTTTGGTTTGCTTGTCCATAGCATAGGTGATCTCCGATTCTCCATTCCTGTCTTCAATGATCGTGATGATATTGTCGATCAGTTTGTCACCAATGATCCCCGTTTCACCTTTTTTCTCCTCCAGGTCATTAATGAGCTGTTGTTTGGTTTCATCAAAATCGGGGATGGCATCCCTGAGGGCGATGTTCCCTACGGTCCTGGATTGCATATTGAGATACATGGCCCCGATCCAGAAAGAGATGTTGCTTTGGGGCTTGTTCCTGAACTTGAACAGCTTTCCCATACGCAGCCCCATCACCCAGGCCATTGTAGCCTCGTCCAGCAGCTCAGGTTTATTCCAGGTAAGGTTATTATCCATGGAGACCCATACCGGACCCACTCCACCGGCCAACAGGAGTCCGACACCATAGGTGTAGATCGCCTGGTACACAACCGAAGTAAATTGAATGGGATTCTCCGCATATTGAAAGGCGTTCACCTCAATTGTGGTTTCAGACTGGCCATAACCAAAAATACCATACAGGTCAATGAAAGGGAACAGCCAGAGATCCGGCCGGACGTTAAAGGACCAGGATACGTTTGAGTTATTTCCGAAATCAATGATACTGTCCGAAAGTGCCTGCAGGGGGAAATCAAAAGGCCCGCCGGCAGCATTGTCGAATCCTAATTGGAAGTTGTCTATGAGTATTCCCTGATATACCCAGAAATAGTTGGCCATAAATCCTAATGGATAGGGGATGTCAAAACCTTTTTTATATGCCTGGGCACCCCAGAAGGGGAAGACCCTGTCGTAGTTCAGGTTCTTCAGGCTGTCGGTATAAGCCTGGTATCTGCTCTTTACCCTCTTTGAAGAGTACTGGGCCTTCAGTGTGCCGGGAAATAAGAAAGCTGCAAAAAGTATTAGTACGAAAACATTCTTACTGATCTTCATAAGCATTAGTATTAAGGGTTTGATTTAAGTTTGAATGAATAGATGAATTATTTTTCCTGTTGTTTTTCTTTGGCTGCTTTTTTGGCTTCTTTTTCCTTTTTCCGGGCTGCCTGTTTGGCCTGGGCTTTTGGTCCTCGTCCTATAGGGATGTCCACTTTCAGGAAGAAAGAGCGGTTCTTTGTTTTCGGTATATCCTTGAAGACATCGACGAACCCCTGATAATATCTTACACCCACGGTCCATCCTGTACGTCCCTTGAAACGGTAACCTGTACCAACCATAGCCCCTACATCAATACGGTTGACCATCTCTTTATTAAAATCTTTTATAATGGAGGTAAAACCGGAGAGGTCCGATTCATATTCCACCCATGCTTTATACATCAATCCGGCCATGATGCCACCTTCGCCGTAGAAGTGGTTCTTTCTGTACTTGATCTGTATGGGCACCAGGAAATAATTGATCTTTTGATTATAGGTCCCGGGGGCGTCCCAGATAGAATCAGCCAGAAGTGCCAGGTCGTTTTCCGTTAGCTTGCCGGCGCCCACCCGCGATTTTACGAGCACACCCGTATTGATGTACCAGGGTTTGTTTTTTTTCAGAAGGATGTCGAAATAAAAACCGAGGTTCCAGTCGGTAAAATATTTATTTGTTTCCAGCCCTGAGATCGCCGAGAAGTTCCCGCCGCCTTCCAGCCCGAACTCCAGCGCGTCGGAGTTAAGCATGTCTCCAAAGATAAGGGTCATAAGCACCTGCGAATAAGCGGTCTGTACAGTGAACATCACCATGAGAAGCAATAAGAGCTTTTTCATTCTTCTTTTTTTTACAGTGGACAAATGTAATGATTTAAATGCCTGCAATAAAGATAGTAAAATCCGTTAAGGGTGTAAAAAAGGTTGATTTATTTAAGCCAGGCGCTTCCGACGACGATATAAACGGCCCAGTCTTCCGGTCCCCGGGCCACGTCTATACCCATTTTCATGCCCAGCAGGCGGGCGATGAGGTAACGGAACCCTCCACCGGCATTCCAGGCGGGTGAACCTTCGGAATCTTTGTTGAACGTGTGGCCATAGCCGCCGAAGGCTGTCAGCCCCCAGCGGCGGGTGACCATTACCAGCTGTTCGGTCTCGGTCAGGAAAGTGTGTTGACCCTGATAACGCATGGCCGGTATCCCCCGCATGTATATGAAAGGATAGGCATAGAACGGCGGGTCTCCCGTGATCGTCTGGTACTCCAGCCGCAGGCCGGCTATCCAGCGGTTAGCATATACCGGCTGATAACAGTGCAGAAATGTGGTCACCCTCCCGAAGTTGCGATCACTGCCCAGGAATTCCAGATACTGATTATAGGTTATGTTGATACGGAATCCTTTGGTGGGGGAGAGGATATTGTCATAATTCTCGAACTCTCCGATGAGACCCACACCGCTGTTCGTGAAATCAGTCTCATGGGGATCCAGCCAGGGGAGGATATTTCCGGAAATATTTGTTTTGGTAAAGATATATTTCCCTCCCAGCATGAAGGGGCTGTCGCCGATGCGGAAGATCGCCTGCTGTACCAGGCCGAAAGCTTTTATGGTGAATTTGATGGGATTTTCACTGAATAGACTTTCACCCAGGCCATAATATTTCAGGTTCACATCCCCATAGCCTCCGACGCCGCGGTAACGGATATGATCATCTTTCCAGAAACCGAAATACCCACCACCGACGAACCAGGTTTTGTTTTGGGTATATCCTCCTCCTGCTGCGACAATGTCGGGGAAGCGGAACCTGTGATCTCCCTTGTCTTTTTTGGGGATGAAGAACAGTCCTGCCCCCGCGCCGCCGTAGCCTACCGCCGGTTCGGTGATGGGGGAGATGACGGGCAGAAAACCGTGGAGGTTGAACAGGTAATTGCTTATGTCAAAGGCGCCGTCGAGGGTGTCTTTGAATGGATGCGCTTTTTCCCCCTGCTCCTGGGCACAGAGATGAAACCCTCCCGACAGGAGGGATAATACCATCAGTAAGCGCAGGAGTATTTTTTGCAACAGGGGAAACGCCGGAACGTTATTTTACCGTATATCCTTTTGCTTCTATGCAGGCAGAGAAGGCTTTCTTGAAATTGTTGATCAGTTCTTTTTCTTTGTTGGAAGCAGCTTGTTGGCTTTGTTGCTCCTGGGCACGGTTCCTGGTCTTGCGTGCCCTCCGGCCGGCCATAGCTCCGGTAAGAGCGCCTACAGCTGCTCCTTCGCCAGCATCTCCGGTGATGGCCCCTATGGCTGCTCCGGCAGCAGCCCCCCGGGCGGCCCCGCGCACGGCCGTGCCGTCAGGGCCGGTATTTACTTCCTGTGCCTCCACTTTCGGGGGATTGAATGGATCTACGCCCGATTGTTGTTTGGCCCAATGATAGCAGGCCATGATGTCTTTTTTCTGTTGTGTGGCGTCCTGTCCCTTTGCCGGAAAAACATAAAGCGACATTTTTTGGGTCAATACTGTAGCCGAATCCCCGATGATCACCTTTTGATCCTGTGCCCTGCTACTCATGAAGGTGGCTGAGAGGATCAGTAATGCAAAATAGATCGTCTTTTTCATCTCTGACAAATTTTTTATTCGTTTTTTAGATCTTCCGGCTTGCAAAAGATGTATCCCATCTGTCGCAGCGCATCCGCCTCATTGTAAAAAGTATAGCTTTTGATGATCTTTCCGTTCTCTATCTGATAGATACTATTAGCCCAAAGAATGACCTCTCCCCGGCCGTTCTTGTATACAATATCTACCTGTCCCCAGTTGGAAACCCATTCTCCTTTGTTGGGACCGTCCGGGACCGTGACGGCCACATTGCGGGAACGGTCATAATGGATGCTCTTGTAAAGATTCTCTACATTGTATTTCCAGTTTTCCATCGCCTCGCTCTTGGTGATCGAATCACCATAGGAAGGACCGTATCCGATGTAATTGTCGTCCAGCAGATCTGCCATGGTGGTGTAATCCATTTTTTCCACTGCCTGTATGTATTTCTCGATCAGTGCAACATTCGCCCGGTCGTTATTGTTGCTGCCGGTGGTACAGCCGGCCAGAAGGGCCACGACCCCAAAAAACGATAGAAAGTATCTTTTCATAATATTTTGGTTTTAAGGGAAATTCCTTTTTCAAATATAAGATATTTATCCCGGATTACACATCAGGAAACTATGAATTGGCTGAATTAATGTGTTGGCCGGGCTTAACCCTGATCCGGTAGTTCACGGATTTGGCGATCACCGGATCCGGTGAAATCCTTGATCGATCAGCAATGAAAAGTGTTTGTGATCATCTGCTCCTGATATTTGGTTCATTCTTCGTATTTCGTAAAAATACGAAGGGTCTTAGTCAACCGCAGGTTTCAGAAAAATTTTCACTGCAAAAAGACCACCCTGAAATCGATCACATTTTATTTTTCTGTTACAGATTTTGGGTTTATACAAATTCCTCTTGTTCCGGCAACTTTTCTTGTTTATAGTCAATTTTTCCCGGTTGGAAGAATAAATTTCTTTTCCTTCCTGGCGGAATTACTGTTTTTTTGCGATCTTTACCCAATTCAAAAATCAATATTCTAAAGTGATCGAAATGAGAAAAATATCCATATTGTTTTTATTTGCGCTCTTGATGGTTTCGGGAGCATGTTCCACGAAAAAAGATACGAAACCCTTTGTGGGTCTGGTGGATACGGTGGGTGCCGGCAAAGATGCGGTCAAAGTGGTGGTGGTGAAAGGTACTCCTTATGAAATGGGGAAGCAGTTGGGTACATTGCTGGCGGATGACATCCGACAAAGTCTGACCGGTTTTCTGGATGCTGTGCGGAATGAATACGGTGACGAGTTGAATGTGGACTGGTTGCTGAAAGGGGCTTGGCTGGACAATTCTCCCTATATTGACGAACGTATCATCCAGGAGATGGAAGGTATGGCGGAAGGGAGCGGTATGTCTCTGGAAGAAATACAAATGGCTCACATGGTGCCTGTGGTCTCTCCTTATGCCTGCAGCGGGGTTGTGACCTGGGGGCCGGCCACGGCTGACGGACATGTCTATCAGCTCAGGAACCTGGACTATACCATGGATGCCGGTCTGCAGGATCATCCCGTGGTAGTGGTGTATCTGCCCGACGAAGGGACTCCCCATGCCAATGTCACCTTTGCCGGATATATCGCCTCGCACACAGGAATGAGTGCCAACCATCTGGTCTTCGGAGAAAAGGGCCGCTCGAAATCCTCAGAGTATCCGTATAACGTGAAAGGAGTTCATTTCTCGTTCCTTTTCCGGCAGATGATGTATGACGCCTCCTCACTGGATGACATCCTGGGCACCCTGCAGAAGGAGAAACTCATCAAAAGGTACTGTCTTTACTTTGCCGATGGCAACGGCGAGGGCGCCGGCGCCAAGGTGGCGGTGAATGCCCCCGATGATCCGCCACTTACCATCTGGCATGATAACGATCCCACCGATCCCATGGCCCCGGATATATTCAGTGGTGTGGTATACCATACCATGGAAGATGACGATGCTGCCGGTTACATCAAAACCAATTATGGGAAGTTCGATGCCGATAAAATGATCGGTCTCTCTAAACTGGTGGCCGATGAGGGAAGTAACCTGATGGATGTGGTGTACGATGCTACTACGCTGGACCTGTGGGTGGCCTTTGCCAATGGCAACGAAGATGCAGCCTTGCAGAAATACGTACACATCGACCTGAAGGAGTATCTGAAATATTGAAGCTGATCGCAGGAGGGAGATATGTTCTTAAAATTTAACTGAATCATGAAGTATTTATTCTTTCTTTTGTTCTTCTTGTTTCTCCAGACAAGAGTGAATGGGGCGGATAATTATGCCCTGAAGTTCACCGCCGACGGACAATATGTCGATCTGGACAGGGAGGAGCTTGACGGGAGTTGGACCGCTGAGTTCTGGTTATACCGGTATGCGGAAAAAAGTTATTCCACCCTGATGAACGGACCTTCCTCAAAGATCATGTTGGAGTCCTGGAACAACGGGCATAAGATCGGCCTGACACAAAAAGGTGTGGCCGACTGGGCTTTCGACTATGTGGTACCATTGGGACAATGGACTCATATTGCTATGGTATGTGATGGTACCCAAACCAGGTTATTTGTCAATGGGGAGCTGAAAGACGAGATGGCCCATGCGACACCTATGCCCCTGCGGTCGCTGGCTATGGCCAACGAGACACCACGAGTGATCATGGATGAGGTAAGACTATGGAATGGTGTGCGCAGTGCGGAGGAGATCGCGGAAAATATGGGCCATTCTGTAGATATCAATGCTCCCGGACTTATCGGATATTATTATTTTGATGACCGCAGAGATCCGGCTACGGATCTTTCTCCGTCACATGTGCCTGGAATCATTTATGGTGCGGAGTATGTGGTCAACAATAACAGTGATTTTTCGACCACCCTCCCCGAAATGAAGATCGTGCAGATCACAGCCGAGAATTACAACGAGTATTTCGTACTTCCCGGCAGCAGGGAGCAGGACCTGCTCAGGGTTACCTTCTCCGTAGAGGGGGTTACAGATCCTTTGCAGGTCACGGAACTCTCTTTCGATCTTTCCGGTACGTCGGATATGACTGCCCTGGACAGTGTGGTTGTGTTTTCGACGGGCAATGACCCGGTGTTTGCTGCAAATGTTCCTTTTGGGAAGAAGATGAAAGCGGTCACGGGGAAGATCACTGTTTCCGGTACGGTCGATCTCCTTCCCGGTGACAACTTTTTCTGGCTCGCCTGTGATGTGGATGAGCAGGCTGTCGAGGGTACGGTGCTTGATGCTGCCTTCATGGAGGCGGTGGTGGGAGGGAAGACACTCATCCCGGAAGAGGGGGATCCCTCCGGTCACCGTGAGGTGCGGAAGGGCATAGCGCAGCAGCCGCCCCTGCGCGGAGCAGTTATCCCCCTCCCTCAGAAGATGGTGATCGATACCTCCCATCGTTTTGTGATCACTGCCTCCACACAGATCGTGGTGGATGATTCTACCCGTATAGAGGGGGAAAAGGTGGCTTCTTTCCTCCGCCGGGCCACAGGTTATCCCCTGCCGGTGGTCACAGGAGGGGATCCTGCCGGCAATATATCCCTCACGCTGTTACAGGAGGTTGACGATACCCTGGGTGCGGAAGGATACCGTCTGCAGGCCGGCGAGACAGGCATCAGTATTGAGGCCAACACCCTGGCCGGCATTTTTTACGGGTTCCAGACCTTGCGGCAGCTTTTGCCGGCAGACATAGAGTCTTCCGGCCAGATCACCGGGATGGTGTGGGATGTGCCATATGTGGAGATCACAGATCATCCCCGTTACTCCTGGCGGGGCCTGCATCTGGATGTTTCCCGCCATTTCTTCGGCGTGGATTTTGTTAAAGAATATCTTGACATCATGGCGATGAACAAGCTGAACCGTTTTCACTGGCATCTTACCGATGATCAGGGCTGGCGTATCGAGATCAAAAGCAAACCCAGGCTCCAGAGCATCTCAGCCTGGCGCACCTGTAACGGAGTGAAATACGGAGGTTATTACACCCAGGAGCAGATCCGTGATATCGTTCACTATGCTGACAGTTTGCATATTATGATCATCCCGGAGATCGAAATGCCGGGGCATACCATCGAGGTGCTGGCGGCATATCCCGAGCTCTCCTGCACGGATGGAGAGAACGATCACGGAGGGCCTTTCAGTGTGCGTTGCAGCGCCGGGATCTCCTCGCATATCTTTTGTGCCGGTAAGGAAGCCACTTTCCAGTTCATCGAAGATGTGCTCAATGAGGTGGTCGATCTGTTCCCCGGGCCCTATATCCACCTGGGAGGGGATGAGGCCATTAAGACACAATGGAAGCAATGTCGCGACTGTCAGGCCCGTATAGCTGCTGAGGGATTGGCCAACGAAGAGGAGTTGCAGCGCTGGTTCATGGAAAGGGTAGGAAATTTCCTGGCCACCAAGAACAAACAGTGGATCGGCTGGAGTGAGATTACTTACGGAGGGATGCCGGCCCACGCCACCGTGATGTCATGGCTGGGAGAGGGGGCTGCCGTGACCGCTGTCCGCGCAGGACATGATGCCGTGATGTCCCCCAATACAAAGCTTTATCTCAATAAACCCAATACCGACCTGCCGGAAGAACCGCCGGGACAGGGGAGGACCCCCATCACTCTGCAGGAAGTGTACTATTATGATCCGATGCCTGCAGGACTGACCCCTCCGCAGCAGGAACATATCCTGGGGCCTCATGCCTGCCTCTGGACCGAATGGATCTCTGAAGAAGATCATGCTGAGTATATGATCCTGCCCCGCCTTATGGCGCTGGCTGAGATAGGATGGACCGCCCACAGTGGTGACTACCATTCTTTCTACAGAAGGGTATACCCTCAGTATGAGCGTTTTGGGAAATTGGGGTATAATGCCCGTAAGCTGGTTTTTCCCCCGCATATTCTGCCAAGGTCGATCGTTACCTGTGAAGGAGAGGGCCCCCTGGTGCTGAAAGTGGATGTGCCGGCGGATTCATACTATTGGAACGATGCATACAATTCCACCGCCGACAGCCTTGTTGTGCAGGAGAGTGGAACCTACAAATGCTATGTGGATTTCCAGGGAGAGGTGAAGCGTGTATCAACCGAGGTGCTTTTCCGTACTCCCCCCGGAGAACCGCAGGTGGACACCACGGCTGCCGTGTGGGTTGCGGTTGGAGATGCGGACGGCTGGTTATGGTATGATCAGGATAGCGCCCTGGTAGCTGCCGGCGATACATTCCGTCCGCCACAGGGAGCCGTGACCCGGGAATATCATGTGGCGGGCGCTTCACTGGTGAGCAAAAGAGGGTCCGTCCACCTTTTGGGTAAGACGTATGTCCAAATGGATAACAGTGAATTTCTCAATGATGCTACGGGTTTTACCGTCGCTGGATGGTTTAATGTCCATGACTATGATACATGGGACAGGCTTTTTTCCAAGACCCTGACCAATAGTAACAGGACTTCCGCTGAACTGGCTGGAGGAAAGATCTATTTTGAGGTGGCCCGGGGTACCAACAGTTATGGTATGACCGCTGCGGGTGTCCTTCCCGCTGACGGTTGGTGTCATCTGGCCTTTGTTTATGACGGAAAAGGTCAAAACAATGCAGAGCGCCTGAAAGTATATGTGAACGGGCAGGAGATACCTCTGTCTTATGTCGGGACCATCCCCGAAAAGACCACCAATGTTCCTGTACCTTTCACGTTGGGTCATGTTTCAGCTAATCCCGATATGACATTCACCGAAGTGAGTATATGGAACAGACCTTTGTCACAGGCGGAGGTGCAGGCATACCGCCGGTTGCGGCTGAGCGGCACCGAGGAAGGGCTCGTCTATTATTTGAAAGCAGAAGAGAAGGAGGGGAGTGCCCTGGAAAATTCATGCAGTAACAATAACTATACTGCCCGGGTGGTGAATATGCTGGCGGATACTCGCTATACGGATTACCTGGACCTGATGTTGTACGGCTGTGTCGGTGAGATGTGGCAGGTTTCGGATGTGGCGATGTTCCGGAAGGCACCCCGCCGGCAGGGGGAACTGACGGTCATGCCCAATCCCAACGACGGAAACTTCCGCGTCTCCATGGTCTTACCAGGTACAGGTGTGGTGCGTATATCTGTATATAATATATACGGTACCCTCCTTTACCGGGAAAAGATACCGGGAGGTGCAGCCCTGAACAAAACACTCTCCCTCTCACATCTGCCTCCCGGGAGTTATATCCTGGAGGTGGCGAGAGGTGAGTACTATCGCCAAAAACTCTTTGTGAAACAATAAACCAAGATCAGGCTCAGTGAGGTTTATCCTCAGAACTCGATATAATAAGCCGGCTTGTAACGGTACTGCATGCTTACGTTGATCAGTAGCTGGATCGAGGGAATGCCGGCCCAGCTCCACTCCCCTTCCTTGTTCTCCAGCCCGGTGAAATAACTGAAATTAAGTATATGTTTTTCATCGAAAATATACGAGATGCCGGGTCCGAAACGTATATACTGGAAACCGTTCCAGTTGTCGCGCCAGCGATAGATAAAACCGGCGATCGTTGACAGAATGATCTTTTCACTGACTTTGTAATTGAGGAATATCACTTCGCGGAAAGCCTGGTCGGCATCGCCATGGTTGCTGATGTCGATCTGCCACTTGACCTGGTTGATGAACTGTAACTTGTGCTGTAGATTTTTATAGAGCAGTCCGAAACCGGGACGCCATTCGAGTTTGTCTGGCTTGATGGTGAAACGGAAATCGGGTACCACTTCCAGCCATTCGGTGGCCAGGTAATTGGAGACGCCTTCCAGATACCAGTTGTCCAGCGTTTGCATGTCGTTGCGGAGGCGTGTTTGCAGCTCACCGGAGAATTTCCATTTGTTTTTACCCCCGGCCACCTTGTTCCCCAGATAGATCTGGTTGTCCCATTTGTCGGGATGTGTCTCTTGTTGAGCAGAAAGATCACAAAAGCTGCCGAGAAGCGTCATGGCCACCAGCAGGATCGCTGTTTGTTTCATGAGGTTCCGTTTAGATTCAAACTGCCATTCCTATGCGAATATACACAAACCGTTTCAAAAAATGAGATCTCTTTTTTTTTTGGATCGTGGTGAAAAGACCGGTTTGCGTGGTATATTGGTTATTTCATGGGTATAGGTTATATTTGACAAAATTGTTATTATCTGCAAAATTCAATAACCTGAAAGTGATGGAGCAAAAAACAGGTTTTTTCAGCAATATAAAAGGGGATCTTTTTGGAGGGATCACTGCGGGAGTGGTAGCCCTGCCGCTGGCCCTTGCTTTTGGTGAGCAGACTGAACTGGGAGCGGTGGCCGGTCTGTATGGTGCCATTGCTCTGGGGATCTTTGCCGCCTTGCTGGGGGGGACGAAGACACAGATCAGCGGGCCTACGGCGCCCATGACCGTGGTGTCGGCCGTGATGATCCACGAGGCTGTCGAAGCGTTGGGCAGCCTGGAGAAAGCCCTGCCTTTCATTGTGGCTGTTTTTGTGATGACGGGGATCCTCCAGGCTTTAATGGGTATCCTGCGGCTGGGTAAGTACATCAAGTATATTCCTTATCCGGTGGTCTCGGGGTTTATGAGCGGTATCGGGCTGATCATCGTGATCACACAGATATTCCCTTTTATAGGGGCTGTGGGTCCCGAAGGAGGAGCCCTGGGCACCCTGAAGAAAATACATACCATCCCAGAGGTGGTCAACTGGTGGTCGGTGGGGGTGGCCGTGATCACGGTGGCGATCATCTATGCTATGCCGCTGCTTACAAAAAAGTTCCCTGCCACGCTGGCGGCGCTGCTCATCGTATCTATCGCTGCCTATTATCTCGTACCTGAGGGTTCCATGTTGCTCATCAACTCGGCGGGTCCTGTGCCCACGGGCCTGCCGAAGGTGAACACCGCCTTTCTGGCTGCCCTGACCAACCCGGCAGCCATCCTCCGCATCATTGAGTATGCAGCTACGCTGGCTGCCTTAGGTGCCATCGATTCGCTCCTGACATCGGTGGTGGCGGATAACATCACCCGTACCAAGCACGATAGCAACCGCGAGCTCATAGGGCAGGGCATAGGCAATATGGCTGCCGGCATTATCGGCGGTCTGCCCGGCGCCGGCGCTACCATGCGGACGGTCATCAATATCAAGGCCGGGGGACGCACCCGTCTGTCGGGGGTGGTGGCAGGCCTGCTCCTGGCCGCCATCCTCCTGGGCCTGGGGGCCCTCGTGGGGTATATTCCCAATGCGGTGCTCGCCGGCATCCTGGTGACTGTGGGGCTGGGTATCATCGATTACAAAGGTCTGAGTCACCTGCGTTCCGTCCCGCGCACCGAGGCTGTGATCATGTTCACCGTCCTGCTGCTCACTGTCTTTGTGGATCTGCTGGTGGCCGTAGGCGTAGGGATGATCCTTGCGGTGTTCGTCTTTATGAAGAAAGCAGCCGATATGGTCGAGGGAGGCAGCTCAGCACGGTCGCTGAAAGACTTTAAGGAAGAAACGCTCTGGAAAGATGAGAAAGGCCTGACAGAGAAGCTGGGCAACAGGGTGTGGGTCAAAGAGATCAATGGCCCTCTTTTCTTTGGCGTCATTGAAGGGTTCATGGAACAGATACGGCACATACCCAAAGAGACGGAGGAGGTGGTGATCCTTATGGACAAAGTGCCCTATGTGGATCAGAGCGGGTTGTATGCCATGGAGGAGGCGATCACGGAACTGGAAAAAAACCGGAACCTTACCGTGATCCTGGCCGGGGTGCAGGGTCAGGTCAGGGATATGTTCGAGAAGATCAATATTATTCCCGACCTGGTGGCCCCTGATGAGATCTTTGCTACTACGAAAGAGGTAGAAGCCTATCTTGAAGAAAAACTGAAGAAAACAAATGATCATGACTGACCTGCCAATTACGGACAAAAAAGTATTGATAGATCTTACCCCTGAAAAGGTAATGGAGAAGCTCAGAGCCGGGAATGCACGTTATACCGGAGGTAAAATGCGGCAGCAGGAGTATACTGTGCAACGGCAGCAGACCGCTGCAGGGCAGTATCCCTATGCGATCGTGCTGAGTTGCATCGATTCGCGTGTGATCCCCGAGGTGATCTTCGATACCGGCATTGGAGAGCTTTTTGTCGCCCGCATCGCCGGCAACATTGTCAGTCGCGATATTCTGGGAAGCATGGAATATGCCTGTGCCGTTACCGGATCCAAAGTGATCCTGGTCTTGGGGCATACCTCCTGTGGAGCGGTCAAAGGAGCTGTCGAAGGCGTGGTGCTGGGTAACCTAACAGGGGCGCTGCGCCCCCTGCAACTGGCTGTTGCCGCTGCAAAGGAGGAAGAAAGAGAAGATCCCTCACCTGACCAAAAGGCTTTCATCGACCGGGTGGCCCGTCACAATGTGGAGATCACGCTGAACGATGTCCGGGGCCAGAGCACCCTCTTGCGGGAAATGGAAGAACAGGGAGAGATCATCATCGCCGGGGCGATGTATGATCATGTGACGGGAAAAGTCAGTTGGTTGTGATGATCTCAACGATCTTTTGCACGCCGTTCTCTTTTTTCATCTTATCAGCCATCTTAAGAGCAGATCCTTTATAGGCCCCCGCTTTGAACGTTTCCAGCACATGTTTCATGTACTTCACGGTGATCCTGCGGGGGGGTAAGGGTTTGGGGCCCAGACCTGTTTTCCATACTCTGTTGCCCCAGTAGTACTGATCGACGAGCTGGGGAAGAATGAACTGGGGAGTGCCTGCTTTGGCAGCTGTATGGGTGGTGCCGCTGCCACCATGATGGATCACCCCCGCCATTTTGTTGAAAAGGGTGCCGTGATAGGTCTCACCCGTGAGGAAGATGTTCTCGGTGGGGGAGGTATGCATCAGGCCCATCCATCCGGTGGCCAGGACAATGCGGGTACCTGTCGCGGCGGCAGCTTCTTCGAGGATCCCGGTAAACTTTTCAGGGTTTTTGAGGTGTACACTGCCGAAACCTGCGTAAACAGGAGGGGGACCTTCTTCTATAAAACGTTGCAGGGCAGGGTCGAGCGCCCCGTATTCATGGTTAAAACAGTATCCGGTAAAGTAATAGCGAAACCCCTTCTTTTTCCACTGCGGGCAGGGAGGGGCCAGCGTGCTGTTGTAAGCGAGCAGGGCCGTACTGTGATCGGTGTAATATTTCACCGAGCTGGTAACGGGAGGGAGCCCCAGACTTTTTCTTTTGTCGTTAAGCAGGCGGCGCAGCAGGTAAAGGGAGATCATCTGCAAAGACTTCCAGGAGAGGCTGTTCAGGAAGGCCGGCATGTTCTGCAGGGGGAAAAGTGGAGGAGGATAGCGGCCGGGGAGAATGGGCGCATAAGCCAGACGGTAATGGGGTATGTGGTAATATGCCGCTACCGTGGGGGCCGACATCTCACTGGTATGGGTGATCAGTACATCGGCATCGCGGCAGGCCTCCATGAGGAAATCGAACTGTTGGTGGATCGAGCCGGTCAGAAAAGTCAGGGCTCCTTTGGAACTTTGCATGCCACTGCCCAGATTTTTCATCATCTCCCGGCTGTCCTCGGGATAAAGATAGGGATCCAGTCCATGGTTGCGGGCTTCGTCCCCGAAGACAGTTGGTATGGCAACTTCCACCGTATGTCCGGCCTTCTGCAAGGCCTCTGACACTGCGATGATGGGATATATGTCTCCCCGTGAACCGCGACCTGAGAGGACGACCTTCATAGGATCACTTCTCCATATAGTTTTCGATCGCCTCTATGTCGATGTCGGGGAGCTTAAAGTCTTTGACCATGTCTTTCTTTGCGCGGAAATAAGCTCCCGGGATGCGGAAAAGCATGGTCTTCGGGCTGAATTTGATGGAGGAGAGGATCCAGCATCCGTGCGTACACCAGCAGTTAGCCCGGGCGCCGCCGCCGATCTCGGCGATCTCTTTCTGCATGGCCTTGCCCGAGAGCGCTTTGCCGATATCAAAATGATGATCCTGCATCTTCCCGATCGCATCACGCACCTCACAGGCTCTGTAAGAGCCGTCATGATCAATGACGATGGTGGTCTCGCCCGCCGTACAACGCATGCCCCAGGGGGTGGGAGCAAAGTAATTGGCGTCCTGTATCTCGTTGACAAAGCGGATAAATCCCAGGTAATAGAAACGGGCGATCTTCTTTTTAAACCCCGTAAAATGCCTGAACATGCGGTTGCCCTGCTCCACGATCAGGGGGAAGACCTTTTTACGGAGGGCGCGCAGCTCTTCGCGGGTAAGGTTCTTCACTTCAGGATCGAGAGGATCGCCGCGCACCACCTCGAAAAACTGCACATCGATCAGGTCTTTTTTCAGCAGGTACACGCCCAGATCATACGCCTCGTCCTTTCCTTCGGGAGTGATCACAGTGGCTACGTTCTGGTGGAACAGGGGGTGGTGCCTGAATTTATTGCGGGTGATCTCCATCGTGCGGATGGTGGTGCGGAAATTGCCCGGCACACCCCGGACCCTGTCGTGGGTAGGCCCCAGACCATCCAGCGAGAAGTTGAGGTGGATCTCCAGTTCCGGACACTCCTCTATGAGACGGCCCACGCCCTCCACGATGCGGTTGGTCAGCAGTCCGTTGGTGGGGAGGTTGACCACCCGTGCATGGTTGTTGTCATAGAACAGCTTGATGATCTCCACCAGATCCTTGCGCATGAATGGCTCGCCGCCGGAGATCCACAGCTTGTCAAACGACGGGGCCGTTTCCGACATCTTCCGGATCTCCTCAAAAGACATATCCTTGTTGCTGTTCAGCTCATCATGATAAAAACAGGTCTTGCAATGGGAATTGCAGGCTGAGGTGACAAAAAGGAAAAAACCTTCCAGTTTTTTCTTTCGGAAGATCCTGTAAGACGGTCTTTTGACATCTTCTTCCTTTTCAGGCAGATCGTCCTCCAATCTCTTTTGTTGCCTGGCGGGATCTTTTTCTTTTGTATCTGCCGGAGATCCGGGTGCAAGGATCTCTGTGGATGATGCTGTCATATTGGCTTTGTTGTAAAGGTGAAAATTATTTTTTGCGTAGCTTGTTATTTTTAACATCCTCGATCTTTTTTTCTCTGAGGAGGAGGATGGAGGGCAGGAGGGTGAGGGCTCCCATGGAGGAACCCAGCATGCTGAGGGCGATGAGGATGCCGAAATAGATCATGGGTACCAGTTGAGAGAAGACAAGGACCAGGAAGCCTGCCGATACCGAGATAAAATTGATCATGATGGCATTGCCGCTTACCATGATGGTCTCATCAATGGCAGGTAACACCTCCCGGTGCCGTTTGACGGCATGGTTGAAGTGGGATACGAAGTGAATGGAGTAATCAATACCGATCCCCATGGCGATGCTGGCCACCAGGACGGTCACCACGTTCAGGGGGATACCTGTGAGCCCCATGATGCCATACAGAATGGCAATGGTAGTGACAATAGGGATGCTGGCAAACAGCCCTTCCCTGAGGGAGCCGAACATCAGGCTTACCAGTGCCAGCACCAGGATGATGGCCAGTGTGAGGCTGGTGATCTGGCTCTTCAGCAGACTGTGGTCCAACTGGGCATTGATAAAGGGCATGCCCGTGATCTGTATGGAATAATCGGCCGAAGCATTCTTTGCAAAAAAGCCTGCCATGTACTTGCGGAAATCATTGATATTGTTCTTTCCGTTGTCATTGTATTTGGCAATGATGATCCCTTTGTCCAGGTCGGGCGTCACCAAACGGTTGGTGCTCTCCTGCTGTCCGAGAAGGAACCATAACTGAGCCACCTTATCCTCGTCGTCGGGGATATCCGTAGTATCACCGAAGGCCCTGTTCAGCCGGGCTACCACATCTGCGATCGACTGTGTGCTGGTGATGTAAGGACTTTTTTTCATATAATCTTCGGTCTTCAGCATCATGTTGAGCAGGGCGGGGCTCTGCATATCACCATGGAAGACCACAAAAACCGATTTGGATCCTCCGAATTTATCCGACATGATCTTGTCGGCGATGGCTGCGGGGTGATCTTTTTTGAAATAACCGCTTACGCTCACACTCCTTTTGATGCGCGTGATCCCAAACAGGCTTACCAGCAGGAGCAGCAGCCAGGCGGCGAAAATACGCCCTCTGTGGCGGTCCACAACACCTTTGAGAGGTTTAAGAAAATAATCGATCAAATAAGATCTTCTGTGCCCGGACAGCATCCTGCCTCCCTCTTTTTTCTTGCCTTTGGGCATCACCGTGAGCATGGCCGGCACCAGGGTCAGGGCAAAGATCCCCGCGAAGAAAGTGCCCAGGGCGGCCAGCAAACCGAAATCCCGGATCATGGAGAGATAGGATCCGAAAATAAATGAGAGAAAACCGGTCATGGTCGTCAGTGCTGTGAGGGATACCGGGAGGAACATGAGAGAGAGCGCCCGGGCAATGATCTTCTTGATGTTCTTTTCCTTGGCCTGGTTGATCCTGTTCAGCACATGGATGGCATAGGCACTGCCTACGGCCAGGATGATGATCGGAACGTTGTTGGAGACCATCGACAGTTTGTATCCTGCCAATGAAAAGATCCCCATGGCCCAGATGATGGCCAGCCCTGCCGTGAGAATGGGCAGGATGATGCCCCGCAGCGAATGGAAGCTGAAATACAGGATGAAAGCGATCAGCAGGAAAGCAATGGGGATCAGAGTTACCAGGTCGTGCTTTACTACCATGGATACATAGGTGGCAATGAAGGAAGATCCGGCAAAGTAAGGCGTTTCATGCAGGGGCAGGGCGCCGATCCTGTCAATGACCACCCGCGAGAGGGAATCGGCATTCGACTGATCAGCAAAGGTGAAAATGATGGCTGTAGAGGTGCCGTCGGCGGAGACTATGGTGCCGCGGACCATATCGTCACTGGTGATCACCTTTAGCAGGGAATCGGCCTCCTCCCGGTTTTTGGGACGGTTGCGGTCGTTGATCATCTTGTCGATCTCAAAATCATCCCCCTCCACATGGATCTTCATCATGTTGGTAATGCTGGTGACCGAGAGGATCCCGTCCATGTCGGTAAGGGTATCCGTGACCATGGCGATGTCGTCGATCACCTGCGGCATCAGGACGTTATCGGCCGAGAGAAGGACCATGCCGATCTGGTTGCCACCGAATTCTTCGCCAACCTCGTTGAATAATTTTACCTCAGGATCGTCCGGCGGAAGGGATTTGACGATGTCTGACTCTACTTCGAGAAATTTTAGTTGATAACCCAGAAAACCGGATATAGCCAATACCGCCAGAATGATCACCCATCTGTATCTGACCACCAAAACCGATAGCTTTTCCATCGCTCTGTATTTTGTTCCTCATTGCTTTCCCGACCTGCGTATTGTTCCGGGGAAAACAAGGGTGCTAAATTACTCAATATTTTTATGTCGTGAACTCTTACCGGACTTTCCATCCTCAAAATCCGGAGCAGGCGCAAGATACAAAAGAAACAACCCCCTCCCCACTGCCGGAAAGGGGGTTGCTTTTTGTCAATGATCTGGCAGCAAAACCTACATTAAGTATGATCATTTACTGTAACGAGCTATTTTTTTCCACCAAAATAATAACTCACCCGAACACTTCCCCAATGATCATCCCCAGCCATCGTGAAATTGCCCTGAAAATCAAGTCTTCTAAACCTTAAACCAACAGCAGGGACAACTCCCCAGGAACTAACGCCTGAAAAATATCCGCCCCGAGCTTCAATGTATAAAACGGAGATTTTAGCACGTAATCCTGCTGTAAATTCCCAAACGGACATATTTGGATGGTCTGTATGAATATTCCCATCATCATCGACGTAAGATGTTTCGGGACCGGAAAAATCATTCCACCCAAGATCAAAACGGGCCGCAAGGAATTTATTGAAATTGTAATCAATATTTGAATATACACCAAATCCGTGTGAGTAACGTTCTCCCAGATTACCAACCGGAAAAGCCGCATTGAACGCAACACCTGAAACAAACCCTTTTTCACGTGTATTTTCTTGTGCTTGTATTTGTAATGTCATAAATAACATCAAACAGGTAATTGCAAATATTCTTATAAAAAATTTCATAATTCTGATTGTAGTTAATAATTATAATGTTATAG
>JALVJE010000177.1 GCA_027028505.1 Bacteroidales bacterium
TCTCCGACATCGCCTCGGTGAAGAACGGCCTGAAGAAATTCTATGCAGGCTGCTCGCGCCGCTTTGTCTCCACCCACCCCATGTTCGGCCCTACCTTCGGCAATGTGCGGGACCTGCGGAAAGAGAATGCCATCATCATCAGCGAGTCATGTGACGAGGGAAAGGCTTTCTTTTATGATTTCTACAAGCGTCTGCGGCTGAAGACCTTTGAATATTCTTTCGACCAACACGACCAGACCATCGCCTACTCCCTTTCCATCCCCTTTGTTTCGACGATCGTCTTCGCCTCCTGCATGGTGAAGATGGAGGTGCCGGGGACCACCTTCAAGAAGCATCTGGACATTGCCAACGGCCTCCTCTCGGAGGATGAGTACCTCCTCTCGGAGATCCTCCTCAACCCCTTTACACTTCCCGAGCTGGAACGCATCCACGCCAGCCTCGCCGAACTGATGGAGCTGATCCGCCGGCGCGACAGCAAAGGGATACATCGGTTCCTGGAGAAGGCGAAGGAGAATCTGGGATAGGGGGAGTTGGGAGTTTGGAGTGTGGAGTTGAAGAAGTTAAAAGTTAAAAGTGAACTAAAGTTAAAAGTTATTTGCTGCTTCGCAGCTGAAATTAGCTCCATTCGGTCGCGAAATTAGTCCCGACTGCGTCGGGACGAAATTTAGTGAAAATTTACTCGCTGACGCTCGTGAAATTAAATAGAAATTCAGTAGAAAATTTTCGCTGCGCTCATGAAATTTGCGCCTGCAGTATGTCACTCTAAAATCGACAACTCATTGCTCATTTCTCATCGCTTCCTTTTGCCTTTTGCCTTCTGCCTTTCCTCGTCCGACGTAGCCTAGGCGAAGTCGGATTACTTCTCCCTTGCCATCTTCAATGCCGACGTCGTGATCCAGTACTTGGTGATCATGTTGGGGATCTCCCAGTCGGGGATGTCGCCGTGCTGCAGGTAATCCAGGTAGTTCTCCGTGACCTGGCGGAAGTGGGCTTCATGGCCGACGTCGTATTTTTCCGGGATGAGCACTTTCCACTCCGTTTCGGACAGCTTCTCAATATCCACCCCCGGATGTTTCGGGGCGATCACCTCCGTCATCACCCGGGTGAGTTCCCGCTCGAATTTCCCGGGATCGATGCCGTCGGCCGCCCGGATGTACAGGGTGGGATGGAAGTTCTCCTTCTCTTTCTGGCTGATGATCAGATCACAGCCGCTGCCGCGCATCAGGCTGTAGTGGGTGTCCGAACTTTCGGGGGTGTGGTAGGTCCACTCCACCGAGGCACGGGCCGTGATGCCGTTGATCTTAAAGGTGATCTCGCCGTTGGAATATACCTTGAGTAGCCCCTGGTCCACATACTTATTGAGAAAATCGGGCCACTGTTCCAGGCCTGTGACCGTTCTGAACTGGTCCGGCGTAAGGTCGGTGGTCCAGTGGCGGGCTTTCAGAAGCTCTACATCTTCTTTCCGGATGATCCTGTCCGGGAAAGCGCCCCACATGATCAGATCCACCAGGTGGGTCTCCACATCCACAATGCCCTCGCCCTGCTGGGAAATGTCGAAGAACCAGGCCGGGCGGATGAGCGGCTTGCCGGCCACGTTCTTGTAAAAACGGTGTATGCTCTCCTGGACGAGGGAGGGGTTGTCGGCCGTGCCGGGCTGCAGGTGACCGAAGAGCGTGGGGATGGCCGCCAGCTCGCGCTGCAGGATAGCGGTGATCTCAAAGCGCTCGGTCATGATGTCGTAGAGGAGGAGGTTCTTCTCTTTGGCCGTGGCAAAGGCCTGCTCCAGCAGGGGGTAGGCCTCCGGCGTGATCACCATGGGCTTGTCGGCATAGACGTTCAGTCCCGCCTGCACCGACTTCAGGATGTACTCCGTCTTGCGGGCGTTGTTGCCCGAGAGGACCACCACGTTGCCCGGCTTCTCCTGCAGCATTTTTTCCGGATAGTCGGGCCGGTCGTAGACCACCTCCTGCCAGGCCGTGGGGTTGTCGCTGCGGTGGTTGAAACGGTTGATGAAAGCCAGGAACTCATCCAGCTCCGGTCCTTTGGGAGCATACACATACGCCGTGGGGTTGATCGCATCATACATGCTTTTCTGCACCAGGGCTGCATGGAAATGCCCCGGCTCAAGGGTCATCAGCGTGACCGGATACTTCTGTTCCATGGTATCGGATTTTGTCTTGCCTTTATTGCCTGTACAGGCGATCATGCCGGTGAAAAAAGCGCCGGCCAGGAAAAGGAGGAAAGATCGTCGTAGGTTCATGATGAGGGGGTTGAATTGTTTCAGGTTTCAGGTTCCATGTTCCATGTCATGAGTAAAGTAGCGGGTCTAATTAAACCTTCACATAATTCGTTCCGTACGGATACCGTTGGGTACGGGAGAGGTGTTTGTCGGCCTCGGGGTCGTTGACGAACCGTTCCGTTTCGGGGTTCCAGTAATGTTTCCCGGGCATGTGCATGGCGATGCTGCTGATGAGGCACACCGTGCAGGCGCGGTGTCCTTCTTCGATGGGGGAGATGGGTGCCTCGCGCGATTTGATGCAGTCGATCCAGTTGCGGTGGTGGTCATTGGCCACATACAGGTGGATGTCATTCGGACCGGGACGCCACTCCAGGATCTTCGGGTCGCTGGCGTCGAGGGCTTTTTTGTTTTTTTCCTTCGAGACGGGATCGCTGGCCGTGGCGGCGTAGTTGCCGCGGGAGACGAAGATCCACCCGTCGGTGCCCTCATACCGGATGCCGTTGGTGTAGCCGTTGCTGATGTACATCTCCACACCGTCTTCATAGACGGCCTTGACCATGAAATCCATGTGCACGTCCCAGATGCCCGAGCGCGGGAACTGGGCCACTGCCTCCACGGAGGTGGGACCTGTGAGGGAGGTGTTCATGCCCCAGTTGGCCGAGTCGATATGGTGCTGTCCCCAGCCGGTGATCATGCCGGCGCCGAACTGCTCACAGCGCAGCCATCCGGGACGACTGTAACCGTGCTGTGGATGTACGCGCAGTTCTGTATAATATACGAGGGGGGTGGAGCCCAGCCACATGTCGTAGTTGAGGTTGGGGGGCACCGGCATCTCCGGAGCGTCGGGGCCGGCGGGGTCG
>JALVJE010000178.1 GCA_027028505.1 Bacteroidales bacterium
TGGTGGAAAGCTGTGTCAAACACCGCTACCTGCGGCACATGGGGCAGCATCTCCTGCATGGCCTCGATCCCTTTCAGGTTGGGAGGATTGTGCAGGGGAGCCAGGTCGATCACTTCCCGGATCTGGTCCAGCACATCCTGCGTGATCAGAACACTGCTTTTGAATTTCTCTCCTCCGTGTACCACCCTGTGTCCCACCGCATCGATCTCGTCAAAACTTTTCAGGCTCCCGTGTTTTTTGCTTATCAGCACCCCCAGGATATATTCGATCCCCTGCTGATGATCATAGATCTCCCCCTCGAGTCTTACTTCATCACCATCCTCTCTTTTGTTCAGGAGGAAAGAACCGTGCAGTCCGATCTTTTCCACAACACCTTTTGCCAGCACAGTGGCCTTCTCCATATCGAACAACTGGTACTTGATCGACGAGCTGCCACAATTCATTACGATTACTTTCATATCTGCAACAATATTTTAACGGTTATCAATCCGTTTCGCGTTTAACTCTGAATGAAAATCTCCGGGCAGGTGATCGTCTCGGAAATGACCTTCCCGTTCTTATAGATGTAGAACCCCTGTCCTACCCGACGGCCGTTGTATCCCAAACGGTAGAGCCGTTTCAGCACAGGGCTGGGCTTGAATTTTCTCTCACCGAATTCCTGATACAGGTTGTTCATCCATTTAATGACCTTGTCCAGGCCTATTCTGTCTGCCATTTCGAGCGGGCCTATCTGGAGCCCGAAGCCCAGTTTCATGGTAGCATCGATATTGCTTGCAGATGCCACACCTTCCATGAGCGTTTCACAGGCTTCGTTGATCAGAACGGCGATCAGGCGGGTGCTGATGTTCCCCGGTGATTCGACGAGCGGGATCACTCGCTTGCCAATGGTACGGGCAAATTTCTCCACAAACTCGATCGAGTACTGGTTGGTGTGCAGTCCGCGCACCACCTCCACCACGCCCCCGCTGATCACGGAAGGGAGAAAATGCAGACCCACAGCCCGTTCGGGATGTTTAAGCACGGAAGCCAGTTCTGAGATGATCAGCGTGGAGGTGTTCGAACCGATGACCGTATCTTCCCGCACCACGGCTTCCACCTTCCGGAAGATCTCTTTGCGCAGCTCCAGACTGGTACCGGGTTTGCGGTTGTTGATCGTTTCGATGACAATATCACAATCACTGATGCTCATATAGTCGGTAGAACCGTGAATACGGGAGAGGATCGCCTTCTTTTCGCTCACCGTAAGGCCCCATTTGTTAATGATATTATCGAGCCTTTGGTTCAGTTCGACAAACGTCTCGGCAATACGTTCGTCGGTAAGCTCTATAAACTCCACATTGATACCGTTGCTTGCCACCAGGTGGGCGATCTCCTGTCCCATATTGCCAAATCCCACGATGCCTACTTTCTGCAGGCCTCCCTTTTTTCTTACTTTTTTCCGTAAAGCATAATCTTCAATAGGTTCAACTACCATAACATTCACGATTAAATTTAAATATTGATCCCGGCTGCCTGGTTGACCGTAATGGCGCCCAGATTAACGATATCCTCCACGCTGCATCCTCGGGAGAGATCGTTGATGGGAGCTGCCATGCCCTGCAATACGGGGCCGATGGCCTGGGCATGAGCCAGCCGCTGCACCAGTTTGTAAGCTATATTGCCTGAGTTCAGGTCGGGGAAGATCAGCACATTGGCTTTGCCGGCGATGGGACTGCCCGGAGCTTTCTTAGCTCCCACGGCAGGGATGATGGCCGCATCGGCCTGCAACTCACCGTCAATGGCCAGGTCAGGATCCATCTCCCGGGCTTTCTTCAGTGCTTCCGTCACCTTATCGACGCTTTCATGGGCCGCACTCCCTTTGGTAGAGAAGCTGAGCATGGCCACACGGGGCTCGAACCCCCCGATATGCAGGGCTGTACGTGCCGAAGTAACAGCTATCTCTGCAAGCTGTGCTGCATCCGGGTCGGGGTTGACCGCACAGTCGGCAAAGACCATAATGCCTTCCTCACCAAACTCCTTATCCGGCACGATCATAAAAAAGGCTCCCGACACCACGCTGATACCCGGCATGGTCTTCACATACTGAAAAGCCGGCCGCAACACGTTCCCCGTGGGATTGTTGGCACCGGCCACCTCGCCGTCAGCATCGCCCGCCTTGATCATCACCGGGCCCAGGTACAAGGGGTCTTCGATCAGTTTCGATGCTTCCTCGCGCGTCAATCCCTTATGAGCCCGCAGTTTAAGCATTAGCTCTATGTACTCCTCCTTCTTCGGATGATCTTTGGGGTCCACGATCGTGCATTCGGAGACATGGGTCAGCCCCAGCTCTGCTGCATGGTCCCGGATCTGTTGCGGATCGCCTATCAGGATCACTTCGGCCAGTTTTTCACCGGCCATCGCATCGCCTGCACGCAGGGTACGCTCCTCATAAGCCTCCGGTAGTACGATGCGTTTATGTGCTTTTCTGGCTTTTTCTTTTACACTTTCTATAAAATCCATTGTTTATCAATTAGTTAAAAAATTTCTAGATCTTGCTCAAAGGTAATTAAAAATCGGATGATTTCCAGCCATTTCCAATGACTATTGTCACGGAGTTCCCTGTTTTTGATAAATTGCGTTTTTTGGCGGACAGGATGATGTTTGTTGGTACTATTTCTATTATTTTAGTCTCCTCAAAACAGAATTTATGACAGATATCCTTTTCAATGAGCTGGCTTCTGTAATACAAGGGGATCTGTATGCCGACGAGGTGTCGAAGATCCTTTACGCTACCGATGCATCCGAGTACCGTGAGATGCCCATGGCCGTCACACGCCCTGTGGACAAGAAAGATATCCGGGAGATCCTGGCCTTTGCCCGTGAGCTGGGGGTGCCTGTGATCCCGCGAACGGCAGGCACTTCGTTGGCGGGACAGGTGGTAGGACGCGGCATCGTCATGGATGTATCGCATTATATGACCCGTATCCTGGAGCTGAACAGGGAAGAACACTGGATCCGTGTGGAGCCTGGCGTTATCCCGGATGAGATGAACAAATATCTTGCAGATCACGGCCTTTTTTTCGGTCCGGAGACCTCCACCTCCAACCGGTGCATGATGGCCGGCATGCTGGGCAACAATTCCTGCGGATCACACTCTATTCTTTACGGCAGCACGCGCGACCATACCCTGGAGGTGGAATGTATCCTGAGCGACGGCAGCGAGGTGCTCTTCGGCCCTCTGATGAAGGAAGCCTTCATGGCCAAAATGCAACAGGAGGACCTGGAGGGCAGGATCTACCGGAAGATCTATGAGATCCTTTCGGATGAGAGCATAAGAGACGAGATACGGCGCCAGTATCCGCATCCGGACATCCCCCGGCGCAACAACGGTTATGCCCTGGACCTGCTCATGGATACGGATCCTTTTACCGGCAACGGTGTGCCTTTCAATATGTCCAAACTGCTGGCAGGATCGGAAGGGACGCTCACGGTTACCACGGCCATCAAGTTCAACCTCGTCCCCCTGCCTCCCAAAGAGAAAGGACTGGTATGCGTCCACCTGGCTCATCTCCCGGAAGCTTTCCGGGCCAACCTGGTTGCCCTCAAACACCATCCCGGCGCGGTGGAGATGATGGACAAAACGGTGCTCGACCTCACCAAAGACAACATCGAACAGCAGAAGAACCGCTTTTTTATCGAAGGGGATCCCGAGGCTTTGCTGCTGGTGGAGTTTGCACGGGACAGCCGGGAAGAGATCGCCCGTATCGCCCGCGATCTGGAAAAGGATATGCGCGAAGCCGGCTATGGATATGCTTATCCCGTGCTGTACGGGGAAGATGTCAACAAAGTGTGGAACCTGCGCAAGGCCGGTCTGGGGGTTCTGTCGAACATGAAAGGAGATGCCAAGCCGGTGGCCGTCATCGAGGATACAGCCGTACGTGTGGAAGACCTGCCGGATTACATGGACGAGTTCGCCAGGCTGCTGGAAAAACATGGAAAATCGGCTGTTTACTATGCCCATATCGGTTCGGGCGAGCTGCACCTGCGGCCCGTGCTCAACCTGCGTGATCCCGGGGATGTGGAGCTTTTCCACACCCTTGGGAGGGAGGTGGCCCTGCTGGTAAAGAAATACCGGGGATCCCTGAGCGGCGAGCATGGCGACGGTCGTCTGCGGGGCGAGTTCATACCCCTGATGGTGGGTGAAAAGATCTACGGCATCTTCAAAGAGATCAAAAAGACCTTTGATCCTTTTGGTGTGCTCAACCCCGGCAAGATCACCGACACCCCGCCCATGAACCGGTTCCTGCGCAAAGATCCCGCTATCCCGGTGAAAGAGATCAAAACATATTTTGACTTTTCCGCCACCGACGGCTATCTCAGGGCTGCCGAGAAATGTAACGGCTCGGGAGATTGCCGGAAGACCGAGGTGACAGGCGGCGTGATGTGCCCCAGCTATATGGCCACACGCGATGAGGACAAGACCACCCGCGCCCGGGCCAACCTGTTACGGGAGATCATCACCCATTCCGACAAGGAGGATCCCCTCGACGATCCCAGACTGTACAATATCCTCGACCTGTGCCTCTCCTGCAAGGGTTGCAAGACAGAGTGTCCCTCCAGCGTGGATATTACCCGGCTGAAAGCGGAATTCCTCCAGCATTATTATGATCACCATGGCATCCCTCTGCGCACACGTCTTATCGCTTATTACAGCACGATCCAGAAAGCAGGGATGATCCTGCCGGCCCTCTACAATCTTTTCCTGAAGAACCGGTACCTCTCGGCGCTGGTGAAGAAAATCATCGGCTTTGCCTCACAACGCTCCATGCCGATGCTGGCACACCATTCTCTGCGGCGCTGGCTGCGTCAGGAACTGGCATCCCTGCAGCCGGAGAAAGCGGTGGGAAAAGTATATCTTTTTGTGGATGAGTTCACCAATTACCAGGATGTGGAGATCGGGAAGAAGACCGTGCTCCTGCTCACCCGGCTGGGGTATGCGGTGGAGGCCCCGCAGCATGCCCTCAGCGGCAGGACTTTCCTCTCGAAAGGACTGGTGAAAAAAGCCCGGGAGATCGCCATCCGTAATGTGGAGATCTTCGCCCCCCTGGTCACGGAAGAGACCCCGCTCGTAGGCATCGAGCCTTCCGGGATCCTCGGTTTCCGCGATGAATACCCGGATTTGGTGGGACAGGAGTTGCAGGATACTGCCAGGGAACTGGCCGGTAGAGCACTGACCATAGATGAGTTCCTGGCCCGGGAAACAGACGCAGGAAGAATAACAAAGGAACGTTTCACCACGGAGGAGAAGAAGATCAAACTGCACGGCCACTGTTACCAGAAAGCCCTCAGTTCAACAGAATATACCAAAAAGATCCTTTCCGTCCCCGAAAATTTTATGGTGGAGGAGATCCCTTCCGGCTGTTGCGGCATGGCGGGGTCGTTCGGTTTCGAGAAAGAGCATTATGACCTGTCCATGAAGGTAGGTGAACTGGTCCTTTTCCCGGAAGTACGGAAAGCTTCGGCGGAGACACTGATCGCTGCTCCCGGCACCAGCTGCCGTCATCAGATCAAAGACGGCACACACCGGACAGCCCTCCACCCGGTAGAGATCCTTTATGATGCACTGGTATAGGGTTTTCAAAGAAGTATCTGAAAATCATCCGCATCGAGGTGTACGGGGAATTTCTCCCGGAAGGCATCCAATGCTTCCATGTCCAGGGTGCAGGTGATCGATCCCTCCTCATTTTCCGGCAGCTCTCCCATCACCTCGCCACGGGGTGAGATCACCCGTGAGTCTCCCGCATAGGCGATCTGCCGGCCATCCTCTCCCACCCTGTTCACACCGGCCACATAAGCCTGGTTCTCCAGAGCCCTCGCTGTCAGCAGGGTTTTCCATACCTCCCTGCGCGATGCCGGCCAGTTGGCCACAAAAACCAGCAGGTCGGCTTCGTTGCGACTCCTGATCCATACGGGGAAACGCAGATCATAACAGATGAACAACCGGATGCGCACATCCCGGAAGGTGACCGTCACCTGCTGTGATCCGGGACTGTAATGAAGATGCTCCTTTCCCATACGGAACAGATGGCGCTTGTCATAATGAACCACCTCACCCGAGGGCTTTGCAAATAACAAACGGTTGAAATACCGGCCGTTCTCCCGGATGATACAACTGCCGGCCACGGCAGCCTGATGGGTGGCTGCCATCCGGCGGAGAAAAGTCCGGGTGGCCCCTTCCGGCTCCTCATAATGTTTTTCCGGCTCCATGGTAAAACCGGTGGTGAACATCTCGGGCAACAGGATCAGATCCGTTCTCTCCCCCATACCTTCCATCATCCGGCTGAACATCCTCCGGTTGGCCTCAGGGTTCTCCCATGTCAGGGAAGCCTGAAGCAGTGTGATCGTAAATGCTTTCATGATCATATCCGATAAAAAAAGGTGTCTGATCAAGATCAAACACCTTTTATACATTTTCTCAAAAACAGGTATTATTTTTTTGCCTGAAGGCCATCATAGTACTGCTGCAGGATACTGGACATAAGGGGTTGATAAAAATGCCAGTAGAAATATCGTTTTTTGCTCAGCAGGGAGAGGCCGATCATCCGGCTGAAATCATCGTACTTCTGGAAATAAGCTGTCCGCATATAAACCGGATTGGAGGCAAAATTACCGGCCAGATAATAATGAGGATGGGCAGCAGGCCCCTCCACAACCGCCGGGAAGACGTTCGGGATGGCATTGGCCGCCAGAATGGAATCTCCTGTCTCACTCACATGGATCTTGAAATTGGCCACTACCTTGTTGTTACCGGATTCAATGATCTCAAACCAGTACGGGAAAGGCACTTTGTAGGGTAATCCGTATTTTTCCCGTCCCAGGCTGGTGGAATAAATATAGGGAACATCAAAATCGAGATCCCGTTCATCCTCGAGGACGATCACCCGGTCATTCTGGTTCACAAGGATAATACCTCCTTTTTTGAAGTGCCAGGGTTTCTGATACTGTTCACGGTATTTATCCAGGATCCATACCGGCAACTCAGGGTTCCTGGCCGAATCAAGGGAACTGAAATACTTCCCGATCCACTCTGTCCATTTGATGCCCAGCAGATCCTCCACCTTGGTTCTTTCCAGGGGATCTGTCGGGAAGATCAGGGTATTGAACTCACTGATGATCAGCTTACCCCTGTCGTTCATCTCTTTCAGAAAGAGATAATCGTTGTTGTTCAAACCGCCATAGATCTTCCGTGAACGGCGGGTACGGCTCATCCCCTTGTACCAGTCATTAAAGAAGACCCCGTATGTGTCTGTGAAATAAGTCATATCAAAGGAATCCGCCAGCGAGATGACGCGGGAGAGACGTATCCTTTTGATCTTGTATTCTTTCTTCCGCTCAGGCCTCAACGGGAAGAACCCGTAATAATCCTTCCTGTAATTGTATCTTTTTTTGTCTCCCTTGACATACTTGTCATGCGTAAGGATCCAGTTAAAAGACCTGTGATTGATCCGGTCATACGAGGGAACGGTCTTGTCAAGGATCAGAACCTTCAATTCTTTACTGGGTTTAAATGCCCAATTGAAAAGAAAGTATCCCGGAACCAGCGAGAGGATAACCAGGATAATGAAAATTTTTCTGAAAAACTTACCCATAGAATCTCAGACTTTAGATTTATTAATAAATATCAGATGCCTTTCCTGCAAAAATACAAACATAAAAGTATTAAAATATTTTAAGATAAAAAATTTTATGCTTAAATCTTCTACAGATCGCCCTTTTACTTAAATAAACTTTCCGGCGGGCATTTTATTATATGAAGATTTTTCCCCCTGACCCAAAGAACAGGCTTTCTAATATCCGGCGGCCGAATCATCGCCTCTTGGGTCGGCGCCGGTCTCTTTCTGTCCCTCCTCAATCACGCGTATGGCATCCACCCTGCCAATGGATCCGCGCAGGTGCAGCACATATCCCATATCTTTCAGTGCCAGCGTGTCAGATGGGGTAAAAGCATTCGCTTCGTAAAAGATCATATCCGGTTTCCACTGGTGGTGGAATCTTCCGGCATTCACGGCATCCTGCATGGACATCCCGTGTTCGGTAACGTTGAGAATGGTCTGAAAGACCGAAGTGATGATCGTCGAACCGCCCGGCGAGCCGACGACCATAAAAAGTTTTCCGTTCTTTTCGACAATGGTCGGCGTCATGGAACTCAGCATTCTCTTGCCGGCTTCGATGGCGTTGGCTTTCCCGCCGATCAGTCCGAAAGAGTTAGGATAACCCGGTTTTATACTGAAATCATCCATTTCATTGTTGAGCAGAAAGCCGGCGCCGTTCACCACCACCTTGTTCCCGTAACTCCGGTTGAGCGTGGTGGTCACCGATACAGCGTTGCCTGTAGCGTCAACGACAGAATAGTGCGTGGTCTCTTCACTCTCATAGCCGGGGGGATCGCCGGCGAAGATACTGTCGGAAGGGGTCACCTTGCCCGGCGTAAAGTCTTTCATCCTCTCCCGGCAATACTTTTCACTGATAAGCCCTTCCACCGGCACCTTCACAAAATCCGGATCCCCCAGGTATCGTGCCCTGTCGGCATATACCCTTTTTTCGGCTTCCGCCATTACATTGACTGTCGGCGGGGTGTTCCATCCCCATTTTTCCAGGGGGTAGGGATCTGTCATGCGGAGTAATTGTAACAGGGCCACTCCTCCGCTCGAAGGAGGAGGCATAGAGATGATCCTGTATCCTTTCCAGGTCCCCGTGATGGGTTCCCGCCAGACGGAATGGTAGGCTGCCAGATCTTCCAGGGTGATCCATCCCCCTCCCTCTTCCATCTGACGCACCAGCGCTTCGGCTACGGGGCCGCTGTAAAAACCGTCCCGTCCGTGATCACGTATCAGACGCAGTGTGTGTGCCAAATCCTTCTGCACCAGGGTGTCTCCCGCTTTCCAGGGAGTATCCCTGACAAAAACCGGAGGAACCTTGTTGGCACGCAGAAAAGCCTTCCGGGCATGGTTCAGGGAAGAAGCCTGTTTCCTGGTGAGCGGGAAACCATCTTCGGCGAGCCGGATGGCAGGGGCCATCACCTCCTGCAAAGTAAGCTTTCCGTATTTCTCCTGGGCCTGGATCATACCATCCACCGATCCCGGCACGCCGGAGGCCAGATAGCTGTCGGTGCTCTCGCCCTTCCGTACCTGTCCTTCCGCATCCTGGAACATCTTCTCAAAGGCCTTCCCAGGGGCTTTCTCCCGGTAATCCAACGTAGTCGCTGTGCCATCGGCAAAACGGATCACCATAAATCCTCCGCCCCCGATATTCCCTGCCGGGGGATAACATACGGCCAGGGCAAAACCGGTGGCTACCGCCGCATCCACAGCATTGCCTCCCTTTTTCAGGATCTCCACTCCGGCTGCTGACGCAGCGGGATGGGCCGACACCACCGCCCCCTTCGGGAAAATATTTTCCGCCTGCTCCTCCCCCTGCTGCCGGCAGGAGTAAAAGAACAAAAACGGACTTGCCAGCAACAGTACCAGGGAAAATTTCCTCATGTTCATAATCATTTTTTTTAGGATTGTAACTAGCCCAGGTCACTCAGTATCCTGACAATGTCCAGACTCACGATCTTTACACGCCGTCCCTCCAGTTGTATGATCTTGTCATGCTTGAACTCATTGATGGTCCGGATAAAGCTCTCTTTTGTCGTCCCTGCCAGCTCTGCCAGCTCATGCCGTGCCAACGGGAACTCAAATTCATAAGACTGATAGATCTCCTCCGAAAAATACAACAGCACATCCGCGACACGTCCCGGCAATTGTTTGTGGATCTGACTGTTCAGACGTGTGAAAATATAAAGCGACTCCTTGCTCAGGAGACGTATCACATCCAGGGCAAACCGGCCGTTGGACATCAGCAGGTTGTTGAAAGTGCCAAAATCCATGATCAGGATGGTCGTCTCGCCGATCGAAGAAGCCGAATACTGATAAACGGGCTCGGCAAACAGTGTATCCAGCCCCGCAAAATGATCTCCTGAGATGATCTTCAGCATGACCGGACGGTTCGATACGTTCTCCTTGTAGATCTTGACCAGTCCTTTCACAATGAACATCACATGGGAGGTGCGGGTCTTCTGCTTAAAAAGAACATCCCTGTTGTTATAACGCACAAGACTGCTGTTGGCCACAAGGTCTTTCTTGTCCTGCTCAGGGAAATTCCGGAAGATCCAGGACCTCTCCAGGATCTTCATGATCTCATTGGCTTGAACCGGTGAATCCATGCATCTGTATTTTTTCCCGGATAAAAATAAACAAAATTATCAAACCAATGATATATTTAACCGGACAATGGTGATCTATATCATCATTTTTTTTCTGGTATCCCTTCTCTGCTGGTTACATTGCGTTTTGTTCCATCTCAGGCATATAATTTGTAACCTGTTGAAAAAGAAAATACTGGTCATAGACGATTCTTCCACGAATATCGTATTGCTGAATGCAGTACTGATGCAGAACGGCTATGAAGTGATCACAGCGCTCAATGCAAAGGAGGCATTACATCTCCTCGAAAAAGAGATCCCCGACCTGATCCTGCTGGATTTGCTGATGCCTGAGATCAGTGGTTTTGATTTTCTCGAAAAGATCAAGCATGACGAGAAGCTGAAGAACATTCCGGTGGTCATTGTGTCGGCTGTAGGTACCAAGGAGAACATTCATCTCACCCATGAAATGGGTGCCGTGAACTTCATCACCAAGCCTATTGACATCGACCAGCTCCTGGCTACCGTGTCTCAACTACTTGAAAAATAAGGCATTTTCTCCTTCTCATTATTTTCCGGTGAGAACATTTCCCTATTTCCAAAAAAAAATAATAACAAGAAATCAACAATGTTTTTTTAAAGAGGATAGTTTTTTACATTTACTTTCGCAAAAATTAAACGAAATCCGGCAGTAGAATGTATACATTTTACCTTTTTATCCTCATCATCCTCATTCTTTTGGCTGTTTCCGATCTGATCGTTGGTGTGAGCAACGATGCGGTCAATTTCCTGAATTCTGCCATCGGGGCCAAGGCTGCCCCTTTCCGTGTGATCCTGTACGTAGCTGCCCTGGGGGTGTTGATCGGAGCCACATTTTCGAGTGGGATGATGGAGGTAGCCCGGAAAGGCATTTTCCATCCTGAGTATTTCACTTTCCATGAGATCATGCTGTTGTTCCTGGCGGTCATGCTCACGGATGTGCTCATGCTTGACTTTTTCAATACATATGGTCTCCCCACCTCCACCACGGTCTCGATCGTCTTCGAGCTCCTGGGAGCTGCGGTTGCCATATCGATCATCAAGATCATCGGAAACCCGGAGGGAAACCAGGACCTTGCCCATTATATCAACTCCGGCAAAGCGCTGGCGATCATCACGGGTATCCTGGTATCCATCGTGATCGCTTTCCTTACGGGAGCTTTCCTGCAATGGCTGGTGCGCCTGGTCTTTACCTTTGATTATGAAAAGACCTTTAAATATTTCGGGGCGTTATGGGGAGGTTTCTCTTTCACTGCCATCACCTATTTTATTCTGATCAAGGGAGCCAAGGGCTCTTCCATCATCACACCGGACACGCTGGAATGGATCAAGAACAACACCGGGCTGATCCTGGGGGCGAGTTTTATCGGCTGGACGATCCTGCTGCAGGTCTTTCTGAGCCTCTTCCGGATCAACATCCTGAAGTTCATAGTGCTGGTGGGCACTTTCGGTCTGGCCATGGCGTTCGCCGGCAACGACCTTGTCAACTTCATCGGGGTACCGCTGGCAGGTGTGCAAGCCTTCCGGGATTTCATGCAATATGGCACCGACCCCAACAGTTATCTCATGCAGAGCCTGGCCGGGAAGGTACACACTCCGACGGTGGAGTTGCTCCTGGCCGGGGCTATCATGGTGTTGACCATGGCCTTCTCGAAAAAAGCCCGCACCGTCACAGCCACTACGGTGGACCTGAGCCGGCAGGAAGAGGGACAGGAACGGTTTGAGTCCTCTTTTCTGGCCCGTGCCATCGTGCGGCAGACCGTGGGCCTCTCCAAAGCTATCAGCTATGTCGTCCCGCCGCGGGTCCGGATCTGGGTCAACAAACGCTTTGACCGGACAGAATACAACCGTCTCAAAAAAGAAAAAGGAGTGGCCTTTGATATGGTGAGGGCATCGGTCAACCTGGTCGTGGCCAGCATCCTGATCGCCCTGGGTACATCCCTCAAACTGCCCCTGTCCACGACCTATGTCACCTTCATGGTCGCCATGGGCGCCTCGCTGGCCGACCGCGCGTGGGGCCGCGAAAGCGCCGTCTACCGTGTCACCGGCGTGATCGTGGTGATCACAGGATGGTTCATGACCGCCATGATCGCTTTCACTACCGCTTTTATCATTGCCTATATTATTTATTACGGGAAGATCTTCGGGATCATCATCCTGGTGTCTCTGGACGTTTTCCTGATCATCCGCAACCGGATCATACATTCGAAAAGGGAAAAAGAAAAACAAAAAAAAGAAGAACTGATCAGTGAAACCCGCGAGGTAAAAGGATCCGATGTGTTCAATAAATGTAAATCCGAAACCATCTCCATTCTGGAGAGGGGAAAACTCCTGTTCGGTGAGACCATGAAGGGGTTCAGCAATGAAGACCGGCGTAAACTGAAAGAGACACAACGGGAGCTGGAAAAGCTTAACAGGGATATCAAAGAGCTGAAGGACAATGTATATTTCACCATCCGGCGCCTTGAAGAGAACTCCATCGAAACAGGCCACTTCTATGTACAGGCACTGGACTATCTGCGGGAGATGGTACACAGTCTTACCTATCTTCATACTCCCATATTCAAGCATATCGACAACAACCATCCTCTACTGCCGCGGGAGCAGATGACCATCCTCATGAAAATGAGCGATGATATCCTGAAATTGTTCGACGCGATCATAGCTGCCATACAGGCGGATGATTTCTCCAATATCAAATCTATCCTGAAAGACCAGGAGGATATCCTGGATGAGATCAAGAAATTGCAGAAAAAACATATCAAGATCATCAAGAAAGACGGAAACATAAAGACCCGCCCCTCCCTCCTGCTCTTTAATATCCTGGGCGAATCCAAGAACCTGGTCCTCTACCTCGTGAATATCCTGAAAGCACAACGGGATTTTGTGACCTGGCAGCAAAACAACAACAAGGAACAACCCCCTGCCTGATATTCAGGAAGACCAAAGATCTCTGTTGTAGCTTGCCGTTCTTCTCCCCCGTTTTCGTACCGGAAAAATTCTTTTTCCCTGGCATAATATTTGCAACTTTTTTCCGAAATTTTCGTTGGATGAATTAAAACTGATACTTTTTTACCATGAGAAAAAAAGGACTGATCATACTTCTGCTGGCAGGAATGAGTACCCTGTTCTCCTGCAAGCAGATCGACAAACTGACCCAGTTCGACCTGGATTACACGACAAATGTCACGATCAAGTCGGCCGCGATCATCAATCTGAACACACCGTTCAACTTCTATACGCCGGCGATCAAGACCAACAGCAACAGTGAGCTGGAAGTCAATGATTCGCGAAAAGACCTTGTAGAACAGATCAAGGTCAAAAGTCTGAAGATGAAAGTCACCTCTCCTGCCGGAGGAAATTTCGATTTCCTGAAATCGATCAAGATCTACATCAGTGCCGAAGATCTGGAGGAGAAACTGATCGCCTGGAAAACGGATTTGAAAGATGACGGATCGACAACGATCACCCTGGAGACGGCGGACGACAACCTCAAAGACTACATCCTGAAAGACTCCTTTAAGCTGCGCACGGAGACGGTTACCGACCAGATCCTCACACAGGATACGGACATTGAGATCGATGCTGTTTTCTGGGTAGACGCTAAGATCCTGGGGGTGTAGGAAGACGACCGGATACCGCCCAGCCTGATCAACCTTCAGTATGCTGCGGACGCAGGAGGTCCACTACCGTTTTTACCGGATTGAAAGTATCTGCCGGCACTTCCACGAAAAGGGTGGTCCACCGGGCCATGGCGCCGTTCCATAGTCCCGGCAGCTCAAGGGCCTGCAGTTCCTTGCCATCATAAGATTTTTGAGAGATGAAAAAGGTGTCGGGATCGATGTATTCCCGCAGATCGAATTTTTCACCTCTGTGATCTTTTACCGAACAGACCAGATCGACGGGGTTGAAATGGGTGGATCCTTCCACGATCTTTCTTTTCTCCGGATCGTTCATATCTATCTGGGCGCTCTCAACGATCTGTAATGAGAGTCTTCCCCGGCCATCGGCCACCCAGAAAGGTCCCCCACCGGGTTCCCCTTCGTTCCTGACCATGCCACATACCCGCAAGGGCCTGTGCAGAAGATCATACAGGCTCTTTTGTTTTTCTTCCGATGATAAGGCATCGAATCCTTCAGGCATCGGGATCATCAGCTCCCCGCCGGCAAAGGCGACCGCCTCAGCAAGGGAAGCTTCCGTAAGGAGACCTTTGTCCATTTTCCTCAGCCACTCATAGATCCGCTCCTGGAGGTCCAGCAGGACACCTCCCAGCACTTTTTTATAAAAAACCGTACTTTCTTTCAGTCTGTCGGGAACCACATTGTCGATATTCTTGATAAAAAGGATGTCATCCGACAGGTCGTTCAGGTTCACGATCAGGGCTCCGTGCCCCCCGGGACGGAAAAGGATCGAGCCGTCATCTTTCCGGAAAGGATGATCGTCAGGGGTGGCTGCCACGGTATCAGTGGAAGGCTTCTGCACCGAGTAACTGACATGATAATGTACACTGTATCTCTTTTCAAAAAGATCTCTTACCTCGTTCATTCTTGCCCTGAAAGCTTCCCGATGCTCGGGAGAGACCGTAAAATGTAGGTACACACTCCCATCCTCCCTTGCTGCGTACAGTGCTCCCTCGGCCAGGTGCTCCTCAAAGGCGGTACGGCTCCCCTCGTCATACCGGTGAAAAAGGATCAGCCCTTTGGGCAGGGAACCGTAGTTCAGACCGGGCAGGAAAAGCACTGTTTCAATGATCTCACCGTAACGTCCGGCCTGCCGCATTTCTTCTGCAGAAAGCCCGTACTTCTCCTTCAGATGCTTGTCCAGTACCTCATAAAAAGCGAATCTTTCCAGGCCTTCCAGGAAGGTCTTCACATCACCTGCAGGCTCCGGCACACCGGCGCTCCTGCCTTTTCCGGCCCAGGCTTCGTGATAGGCAAAGAGGCTCTTGAACATCCTGCTGGCAGCGCCGGAAGCCGGCACGAACTTGGTAATGCGGTATCTCCCTTTTCTGCGTTCATACAATTGTTCCAGCGAAGCTTTCTCCTCTTCGCTGAGGGTCAGGATACCATCGCCGGGGGTGGCGGGACGCCGTATATCGGCAAAGGGGAAACCCCTGCGGAACAACGCAAGCTGTGCCTCCACCTGCTCCGGCGTGATGCCGCGTTTGCGGAATTCCTCAAGATCCCGGGGAGTAAACAGTTCATAGTTCATAGTTCACAGTTCATAGTTCACAGTTCACAGTTCACAGTTCACAGTTCGTAGTATCGAGTATCGGGTATCGAGTTTTGGATTTTGGATTTTGGGCTTTAAGTATCATGTTGGCGGTTCGTACTTAGTGGTTCTTGGCTCTTGGCTCTTGGCTTATCCTACCCTCTCCGCCGCCGCTTTCCCGGCCTTAAAAGCCTTGATATTGGTCTCCACCACTTTCTCCCCTTTGCGGGCAAAGAGCTCCCGGATGGCGGCGATCAGGTGGTCGTCCGACACCTGAATGAAAGGTTCTGCGGCCCCGAGCATCACCATGTTGGCGGCGCGGGCCGATCCGGCCTCCCGGGCCAGGGCAGCCGCATCGACCAGCAGATGGTGCGGCAGCTTACGGATCTCCTCAAAGAGTTGGCCGGGGTCCGGATAGTTATCAATATTCTCATAAGGAGATGTATTGGTCACCAGCCACCCCTCCTTTTTCAGGTACGGCAGATAACGCAATGACTCCAGAGGCTCTACCCCCAGGATCAGGTCGCCCTGTCCCTTGGGGATCATGTCGGAATGGATGGGTCTGTCGGAAAGGCGCAGGTGGGAATAGACCTCTCCCCCCTGCTGGCTCATACCGTGAATCTCCGACTGTTTGATATAGAGGTCCTCTTTTACGGCTGCCAGGCCTATCACCGCAGCGATCGAGAGGATACCTTGTCCGCCGACACCGGCCAGAATGATATCTGTTTTCATCTTTTCTGTAGATTATCGATTTTTATTCTTTTTTCTAGCTGCAGCCACACGCACGCACTCCCTGCGGGCTACGATCACCGAGACCCCCTCATAGGCCAGCTCCTCCTCCATGATCTTCACATTCTCCTCATGATGTTTCCGCAGCGGAACGATCGTGTGCAGGTGTTCCTTCTCCACCCCCACACCCAGGCAGATCTGTTCTATCTTTCCCAGTCCGGCAGGCAGCTGTCCCCCGGTCATGGCTGTGACATCGTTGTCGGAGATGATGATGGTCACGGGCGACTTTTTATTGACGGCATCCAGCAGACCGGTCATGCCCGAGTGGGTTAAGGTGGAGTCACCGATCACGGCCACCGAAGGCACCAGTCCGGCATCGGCAGCTCCCACGGCCATGGTAATGCTGGCGCCCATATCCACGCAGCTGTTAATGGCATTGTAGGGCGGCAGGGCGCCCATGGTATAACAACCTATATCCGAAAAAACACGTCCGGCGCCATATTTCTCCATGGCCACGTTGAGGGCTTTGTATACGTCGATATGGCCACATCCCGGGCAAAAAGAGGGAGGCCGCGGCACCGCCAGTCCCGGCGTCTCTTCCGGATCTTCCAGGTCCAGGCCCAATGCCTTGCCCACCAGCCAGGGATCCAGCTCGCCGTCGCGCGGCAGGGTGCCGTCCAGACGGCCCCGGATGACCGGCTCCGTGCGGGGAGGCACTCCCAGCAGCATCTCCTCGGCAAAGGGATAGCCCTCCTCCAGCACGATGATCTCATCCGAGTCGGCAAAGAGCTGCCGGACCAGCTTGTCGGGCAGGGGATAAAAAGAGACCTTGAGCACATGGTAAGGCACCCCTCCCGGGAAGTTCTCCATGAGATAATTGTACGCCAGTCCGCAGGCCAGGATCCCGCGACGGGCCCCCTCATGGCGGGTATAGCTGTTGTGACCGTCCTCCCGCTCCGACTCCTCCATGAACTTAGGCCGGTCGGCCAGCAGCTGTCTGTACCGTCGTCTGGCGATCGAGGGCAGCAGGACGAACTGCTTGGGATCGGAGGGCAACCGCAGGGGATTCTGCTCCCGGGGAGGCTGCCGCCTGATCCCTGTCCGGGAATGGGACAGGCGTGTCACCAGACGCAGCAACACCGGCACCCCATAGCGTTCAGACAGGTCGAACGCCTCACGCACCATATTGTAGGCCTCCTGCTGGTCCGAAGGCTCCAGCACGGGGATCTGGGCAAAATGCCCGTAGTAACGGGAGTCCTGCTCGTTCTGCGAGGAGTGCATGGAGGGATCATCGGCCACGACGACCACCAGGCCGCCGTTGACGCCGGTGATGGCGGCGTTCATGAACGTATCGGCCGCCACGTTGAGTCCTACATGTTTCATACATACCATAGCCCTGCGGCCCGCATAGGACATGCCCAACGCTGCCTCCATGGCGGTCTTCTCGTTGGCCGACCACTCGCGGACCACCCCGCTGCCGGCCGCCTGCCGCGACGCCTGTACATACTCCATGATCTCCGTCGAAGGAGTGCCCGGATAAGCATAACAACCGGAGACACCGGCATCCAGGGCAGCCTGCGCTACCGCTTCGTCACCCAGTAAAAAAAGTTTCTCTTCCATATTTTTTTGTGCCTGATTGGGTGGATAAAATAAGAAAAAAAATCAGTCTTCTCCTATGATCGTTGCCACAACCCTGCGGTTTCCCCCGTGTCGGCGGAACTCACACAGGTAAATGCCCTGCCAGGTACCGAGGTTGAGACGGTGTTCCGTGATGGGCACACTCACCGACGCCCCGATCAGAGAGGATTTCAGATGCGCCGGCATGTCATCACTCCCCTCCAGGGTATGCACAAAACGGGGATAATCCTCCGGGACCAGATCGTTCATGAAGGTCTCAAAATCACGCCGTACCGAGGGATCGGCATTTTCGTTGAGGGTAAGCCCCGCCGAAGTGTGCTGGATGAACAAATGCAGGATCCCCGTGCGGGGCAGAGCGCCCAGACGCTCCAGCACAAAAGAAGTGATCAGATGATAGCCTTTCTGAAAGGACGGCAACGTGAAGGTAACTTGTCGTATCATGAGTTTTTTTATGCCAAAAATAGGATTTCCTCTCCGAAGGAAAGAATAATTTGTTACAGATCACAATGAAAAAGGAAAAAAACAGTTTATTTTGACGAAGTGTTCATCCCTTATTTAACAAATGCCTGTCATTAAGATATTCCGGTATTTTATATGGTTGTTGCTATTTCCCGTGCTGCCGCTGGCAGCCCAGGAAAACAGCGGCATCCGTGGCACCGTCACCGATGACGCCGGTCATCCCCTGGCAGGGGTCCATGTGCATCTCAAAGGAAATACCGGAGGCACAGCCACCAACGAAGAAGGGAAATTTATCCTCTCCCTCCCTGCCGGAGATACGCTGACGATCGTCTTCTCCTCCGTAGGATTTGAAAAAAAGGAACGGAAGATCTTCCTGCATTCCGGAGAGACACAGGTGCTGATGATCACCCTCCGCCCTTCGGTCAGCCGCATCGGAGAGGTGCAGGTGCAGACCACCCACCGCAATGACGGTACCATGCGGCAGGTGAGCATCAAAGACCTGAACACCCTCCCCTCGCCGACAGGGAGCCTGGAGACACTCATCAAGACCCTCCCGGGCGTCAGCTCCCGCAATGAGCTGAGCTCCCAGTACTCGGTACGGGGCGGTAACTTCGACGAGAACCTGGTTTACATCAATGACGTGGAGGTATACCGACCCTTCCTGGTCAGGGCCGGCAGGCAGGAAGGTCTCAGCATCATCAATCCCGACATGACCGAGCGGGTCAGTTTTTCCGCGGGAGGCTTCTCGGCACAGTATGGCGACCGGATGTCTTCGGTGCTGGACATCCGCTACAAGACGCCGGAGGCCTTCGGAGGGATCGTCTCGGCCAGCTTCCTGGGCGCCTCCGTCTTCGGCCAGGGACGCACGGCCAACCACAAGGGCACTTTCCTCATCGGCGGACGCTGGAAGACCAACCGCTATATGCTCAATACGCTTGACACCCGGGGGGAATACAAACCCAATTTCGGCGATGTACAGGGTCTTTTCACTTACGAGCTCAGCAGCAAAGTCTCGCTCGAAGTGCTGGGGAACCTGGCCTTCAACCATTACAATTTTGTGCCGACCGACCGGGAGACCGCTTTCGGCACCGTGCAGGACGCCGTGGCCCTGCATGTATACTATGAAGGACAAGAAAACGATCTCTTCAACACCTACATGGGAGCTCTCACCCTCAACTGGGAGCCGGCCCCCCGGAAAAGAATGAAATGGATCCTCTCGGCCTATAAAACGGTAGAGGAGGTGAAATACGACATCCACGGTTATTATCTCCTCAATGCGCTGGACAAAAGGATAGGCTCGGAGACCTTCGGCGACAGCATCATGAACATCGGCGTGGGCAGCTTCCTGCAACATGCCCGCAACCTGCTCGACGGGAGGATCTGGTCACTGCGCTATCTGGGATCGGTAGACCGTGCGGGCCACCTGATCCGCTGGGGTTTTACGGGTAAATACGAGTCTTTTGATGACCGCCTGCGGGAGTGGACCATGCGCGACTCGGCAGGGTACTCCATTCCTTATGACGGGGAAACGGTCAACCTCTTCCATACGGTCATCGGCGACAATCTCCTGCAGGCAGTGCGGCTGACGGGTTTTGCAGAGGACCGGCACACCTGGCATCTCCCCGACAGCGCTTCCCTGCAGATGGAGGCAGGGGTGCGTTTCAGCTACTGGAGCTACAGCAATCAGCTGCTGGTGAGTCCGCGGATCATCTTTATTTTTCACCGCCGTCCCGGCGCCCGCTGGTCGTGGCACCTGGCCGGCGGCGTATACGACCAGCCACCCCTCTACAAAGAGGCACGCCGTCCCGACGGCACCCTCAACCCCGACATAAAGGCACAGCGCTCCTGGCACATCGTCGGCGGCAGCAATTTCCATTTCCGGGCCTGGGACAGACCCTTCCTGTGGACCTCCGAGCTGTATTATAAAGGTATGAACGATCTGATCCCCTATTTCCAGAACAATGTCCTGCTCGTATACACCGGCGAGAACCAGGCACGCGGCAGGGCTTACGGCCTCGACCTGAAGATCAACGGGGAATTCGTCAAAGGCGTGGACTCGTGGGCCAGCCTCTCCCTGATGCATACCGTTGAAGATGTGGCCGGGGACTCCTACACCGACAAGGAGGGAGAAACCATACATCCCGGCTACTACCCCCGCCCCACCGACCAGCTGATCAACTTCGGCATGTCTTTCCAGGATTACCTGCCGGGCAACCCCTCGTTCCGCATGCACCTCTCGCTCTTTTATGCTTCCGGGCTGCCGGTGCGGCCTCCCTCGACAAAAAGGTATGATGAGTACTTCCGCATGCCGGCGTACCACCGCGTGGACATCGGTTTCTCCAAGGATTTTGTGATGACCAAGCAGGGAAAGAACGAGAAACTGTCCCGGCATCTCAACGCCCTGCGCCTCGAGCTGGATATCTTCAACCTCTTCGGTGTCAACAACACCATCTCCTACCTCTGGATCAACACCGTCAACAACCTCTCCCACGAGAGCGGCTGGTATGCGGTCCCCAACTACCTGACCGGCCGCCGCATCAACCTGAAGCTGACCGTAGGGTTTTAGGAAGGATGAAGGATGAACCGGAGGAAGTCGAAAAGTCCAAAGTCGAAAGGGTCGAAAAGTCAGAAGAGTCTGAAAAGTGCGTAGCGCGTAGAGTCTAGAGCCAATCCAACCAGCACCTAGCAACCAGCACCTAGCAACAATGTACCTTACTACTTAATTTCGCGAACGCGCTGCCTCCGGCAAGCCTATGGCGGGCAAGGCAGTGAGCTAATTTCTACTTAATTACTACCTAATTTCACCCCGACACAGTCGGGGCTAATTTCGCGAGCGTCAGCGAGCTAATTTCGTGAGGGCGTAGCCCGAACTAATTTCGGCTGCGAGCAGCCTGATAACACCACACTCTAAGTACTCCACACTCCAGAAATACCTATTTAATTACCTATTTAACTACCTATTTTAATACCTATTTAAATAGGTATTTCTGAAAGGTACGGGATGAACAATGATCAATAAACCCAGAATCAGCAATAGAAAATCGCAAGCGCTTTTCATTGCTGATCGATCAAGGATTTCATCGGTTTTGGCTTACACCAAAACCGTGAACTCCTAGATCGGGGTTAACCCCAGCTAACGCATTAGTTCAGCTAATTTTAAGCTTCCTAATGCGTAATCTGGGATAAAAATAATACCAGGCAGCCGCAGGGTGATTGGGGAAAAATAAAATTATACTACTTTTACAGGGCAAATTGAACTGTTGAATAATTATACATAACAAAAAAGATCTACAGCCATGACATCACAGCATTTTATCGATCTGGAAGACAAATACGGAGCACACAACTATCATCCCCTGCCGGTCGTCCTCGACCGTGGTGAAGGGGTTTACGTCTGGGATGTGGAAGGAAAGCGCTATTTTGATTTCCTCTCCGCCTACTCGGCCGTCAACCAGGGACACTGCCACCCGAAGATCGTGGGGGCCCTGACCGAACAGGCCCAAAAGCTGACCCTCACCTCAAGGGCTTTTTACAACAGCACCCTGGGAGAGTATGAAAAATATGTCACCGAATATTTCGGATACGACAAGGTGCTGCCCATGAATACCGGTGCCGAAGGGGATGAGACCGCCCTGAAGCTCTGCCGCAAATGGGCCTACAAGGTCAAAGGCATCCCCGAGAACCAGGCAAAGATCATCGCCTGCGAGGGCAACTTCCACGGCCGCACGATCACCATCATCTCCATGTCCACCGACCCGGATGCGCGGAATGACTTCGGTCCCTACACGCCGGGATTCACGATCATCCCCTATAACGATCTGGAAGCCCTTGAAAAAGAGCTGGCTTCGGATCCCAATATCGCCGGCTTCCTCGTGGAGCCCATCCAGGGAGAGGCCGGGGTGTATGTCCCCGACGAAGGGTACCTGAAAAAAGCTTACGAGCTCTGTAAGAAATACAACGTCCTCTTCATTGCTGACGAGGTGCAGACCGGCATCGGCCGCACCGGCAAGCTGCTGGCCTGCGATCACGAGGAGGTACGTCCCGACATCCTCATCCTGGGAAAAGCGCTCTCCGGAGGGGTCTACCCCGTCTCTGCCGTGCTGGCCGACGATGAGATCATGCTTACCATCAAGCCCGGCGAGCACGGTTCTACCTTTGGCGGGAACCCCATTGCCGCCCGTGTGGGCATCGCCGCCCTGGAGGTGATCAAAAATGAGAAGCTGGCGGACAACGCTGCCCGGCTGGGTGAGATCTTCCGTAGCGAGATGAAAGCCATTCAATCGGATATGATCGAGCTGGTGCGCGGGAAAGGACTGCTCAATGCAGTGGTGGTACGGCCCAAAGGTGGCAAGACCGCCTGGGATGTTTGCCTGACGATGAAAGAGAACGGGCTCATCGCCAAGCCTACCCACGACCATATCATCCGCTTCGCCCCGCCGCTGGTGATCACCGAAGATCAGCTCTATGAGGCCATTGAGATCATTAAGAAGTCGTTCAAAGAGTTTGAGTAATAGCTAATTTAGCTGAAAAGGATTCATAAGGATAATAGCGGATGGGTAACAGGTCCATGGGTGCTGGGTGCTGCCCGCCCGTCCGCCCGGACGAATGTCCATTCGGACGGGGATGAACGCCTGCCTGGCGGCAGACAGGGATTCATCCGTTCGGACGGGGATGCTGGGTGAATAAACTCTGAGATGTGAACCTTGAACTATTAACTCGATACTCATAACTCGATACTCGTAACTCGATACTCATAACTCGATACTCATAACTTATATCCTATGAAAAAATTCCGCTTTCTTCCTTTGTTCGTCCTGTTGCTTCTGGCACCTCTGCTTACCGGCAGCAGACCGGAGGCCCTGCCATCCAAAAAGAAGCTCACCTCCGACGACTATGACAAGTACGAGTACCGCATCCCCATGCGCGACGGGGTCCGGCTGTTCACGGTGGTCTACATCCCGAAAGATCACAGCCGGAAGTATCCCATCCTCATGAACCGTACTCCCTACTCGGTAGGACCTTACGGCAAGGACAAGAAGAAAAACAGGCTGGGGCCTTCGGATCTGTTTATGCAGGACAAATACATCTTTGTCTACCAGGATGTGCGGGGCCGTTTCATGTCGGAAGGCACCTTTGTGAACATGCGTCCCATGGTCCATCGCAAGGACCCGAAGGCCGTGGACGAAAGCACCGACACCTGGGATACGGTCGACTGGCTGGTAAAACACATCAAGGAGTGTAACGGCAAGGTAGGCATCTGGGGTATTTCCTACCCCGGCTTCTATTCCTCCGCCGCCTCCGTGGATGCCCATCCGGCGGTGAAGGCCATCTCCCCGCAGGCACCCATTGCCGACTGGTTTTTCGACGACTTCCACCACCACGGTGCTTTCTTCCTGCCCCACAGCTTCAATTTCCTGGCGATCTTCGGGCAACCCCGGCCCAAACCCACTACCCACTGGGGCAAACGGTTCGACCACGGCACTCCCGACGTATACGAGTTTTTCATGCGCCTGGGTCCCCTCTCCAATGTGAACCCCCTCTATTTCCACCACAACATCGCTTTCTGGGATTCCATCACCCTGCATCCCGATTACGATCGGTTCTGGCAGGAACGCAACCTGTTGCCCCACCTTACGAATGTAAAGCCGGCGATCCTGGTGGTGGGCGGCTGGTATGATGCGGAAGACCTGTACGGCACCTTTGCCACCTATGAGACCATCGAGAAAAAGAATCCCGGCACCGAGAACCGCATCGTCATCGGCCCCTGGCGGCATGGCGGATGGGCCAGAGGAAAGGGCGATCATCTGGGATATATCTGGTTCGCCACCGACCCTGCTCCCTCCGAATATTTCCGGAATGAGATCGAATTTCCCTTCTTCAGCCACTACCTGAAGGGGAAAAAGAAAATGGATCTCCCCGAAGCCGTGATGTACGAAACAGGAAGCAATAAATGGCTGAGTTTCAGTACATGGCCTCCGGAAAACACGATTGCGAAGAGCCTCTATCTTTCTTCGGACGGCACTCTTCGCAGCGAAATGGAAACGGGCGAACCCTTCAGGGAGTTCGTCAGTGACCCTTCCAAACCGGTGCCCTACACCGAGCTGATCACCACCGGCATGTCGCCACAATACATGACCGATGACCAGCGTTTCGCCGCGCGCCGTCCCGACGTACTGGTCTATCAGACCCCTCCCCTCACGGAGGAGGTCACCATCGCCGGCAAGCTGGGCGTGACCCTTCATGTTTCCACGACGGGCACCGCCTCCGACTGGGTGGTCAAGCTCATCGATGTTTATCCGGACGACTATCCCGACTTCCCTGAAAATCCCAAATTCATCCACATGGGAGGCTTTCAGCAGATGGTACGCAGCGAGGTGTTCCGCGGACGTTATCGCAACAGTTATGAGCACCCGGAGCCTTTTGAGCCGGGCAAGGTCACGACGGTGCGTTTCCCCCTGCAGGATGTCCTGCACACCTTCAAAAAAGGACACCGCATCATGATCCAGGTGCAGAGCAGCTGGTTTCATCTGGTGGACCGGAATCCGCAAAAATACGTGGAGAACATTTACCTGGATGCCAAAGAAGGGGATTTCATCAAAACCACCCAGCAGGTGTATGGGAGTTCAGTGATACGTTTCAGGGTGTTATCCCCGGAGGCTGAGTTGCAACCCGGCCCGGATATTGCACGTTAGTGTTTTTTCCACAACTTCTCGATCTCCTCCAGCGACCTGCCTTTGGTCTCCGGCACCAGCTTCCATACGAACCAGGCGGCCAGGATACCCATTACGCCGTAGATCCAATAGGAGAAACCGTGATGGAACATCGCGTTGAGCGTGCTGTTGTCGTTCATCATCGGGAAGGTCCAGGAGATGATCAGGTTGGCCACCCACTGTGCTGCCACCGCGA
>JALVJE010000179.1 GCA_027028505.1 Bacteroidales bacterium
GAAGACAGGTATTACCCCAGGGATATCTACCGGAAGATCCGTAACTTCTGCGAGAAGAACCATCTGATCATGAACGGGGGACTGGATTTCCATGGTTACGGCAATGTCTGTTCCCTGTGGAATGCCTTCACCCTCCCCGGCTGGCATGACCTGTCGCAGGAAGCACAGGAGAAGGCCATCGTGGATGTGCTGCGTGCCCGCGACCCCTCGCGCCTGAAGGTGTTGCTCTACCATGACCGGCCTTATTATGACAAGAAAAACCTGTGGATACGCCCTCCCGTGACGCTCTGGGACTATTTCCGTACCCTGAACGTCTGGCAGGTGATCTCTTGGATCTTCTGGACGCTGGTTTTCGTATGGGTACTGGTACGCTTGCATATCCACAGGGAGGAAAAGAAACATGTGCTGGCCGGGAAACTTATCGCCGGTTTCGCATTGGCGGGATCGCTTTTCCTGCTCGTTATGGCACTGCGTTTCCAACTGCTCATCCCCAAAACGGCAGGGTACAACACGATCTACCCGGAATATGCCCGGCTCTTTTTCATCCTGGGCGGGATATTCTTTGTGTATGCGGTTGTTGTGGCAGCGTTTAGATTTAGAAGGCAAAAGTAACCTGCCTACCGCAGGCAGGAAAGGCAGAAGGCAGAAGGAAGCTTGAGGTTTGAAGCTCGATGCTCGATGCTCGAAGCGCGATTGGCAAAGCTCGAAGAAAGATTAAAGGGGAGAATGCTGGAATGATGGAAAAATGGAATGATAAGGAAAATGTAAGCACCTACTTAATTTCGCGACCATCGGGAGCAAATTACACGAGCGTCAGCTAGTAAATTTCGTGAGCGAAGCGAGCTAATGACTATTGTATGACTACTGAATGACAACCGTATGACCACTGAATGGCTACCAATATATGAAAACTCCTAACTCCACACTCCACCCTCCACACTCCAAACTTGTAAAACCCGGAGGGAAGAAAAAGTATTTAAGATCGTGACTATGAGCATCATTCAAAAGTATTCGTTTTTTATCCTGGCCTTTTTCCTCCTGCCGGGTCTCGCGGGGCAGGCCCAGGAGAAGGACGGGAAATACCTGCGGGGGGAGGTGTGGCGTAAGGCGGAGATCTCTGTGGAGAGAACCGATTTTTTCGTCTCTCCCGAGGGCAACGATGCCTGGTCGGGACGGCTGGCCGCCCCCAACGCCGACGGCACCGACGGGCCTTTCCGCACCCTGGCACGGGCACAGCAGGCCGTGCGTGAGTTGAAGAAAGCGGTTTACAAGCCCAAGAAAAAGCCCGTGCAGAAAAACTACATCGGATCGCCCCATCCCCTGGGGTCGGGGAAGGATATCCTCGTGCTGGTCCGGGAAGGGTATTATGCCCTGGACACGACGCTCCTCTTCACCCCCGACGACGGGGGAGAACGGGTGGAGACGGAACAACCCTCGGGGGCATGGGAGTTCCACAAGCTGAAAGATCATTACGTGACGTGGGCGGCTTATCCGGGTGAGCATCCCGTGATCTCCGGGGGGCGGCCGGTGACGGGCTGGAAGAAAGAAGGGGCTCTGTGGATGGCTGCCGTGGAGGGTCCTGTGGAGCATCTCGTGGCCGCAGGACGGCGGCAGACGCTGGCGCGCACGCCCAACACGGGCATGGTTCCCGTGGCCAAAGCCTCGCCGTCGCCGGAAGCTTTTTTCTTCCGGCCGGGTGATATACGCCGCTGGGACGGCATGGACGGGAACAGGATCATTCTCTACCTGCGGTGGCACATGGCCGTCAACCATATCGCTGCGGTGGATGAGAAAAAACATCTGGCCACGCTGGAAAAACCGGATGCTGGCATCACGGTCATCCAGCCCCGCTACTATGTGGAGAACGTCCGGGCCCTGCTCGACACGGCCGGAGAATGGTATTACGATGAGCAGGCCGGCCGGTTGTTATGGATGCCTCCCGCCGGCGTCCCCGATCCCAACCGGATCATCACGGCCGTGCCCCGGCTTACTACCCTGCTGAAGGTGGAGGGCGAGCCGGGACGACCGGTGCGCAACCTGCGTTTTTATGGTCTTACCTTTGAGGCGACCAACGCCGGCGACTATGCCATCTCCATGAAGCATGTCTCATACTGCGAGTTGGTGGACAGCCGTCTGCAGGCGCTGGGAGGCAGCGGACTCTTCCTGGGAGCCGGCGCCTTTGAGACCCGCATCCTGGAGAACCGTTTTACGGAGATCGACAAACACGGCATCATCATCTCCGGCGAGCCTTATCCCTCCCGTTTTGCCGATATCATCCGACAGAACAGGATCTCCCGGAACTATTTTGACGAGATCGGGGAGCGTTTCGGCAATGTCATCTCGGTGAGGAATACTCTCTACACCACCATTTCCCACAATGAGATCACCCGCAACAGAGGCCGTTATCCCATCTACGTTGGGGGGTGGCACAATGAGGAAGAGGCCCTCGAGGGCGGCTACACGGTGGAGTACAACCACCTGCACGATGTACAGTCGCGGTCCGACGATTCGGGGGTGATCACCACCGGCGGCTGGACCCATAACTCCGTGATCCGGCACAACCTGATCCATGATGTACACAAAGGCCTGTTCAACGACAATGTGGCCATCTGGTTCGACAACCTCTCATACGGATGGACCGCCGAAGAGAATGTCTTCTACAACCTGCAGCAGGGAGAGATGAAGCTGTGTGCCGCCAACCTGACGGACAACGTGTACCGGGATAACTATCTGATCGAAGCCCCGGCAACCCCTCCCGAAGCGATCATCGAAGGAGATCCCCTTTTCAGGGCCCAAAAGCCGCAGGTATGGCAGGGCGGCAGGCCGATGAGCGAGGCTGTGACCGGAAGCTTCGTGACAATAAGGAGCGTTGTCACAAATGCAGGATCCTCAGGGGCAGGAGAGATCGGGCTGTGTATCAACGGCCGTGTGGTTGAGAGGAAAGGTCTGGCCCTGATCCGCCACAACAGCGATACGGTAGAGTTCCAATACCGTTTTGCAGAGCCGGGCAGGATGCGCATCACGGTGGCGGGATCGGACTATGCCGACCTGCAGGTTACGGGCGACACCCTGCACTGGTTCTGTGACAACCTGTGGAGCGATCAGGATACCCTTCCCGCGGGCGACAGCCTGCTGCTGACAGCGACGGTGAAGAGTGTGGACAGGGGCGGGGTGATCTCCCTGGGAGTGTTCGACAACGGGAAAAAGATCCGGGAGGTGCCGGTGCGTTTGGCGCCGGGCAAGCCTGAGGCGGTTTTTGTAAAGGTGTTGCTGCCGGCGGGAGAGCATGAGTTGGCTCTGGGCAACTCTAACAAAGTAAAGGTCTATGTCTTTCCCCACCGGCCGGTGGACATCTCGCGCATGGCGTTCGGGAAGTACTGCTCGGCACGGGCGAAGCCCTGTGAGGTGATCATCGACAGGAAAGAGAACCGGTATGAGATCAAAGCGGCCGGCACCGACTTTTTCCACGGCGAGGATTCCTATGCCACGGCTTACCTGAAGAAAAAGATCGAGGGCAACTTCGTGGCGACGGTGAAGGTGGTGCGCTACGGCCCACATACGCACGAATGGTTCCGTACGGGGCTTTTTGTGCGGAATGACATCACGAAGAGCTTTGACACCGGCGAGGGGAGCCTCGGCTCAGTGCTGCTGTTCGTCTCGCCCGGCCGCGCCGGCATGGACTGGGACGAGCATGGCGATGGCTGTATGCACAAGGCCAGCAGCCAGAACCATCCCCGCTACGAGCCGGTGCCTATGTGGTTGCGGCTGGTGCGCCATGGCAACAGTTTCTCCGGATATGTGAGCTATGACGGGATACACTGGACGGTGGAGCGCCATACGGGCGACATCCCCGGCATTGCCAAAGCCGTGCACCTGGGCCTCGCCGCCGGCGCCCCCGACGAAAAACAGCATACCGTATGGTTCGAAGATCTGAAGCTGGAAGTGGAAAAATAAAGAGAGCAATGAAACGATAATGAAAAGCTATGATGCGAAGAAGTGTGGAGATCCGTTAAGATATTTTCTTTGCGGGACATTGCGGATCCTTTGCGCAACTTGGCGTAACAGATTACATCAAAAAAACAAAAAAATGCAAAAGTTATTCAGAAGGGTATCCATATTATTGCTGGCGGGGATGATCCTGCTGCCGGCCTGTAAGATCACTCCTGAGAAGGATGAGGGGCGTCTGCCCTGGGATGAAGTGGATCCCGATATCGGCGGCGTGGGGCGCCTGCTGCAGCCCACCCGTCCCACGGTGTCGGTGCCCAACAGCATGGTGCGTATCTATCCCGTTCGTCCCGACTGGCTCTCCGACCAGATCTCCTTCTTCCCCCTCACCATCAAGTCGCACCGCCAGGGCGAGCTCTTCGGCATCATGCCCTATGGGGGCACCCCGGCAGATAGCAACTGGACGCAAAAGGAGATGTACGACCACGACCTGGAGATCTCCCTACCCTGGTACGGCTCCACTTACTTTCTTGACAGCGATATCTCCACGGAATATACGGCCGGCCGTCACAGCGGCATGTTCCGTTTCAACTATGAGGGACACCGCCCCAAAGTGATACGGCTGCAGATCAACTATTCCGGAGGATGGAAGCAGACCGCTCCGGCGGTTGTCGAAGGTGTGGAAGCGTTTGACGGGATGAAAGCTTTCGTTTATGGTGTTTTCGACGTGGAGGGGAAAGCCGGCCAGGCAGAGCTGACCGTTATCAATGAACGGAGGAAAAGCAGCCGCACTCTGCCGGTGCTGCTCGTCTCCTTTGACGGGAACACCTCCACCACGATCATGTTCAAATATGGCCTCTCCTTTATCAGTCCGGAGCAGGCTAAGAAGAACCTGGAAGAAGAGATCCCCGGCTGGGATTTTATGAGGCTGGCCGATGCCACGAAAGCAGAATGGAAAGAAAAGCTGGGCAGTATCCGGGTGAAAGGAGGCACGCCGCAGCAGCGTCGTGTCTTTTATACGGCTCTCTACCGCTGCTACGAACGGATGGTCAACATCACCGAAGACGGCCGTTACTACAGCGCGTATGATCATCAGGTACACAAAGCGGATCATGATTTTTACGTGGATGACTGGATCTGGGACACTTACCTGGCCCTTCACCCCTTGCGCATGATCCTCGACACGGCCCTGGAGACCGATATGCTGCGCTCTTATGTGGATATGTACGAACAGTCGGGATGGATGCCGCAGTTCCCGCTGTTACATAAGGATAACCCTGCCATGAACGGGTTTCATTCCACCATTTATTTCCTGGATGCCTGGCGAAAAGGGTTGAGAGGTTTTGATGCGGAGAAAGCCTATGAGGGCATGCGCAAGAATGCTACCGAAGCCACGTTGTTGCCCTGGCGCAACGGTCCTGCCACCTTGCTGGATACTTTTTACCGTGAGCATGGTTATTTCCCGGCGTTGCATCCCGGCGAGAAGGAGACCGTGCCGCAGGTGCATCCCTTTGAGCGGCGGCAGGCTGTGGCTGTGACGCTGGGCGCCAGCTATGACGACTGGGCCCTGGCCGAGATGGCCAAAGAGCTGGGGAAAAAGAAAGATTTTCAGTACTTCATCGGCCAGGCACATAACTACCGCAATCTCTACAAACCCGACATGAAGCTCTTCATGCCCAAAGATGCCGAAGGCCGGTGGATCGATATTGATCCCGGATGGGACGGCGGCCCCGGCGGCCGGGATTATTACGACGAGAACAACGGTTATACCTATGCCTGGCAGGTGCAGGAGGATATCAACGGGCTGATCCGCCTGAAAGGAGGCAGGGAAGCTTTTACCGAACAGCTCGACCGGCTCTTCCGCCAGAGCCTGGGCAGGACGAAGTATCAGTACTTTGCCCGATTCCCCGACGGCACGGGCATGGTGGGCCAGTTCTCCATGGGCAATGAGCCCTCTTTCCACATCCCTTATCTGTACAACTACAGCGGAGCCCCCTGGAAAACGCAGAAACATATCCGTTTCCTGCTGGATGCCTGGTTCCCGGACTATATCTTCGGGATCCCCGGGGATGAGGACGGCGGCGGCATGTCTGCCTTTGTCGTATTCTCAATGATGGGGTTCTATCCCGTCACCCCCGGTATCCCGGTCTATACGATCGGCAGCCCGGTATTCCGCGAGGTGACGATCCGGCTGGCCAACGGAAAGAAATTTAGGATCGTGGCGGAGAATTATGCGCCGGAGAACAAGTATATCCAGTCGGCCAGATTGAACGGAAAAAAACTGGACAAACCCTGGTTTACCCACGAAACACTGATGAAAGGCGGCACCCTGCACCTGCAGATGGGACCTTATCCCAACAAGGAATGGGGAAGCCGGGGGGAGGATGCGCCGCCGGCGTCGGAAGATATGGAATGAAGCTCGAAGCTTGAAGCTCGATGCTCGAAGCTCGAAAAACTGTAAACTATTAACTTTAAGCTGTTTTAAAAGTTAACATTATGAAAAGATATTTTGGTTTTATTTTATTGATCTTTTTTTCTTCATGTCATCAACCTCATAAGACCATAACAGAGGGCGATCCTTCTTCTCATGTGGATCCGTTTATCGGCACGGATTTTTTCGGGCATCTTTACCCCGGTGCCACGGTGCCTTTTGGTATGGTGCAGTTGAGTCCGGATACCTATACGCAGGGCTGGACCTATGCGGCCGGTTACCAATGGGCGGACAATTCGATCATGGGTTTCAGTCATACCCACTACAGTGGTGTGGGGATGGTCGCTGCCGGCGATATTCTGGTGATGCCTACGGTCAACCAGCGCCTGCAGGTGGTGCCGGGCCCCCGGGAGGACCCGGATGCCGGTTACCGCTCACGTTTCTCCCACGACCATGAGATGGCTTCGCCCGGCTATTATTCGGTGATGCTGGACGATTACGGGGTACGGGCCGAGTTGACCACCACCCGCCACTGCGGCATGCACCGTTATACCTTCCCGATCACGGAGGATGCCCACATCCTCATAGATCTGGGGCACAGCATAGGCCGTCTGCCGGAGGGCAAGTCGCACCTCGAGATCGTCGATGACCATACCATTCAGGGGTACAAGATCTCGCAAGAGGCGACGGTATATTTTGTGGCGCAGTTCAGTCGGCCTTTTGATGCTTACGGCACCTGGGATGCCGGGTATGTCACACCCGAGTCGGGGGCGTCTGTCTTTCCCTGGAAATCGGCCGAGTCGGGCGCCCGGATAGGCGCTTTCGTGAATTATAGTACCAAGGAGGATGAGACGGTGCTGGTGAAAGTGGGCATTTCCTATGTCGATCCGGAGGGAGCCCGCCGCAACCTGGAGGAGGAGATCCCCGGCTGGGACTTTGATGACGTGCGCCGGGCGGCTCATGAGACCTGGAACAGAGAGCTGAGGAAGATAGATGTGGCGCAGGCCTCCCAAAAACAGAAAACCATCTTTTATACGGCCCTCTATCATGCCATCCTGGCCCAGCGGATCTTCCAGGATACCGATGGCAGGTATCCCGGGATGGACGGGAAGGTGCACCGCCTGGAAAAAGGAGATTTCTATCCTTCTTTCTTTTGCTGGGACACCTATCGCTCCGAGCATCCCCTCATGACCCTGGTGGAGCCGGAGCATGTGAATGACATGATCCGGTCCATAGAGCTGAAGACACGGCATTACGGCTGGCTGCCGGCGCAGCATCACCGCAACAGGTTCAGGCAGGGCATGGCCGGGGATCATCTCGTGCCCATCATTGTGGATGCTTACATGAAAGGATTCCGCGACTGGGATACGACGTTCCTCTTTGAGGCCATGTACCGCAAGGCCACGCAGCTGCCGCCGCCGCCCCTGCCTCCCACAGACGGCCGCTCCGGCCTGGAAGATTACCTGACGCTGGGGTATGTGCCGGTGGACCGGCGTCCCGAGTCAGTCTCCAATACGCTGGAGCTCTCCTATGATGACTGGTGCATCGCACAGATGGCCCGGGGCCTGGGGAGAGAGGATGCTTACAGGGTGATGATGCAGCATGCAAAGAATTACCGGAATCTTTTTGATACAGCCACGCTTTTCATGCGTCCCCGCCTGGCGGACGGCAACTGGCTGCCCGCCTGCGACGGCCGTCCCGCCGGCATCACCCGCAACGGAGAGCATACCTACTACGACTGTTTCGATCCGTTGCTGGTGGGAAGGCGTCCCAACCGTTATTTTACCGAGTCGAACGCCTGGCAGTACGTCTGGTCGGTGCAGCATGATGTGCCGGGTCTGATCGCTCTGTTCGGAGGCCCGGAACCTTTCCTGAACAAACTGGACACTTTCTTCACCATGAGCCCTGAGATCACAGGACCCAAATATGTGGGGGTGGTAGGTACCATCGGACAATATGTGCATGGCAACCAGCCGTCGCACCATGTGGCTTATCTTTACGATTTTGCCGGGGAGCCGTGGAAAACGCAGGAGATGGTGCGCAAAGTGCTGGCTCTCTACAATACAGGACCGGGAGGGATCTGTGGCAATGAGGATATGGGCTCCCTCTCCTCATGGTATGTGTTGAGTGCCATGGGCTTTTATCCGGTCACGCCGGGGTCGGTCCGTTACATGATCGGTTCCCCGCTGCTGGAAAAGGTCGTCCTGAAGAAAAACCCACCTTATCAGAAAGAAGACCTTGTGATCCGGGCGGAGAACGTGTCGGCGGAAAATAAGTACATACGCTCCCTTACCCTTAACGGGAAAAAGATCGACCGTCCCTGGATCACCCAGCAAGAGATCACTGCCGGCGGAGAGCTGGTATTTACGATGAGTTCCGTGCCGGACAGTACCTGGGGTACGGCTGGGGTTAAAAAATAATAGGAAATAAATAAGATTACAGAAGGATGGTTTTCTTCTTTTTTCTTTTTTTGTATGGGATATTGCTTACGGAGGATCTCCGGTCCTGTTTACGATCTCCGAAAAATGAATGAAACATAACCTAAAGAACTATAACCTATGCTTGCCGGAATAGATCTCTTTATCGTCATCGCCTACTTCGGGGGGATGCTGCTGCTGGGTTTTTATTTCAAAAGATTTGTCGGCACTTCTGAGGATTATTTTCTCGGCGGTCGCACCCTGCCTTTCTGGGCCATCGGCATGTCGGTGGTGGTGTCCGATATAGGAGCGCTGGATTTTGTGGGGGTGTCGGGGCAGGCGTACCGGTATGGGATTTCCGTGGGTAATTTCGACTGGATCGGGTCGGTGCCGGCGATGTTGCTGGCAGCTTTCATCTTCATCCCTTATTTCTGGAGGGGAGGGCTGTATACCATCCCCGAATATCTGGGCAAGCGGTACAACCGCTGGGTGCGTACGCTGGCCTCCCTGACCTGGATCCTTTTCTTTGCCGTCGACCTGGGCGTGATGTTCTGGGCCAGCGCTGTCCTGCTCAATGTACTGATGGGCTGGCCTGTCTGGACCTCCATCTTGGTGACGGCACTGGTAGTGGGGCTTTATACCTATTTCGGAGGCATCACGGCTGTGGTGATGACCGATGTGGTACAGTTGATCATCATGTTCGTGGGTGGTTTTACCCTCGTGGCGCTGGGATTCCATTCCGTGGGCGGATGGGATGCTATGGTGGATAAAATTCTGAACATGGGTCCGGAGTACCGCAACCATTTCCATCTGATGCAACCCACAGATACCCAAACGCCCTTCCCCTGGACAGGGATCCTTTTCGGGCTGACTTTCGTGATGGCCAATGCTTACATGATCGGCAACCAGACCATTGTGCAGCGCTGTCTTACGGCCCGTAACGAGTGGCATGCCAAGGCCAGCATGATCTTCGGCGCCGGTCTCAAGATGCTGATCCCCGTCCTGGTCCTTTTCCCCGGGCTGATGGCCATCATCCTGATCCCCGGTCTGCCCGACGGCGACAAAGCCCTTCCCTGGATGATCAAACATATGCTGCCTCCCGGGTTGGTGGGCCTGATGTTCTCGGCTTTCTTTGCCGGGATGATGTCGAGCGTCGACTCCATGCTTAACTCAACGGCCACCCTCTTTACGAAAGATATCTATGAACCTTTCATCAATAAGAAAGCAAATGATAAGCATTACCTGAAGGTAGGCAAGATCACCACCCTGGTGCTGCTGTTGCTGGGTGTACTCACTTCTCCATTGTCGGGCCTGTTCCCGGGGATCTATGTGGCCATGCAGACTTTCCTTTCCTATTTTCAGGGACCTATGTTCTCCATCCTCCTGCTGGGTATTTTCTGGAAAAGAACTACGCAGTGGGGCGGCCTCTCGGGTCTCGTCGTGGGTATCTTTGTGGCCTTCATCCTGAACCTATTCAAGGGGAGATTTTTTACCATCGAAGATCCTTTCCTTTATGTCTCGTGGTGGTCTTTTGTAGTAGGATTCGTGGTGACCGTTATCGTAAGCATTTTTACCCGTCCTTATGAAGACAGGAACCTCGTAGGTCTGGTGTATGGCCTTACCGTAAAAAAAGAGATAAACAAATAAATAATATTGGAGGATAAACATGCTGAACTTTAACTGGCTTTCGGGGGTGTCGCAGGAAGGTGCCAAGATGATCTTCCTCGGCCTGTTCATCCTTATCGGTCTCTTGGTGCTGCTCATCCCCCGGGAATATATTTTTGAGGGGGTGCCCAAAGAGGAACGGCACTGGTACATGAACCTGAAACTATGGGCCTGGATCGTACTGGGTGTTATTTTCTATACGTATTACATCTTCTAAACAGAGAATTATGGAACCTTTGGATATCAAGGACCGGGCCCGGATGAAATCCATGCAGATCAATAATGCCCTGGGGATCTTTATCCTCTTTTTCGGTGTTGTGGTGGTGGCAGCTATCCCTTTTTCGGACAATAATTTCGACAAGATGACCAACCTGGTGGCCGGTGTGATCCTGGTGATCATCGGAGGAGGGATGATGTGGTATGCCCGCAAAGCAATAAAGAACATAAAGCAAAAACAGGAGAGCGGTACGGGAAGTTGATCTTTTACCTGCTTAACTGAACAACAATGGAGCTTTTCAAATACCATTTGTCTGATAACTGGAAGATCATCTCTTCTGAAGATGTTAAGGCACAGGGTACCGGGATCTCTATTCCCGGTTTCGACACATCCCGCTGGGTGGCTGCCACGGTGCCTTCCACCGTCCTGGGGGCGCTGGTGCAGGCAGGGGTCTATCGGGACCTTTATGTGGGCATGAACATGGAGAAAGTACCAAAGGAACAGTTCCGCGTGCCGTGGTGGTACCGTACGGAGTTCACCCTGACAGAGGAGCAGGCCGGCGGGATCGTGGAGATCGGCTTTGACGGGATCAACTACAAGGCGGATATTTGGCTTAACGGCGAGCTGGTGGCCGGCAGGGAAGAGGCGACGGGGGCTTTCCGCCGCTTCAGGTTCGATATCACGGAAAAGATCACCGCCGGCACGAACGTGCTGGCCCTGGAGGTGGTGCCGCCCGGGCCGGGAGACTTTTCCACAGGCTTCGTTGACTGGAACATCGACCCGCCGGACAACAATATGGGGATCTTCCGGGAGGTGATCCTTTATTTCAACCGGGGCGTGTCTGTCCGGGATCCTTTCGTCCAATCCGCTTTCGATACGGAAAACCCCTCGTTTGCCTCTCTGACCATCCAGGCCGCTCTGGTCAATCATACCTCCCGGAGTGTCCGGGGTGTGCTCAGGGCAGTCATAGACAGCCTGGAGATGAGCATGCCCGTGACCCTGTCCCCTCGCCGGCACAAGACGGTTACCTTTTCGCCCCATGAATTCCTGGAACTCAACATCCGTGATCCCAAACTGTGGTGGCCCAATAACCTGGGCGAACCGAGCCTTTACAAGTGTGATCTGATCTTTGAGATGGAAGGAGAAGTGTCGGATACAGCGGAGATCGTTTTCGGCATCCGTACGGTGGAGGACTTTTTTGAGGACGGACACCGGGGGTTCCGCATCAACGGTCACAAGGTACTGATCAAAGGGGCGGGATGGACCGACGACCTGCTGCTGATGGATACGCATGAGTCGCTGGAGGCGCAGATCCGTTATGCACGTCATATGAATCTCAACTGCATCCGGCTGGAAGGGTTCTGGGGGAAAGACCAGTATCTCTATGATCTGTGTGACCGTTATGGTATCCTCATGATGGTCGGATGGAGTTGTCACTGGGAGCATGAAGAGTTTCTCCACAAACCGGTAGATCCCAAATACGGTGGTATCCTTGAGCCGGAGGAGATCGACCTGATGGCACAGGCCTGGCAGGACCAGATCCTGTGGCTGCGTCATCATCCTTCCATCTTTGTCTGGAACGTGGGCAGCGACAAGCTGCCTCATCCCGATGCAGAGAGGAAGTACGCTGCCATTCTGAAAAAATATGATCCTACCCGTCCCTATCTGAACTCCACCGGCGGGGTGGGCAGCGACCAGGGGGTGATCACCGATGTGGAACTGATCAGTGAGATCAGCGGATCTTCGGGGATGAAGATGCTGGGGCCCTACGCTTATACGCCTCCTATCTACTGGTATACGGATAAGAACTTTGGCGGGGCCTATGGTTTCAATACGGAGACCTGCCCGGGTGCCAACGTGCCGCCCCTGGAGAGCATCAAAAAGATGATCCCCCCCGACCATCTTTGGCCGGTGGATGAGGTATGGGAATACCATTGCGGGAAAAACGCCTTCCGCACCCTCGACCGTTTTATGACCGCTGTGGAGAAACGTTACGGCACGCCGGAAGGGGTGGAGGATTTTGCTTTCAAAGCTCAGCTCCTCAACTACGAGCTGATGCGCCCCATGTTCGAGGCTTTTCAGGTGAACAAAAAGAAAGCCATGGGTGTGGTGCAGTGGATGCTCAATTCGGCATGGCCCGATATGTACTGGCAGCTCTATGACGCTTACCTCATGCCCAACGGAGCTTTCTATGCCACACGCATTGCCTGCAAACCCCTGCACCTGGCCTACAACTACGGGGACCGGACCATCCATCTGATCAATGATCATTTCCATGCGGTGAAAGATATCTCTGCCAGGATACGGTTGCTGAACGCCCGGAGCGAGGTGCTCATCGATGAAAGCCTGCCGGCAGCGTGCGGGGCAGAAGATGTGGCAAAGATCTATGATCTGCAGATACCCGGGGAGATCACACGGGCCTATTTTCTGGACCTGAGACTGTTGGACGGGGAGGAGGAGATCGACCGGAATTTTTACTGGCTTTCTACGCAGGAGGATATCCTGGACTATGAATATGAGTTTGAGGACTGGCCGTTCTATACCCCCAGTAAGCAATATGCCGATTACAAGGTGCTTCATGAGCTGCCCGAAGCTACCCTTCAGGTGAAAGTACGGCGGGGGGGGCGCAAACACTATCCGGACTTTACGGTTGACATCAGCAATCCTTCAGACCAGGTGGCTTTCTTCGTGGAGCTGGCCGTGACGGGAGCAGAGAACGGGCTGACCTTTCTGCCGGTGCTGTGGGAGGATAATTATATCAGCCTGCTGCCGGGAGAGCACCGCACTGTGAATGTGATGCTGCGGTCAAAATTGCCGGAAGGACAAAAACCGGTGTTGCAGGTGAAAGGATGGAACGTGAAGGAAAAGAAGCTCGAAGCTTGAAGCTCGATGCTCGACACTAACAACTCGATACTCGATACTCGATACTATTGAACTATGAACTATCTTGCTATTAACGGAGGAACTCCCATCCGGGACGCAAAGAAAGACCCCTGGCCGGCCTGGCCGGTGTGGGATGAGCGGGATGAGAAAGCCCTGCTGGAGGTGCTGCACAGTGGCGTCTGGTCGTACAACGGACCCAAAGAGATGGAGTTTGACCGTCTTTTTGCGGAGTATACGGGTGTGAAGTATGCGGTCTCTGCCGCCAACGGTACGGTGACGCTCCAACTGGCGCTGGAGGCTCTGGGCATCGGTGTGGGCGATGAGGTGATCGTGCCGGGGATCACCTGGCAGGCCACCGCCGCCTCGGTCATTGATGTCAATGCGGTGCCGGTGCTGGTGGACGTGCTGGAAGATACCTGGTGCATCGATCCTGCGGCTGTGGAAAAAGCCATCACCCCCCGGACCAAAGCCATCATCCCCGTGCATCTGTACGGTAGCTTTGCCGATATGGACGCGATCATGGCCCTGGCAAAAAAACATAACCTTTATGTGATCGAGGACTGTGCCCATAAGCACGGTGGAGAGTGGCGCGGCAGGAAAGCCGGCTCAATAGGTCATATCGGCAGCTTCAGCTTCCAGCTCTCCAAACACCTTACCGCCGGCGAGGGAGGGATCATGACCACCGACGACCCGGATCTGGCAGAACGGCTCGACGCTTTGCGCAACTGCGGCCGCCGGCCCGAGGGCGAACCTGAGGTCGAGGTGGATAAAGGGGCCGGGCAATACAATGATGAGGGTAACTTTATACAGTCGGGGAACTACCGCATCACCGAGTTCCAGGCCGCCCTCCTGGTGGAAGGCCTGAAGAGACTGCCGGAGCAGAACCGCAAAAGGGATGAGAACGCCCTTTATCTCAACTCCCTGCTGGCCGGGATGCCGGGGGTGAGACCTATGCGCCGGGATGAGCGGGAGACGGCTGAGGCATATTTCAATTTCAGTTTCCGGTACAATAAAGAAGAGTTCAAGGGTCTGCCGGTGCAGAAATTCCGGGAGGCCCTCTCCGCCGAGCTGGGCATCGATGTGGAGAGTTGTTATGAACCCTTGAATAACTGTTCTCTGTATGTGCCCCATACCAAACCTGCCCGCCACAGGCTCAGCGAGGAATACTGGCAGGCCATCGATCCCAAGCGCTTTGAGCTGCCTGTGTGCGAGCGTATCTTCCGGGAGGAGGCCGTGGCCACCCATCATAAGATCCTGCTGGGCAGCCGGGAGAATATGGAGCAGATCGCAGCAGCCATACGCAAGATATACGATCATGCCGAAGAACTGATGTGAGCCATGAAAACCCTCCGTATCGCTGTAATAGGGACGGGATATATTGCCGACTATCATGTGCGGGGCCTCCTGGAGCAGCCGGCCGTGGAGATCACGGCCGTGGCCGCCGCCACGGAAGACTCGGTGAAGAAATTTGCTGAGAAATACAACCTGACAAATGCTTTTCTTACTACTGACGCTCCGGCCCTGGCTGCCCGGGAGGATGTGGACGCTGTCATCATCAGTACTCCCAATAAATTCCATGCACCCTATGCCCTGGCATTTCTGAACGAGGGGAAAGATGTTTTTCTGGAGAAGCCGGTGGCGATGAATGCCCGTGAGGGTGAGGAGATCATGGCCCTGGCGGAAAAGAAAGGACGTATTGTGATGGTGGGTCACATGTGGCGTTTTGACCGGGAGGTCAACGCACTGCGGCAACAGGTGGCAGAAGGAGCCCTTGGGGAGATCATCAAGACCAAAGGGTACGGTATCCACGTGAATTGGGGCCCGGAAGGATGGTTTACCCGAAAAGACCTGGCCGGTGGCGGTGCCCTTATCGATATGGGGGTCCATGCCATCGATACGGTCAGGTACCTGCTGGGCGATCCCCGGCCCCTTTCGGTATATGCCCGTATCGGTACCTTTTACGGCAATTACGATGTGGATGATACGGCCGAGCTGATGATCACCTGGGAGAACGGCACCGTCTCCCTCATCGAGAGCGGCTGGTGGCATCCCCATGCCGACGGCCCCGAGGCTGCCACACGCCTGTTCGGTACCCTGGGTTATGGCAGTGTCTTTCCTACCTTTATAAAATTAAAAGGAGAGGAAGAGCATGATCTAACCCCCGGAGATCTGGTAAAAAGCGAACATTGTGATCAGAGCATCTATACCCGGCAAATGGAATATTTCCTCAGTTGTATCCGTAAAAGGACACAACCCTCTCCCGGCATGGAAGAAGGGCTTACGGTGATGAGGATCGTGGATGCAGCTTATCTCTCTTCCCGGGAGAACCGTGTTGTACATATCTGAACAACCTGTCTTTTCTTATTTGTGATTATAGAATTTTGACTGTGATATATGGAATATTGCCAGAGTAGGATACGTATGGAGGGAGGAAATGTGTGATTGGTGAATATTCTATATAAACAGATTAAAATTTAGTAAACAACCCTTTTTATTTCTCATTTAATTTGTTATGGTGAAGTGCATGAGATTGTGGATGAATGAAGATTTATTGTACATATATTAACAAAAATGAACTCTATCTTATACTTTCCAGACCTTTTATATTTTATTAACTAAACCTAAAGCTTATGAAAAAAAAGGTTCTACACGTGTTCTTTTTGTTTGCCTTCCTCTCCGTGAGTGTATGGGCACAAAAGACAGTGACCGGTGTCGTCACGGATGATACCGGTAGTCCGTTGCCGGGTGCCAATGTCATGATCGTCGGCACCCAGCAGGGTACGATCACGAACCAGGATGGTCATTATTCCATCCAGGTTCCGGGGAATGATGCCGTTTTACGGTTTTCATTCGTAGGTATGCAGCCCCAGGATATCAAAGTGGGGGATAAAACGGTTATCAATGTAATGTTGCGCACTGAGTCGCTTAACGAGGTGGTGGTGACAGCTCTCGGCATCTCCCGTCAGAAGAAATCCCTGGGTTACTCCGTGGGCGAAGTGAAGGGAGATGAGCTGACGGATGTGCCTCATGAGAACCTGGTCACTTCCCTCGCAGGAAGGGTCGCAGGTGTGACGGTCAGTTCCACGGCAGGACCTGGTTCATCGGTGAGTATGACCATTCGCGGCGCCTCATCGCTGACCAGTGATAATCAGCCTTTATTCGTTGTGGATGGTATCCCGATGAACAATACGCTGAACAACGTGACCCAGATGGCCGATCGTACGCCGGTGGACTACGGGAATGCTATTTCCGACATCAACCCGGAAGATATTGAGAGCATTTCCATCCTGAAAGGCCCGAGTGCTGCCGCCTTGTACGGATCCCGTGCTGCCAACGGAGTGGTGCTGATCACTACCAAGTCCGGAAAGAAAAGCAAAGGCCTCGGGGTGACCATCAGCAGTAGCACCGTATTCGACAAGCCTTACCGCTGGCTGCTGAACCAGAACATCTTTGCCAACGGCAAGCGGCCTTATACGCAGGACAACCGTCCCAACAACGGCCTTCCTTATTATATCGTCCCGGCCGGAGATGCCGGATGGGTGGGGCCCCAGATGGACAAAGGTATGATGGCTTATGTATGGCCTTACTTTGACAAGGACGGGAACCTTACACCGACGGAGTTGGTTTCCCATCCCGATAACTGGAAAGAGTTCTTTAAAACCGGATACACTACAGAAAACAGTGTATCCATCACCAATGCCACGGATAAGGCCAACTACCGTTTGTCTTATGCCAACATGACCAACAGAGGGGTCATACCCAACAGCGATCTGCACAGGAACTCCATCGGTCTTAACTCTACCGTGAAGATCATGAAGAACCTCTCGGTCACGGCCAATATCAACTTTGTGAATACCGGTGCCAACAACCGTCCTGCCGGTAACAGAGGAGCCAACCCGATGAGTGCCCTGGCATACATCAACTCTTCCATCGATATCAACGATCTGAAACAGTACTGGGTAGAAGGAAAAGAAGGGATCCAGCAGAACGGGCCGTATAACCTGGTGGTCAATCCGGATGGTACGTACGGCGTCGACCACATGCGCGACAATCCCTATTTCCTGGCCTATCAGGTGAACAATCCCTTCAACAGGAACCGTGTGTACGGGAATTTGCGGATCGACTGGGAGATACTGCCGGGACTGTCCGTTTTTGCCCGTTACAATGTTGACCAGTACACTGAGAAGCGGGAGACCAAGATCGCTCCCAGTTATTCGCGTGAGAAAAACGGTTTTTATGGCATCCAGGACCTTTACAGAAGCGAGCAGAACGCCGATTTTCTGTTTACCTATGATAAAAACCTGAATGATTTCAGCCTGACGGCCTCTTTCGGGGGCAATTACAGGTACAATTACAGCAACAACCTGACCACCCAGGCCAAGAGAAGAGGTGCCGGGCTGATCGTGCCCAACGTTTATACGATCTCCAACATTTCACCCGATAACATTGTTTATTATTCGGGTTACTCCAAAAAAGGAGTGTACAGTCTGTATGGCCTGGTGAGTCTGGGTTACAAATCCATGATCTATCTGGATCTGACCGGCCGCAACGACTGGTCCAGCACCCTGCCTCCCGAGAACCGTTCCTACTTCTATCCTTCGGCTTCTCTGAGCATGCTGCTGAACAATATGTTCAACATGGGTGACCAGGTCTCTCTGGTCAAGCTGAGAGGTGGCTGGGCCATGGTCGGTAACGATACCGATCCTTACCGGCTGAATGCCACCATGGGCGATCAGGGTCCCTGGGGCAACCAGACCCGTCTCACCACTTCCGGAACCCTGCTGCTGCCCGACCTGAAGCCGGAGATACAGACCTCCTGGGAGATCGGGACCGACCTGGCTTTTCTGCAGAACCGGGTGAATGCATCTTTTACCTATTATCATGCAGATAATGAAAACCAAATCCTGAATATCGGCCTGCCGCCCTCTTCCGGATATTCTTCCAAGCAGATCAATGCCGGACTGATCTCCAGCAAAGGGATCGAGCTCTCTGTAGGGGGTACACCTGTCAAGACCTCGGATTTTACCTGGGATCTTAATTTCGTATTATCGAAAAACAAGACCATCGTCAAAGAACTGGCTGAAGGCTTCGATTACATTCGTCTCTGGAAAGATGCCAAAGGAGGTGCTTATTCCTGGGTAGGGGATGAGATAGGACAGATCATCGACCGTGCCATAGTGCGGGTGGAAGACCCGAACTCTCCCTATTACGGATGGCCTATCCTGGACGATGAGGGATGGGAAGACAGCGACCGTACCCTTCAGGATGAAAACGGCAACAGGGTAGCCCCCGTGATCGGTAATTTCAACCCAAAAGCCCTGGTCGGTCTGCAGTCGTCGCTGAGATACAAGCGTCTCTCCCTGAGCTTCAACCTCGACTGGAGAATAGGAGGACAGTTCGTATCCCAGACATATCGTTATATAGAATCCGACCTTCACACTACCAGATGGCTGAACAAAGTGCATAACTTCAGCAATATCAGCGACCTGCCGACTTATCTGAAAGAACATGCCGACCAGTACCTGTTGCCCGACGGTGAGTTCTACGTCCTGGTGGGAGGCCCGACCAAAGAACTGGGTGGTCTGGAGCATACCGAAGGAGGGATCACGCTGTATGACGGTGTTTTTATGCCCGGTGTAGTGGGTCATTACGATGATAATGGCAATTTCGTGGCTGAGCGTGAGAACCTCGGCGGTCCGGGTACACCGACCATCCGCTACCAGGATTACTACGGCTGGAGTTACACGCGGAATGCTACTTTCGATGCCGATTATATCAAACTGCGAGAGATCGCCCTTACCTATAACCTGCCTTCTTTTACCAAGGCGATCAAGAACTTTGCGGTATCTCTTTATAGCCGGAACATTATCCTCTGGACCAAGGCCAAGATCAATGTTGATCCCGAGCGGGCTTTCCAGCCGGAAGCCGGCGTGCAGGGCAATGGCATCCAGTTCAAGCAGGGTATCGAAAGGTATAATGTCGCACCCTGGACCATACCGATCGGTTTCAAGCTCAATATGACATTTTAATTGGATAACGGAAAAAACCAGATAGCTATGAAAAATAAAAATGTAATATATTTGATGTTTCTGGTTCTGTTCGCGGTTGTGCTGGGTTCCTGCAGTGATCAGCTTACCGATATGAACGTGAACCCGAATGGGGTGGACCCCTCGACGGTCAATCCCAACCTGATGTTAGCTACCGTGATCACCAATACGGCAGCCCCTTATCTGAATGAGAGCTTCGACGGAGATGTGGCCGGTGTGATGCAGTATGTGCAGAAGAGCGGCTGGAGTTCCGGATTGAACAAATTCGACTGGACCGGTGAACGCTCCTGGGGAGGCAGATATGCCGTGCTGAGAGATCTGCAACACCTCTATAAGAGAGCCGGCGAAGAAGGAATGGAGTTCCAGCAGGGCGTAGCCATCGTGTTGCGTGCCTTTAACTTCGGTTATATCGCCGATTCCTGGGGCGATGCTCCCTACACCAAAGCCCTGAATGCGCCGGAAGGCGGCCAGGAAGACATGTTTCCGGAATTTGATCCGCAGGAAACGATCTACCGTGGCATTATCGACGAGCTGAAAAAGGCCAATACCCTTCTCTCGAAATCCAGAGGGGAATACAAAGGTATTGACCCCGATGCCGACCTGATCTATCATGGTGATCCGGCCCAGTGGCGGAAATTTGCCAACTCCCTGATGTTGCGCTATTATATGCGGGTTTCTTCCAAACTCTCCGACTTTGCCAAGCAGGGCATCGAAGAGATCATTAGTGATCCGGGTACTTATCCCATCTTCACCTCCAATGAGGATGATGCTACCATGGGTTATGTGGGATCCTCCCAGAATGATTCGTGGCCCAATGCTATCGCTTTCGATGCTTCGCACAGTAATTTCGACCGCGTGCAGCTCTGCGAAGGGTTCAGGGATGTCCTCTGGGAGCGGCAGGACCCGCGCCTGGGTGTTTGGTTCAATAAGGTGAGGATACCCATCAAGGTTTCCACCGATTATACCCCTGTGGCAGATACCATCGTGGACGGTGTCCGTTATCTGCAACCTGATTCCATGGCTGCCAGAGGCTGGGTGGTCTATAATAAAGATACCTGGGTGGCCGATCTGGAAGCTGGCAAAGTGCTGGTGGATACCATGGATTATGTGGGTATACCGGTAGGGGCCAATGTAGGGGACGGATCGGAATGGAACCTTAACCCGAACATTGTGCAGGGAGGTTTCAACGTTCACTGTTCCGCTTTGGCTGATATGTATCAGGAGGCCAAAGGTGACCTGCTGAAAGCACGGCTGATATCCTATGCCGAGGTATGCTTCATCCTGGCCGAGGCTGCTCAAAAAGGCTGGAGCGTGGGATCACAGCAGTCCTGGTATGAGAAAGGTATTGAGGCATCCTTCGATACCTGGGGTGTGGGAGATGACCTGTCCGCTTATTTGTCCGTTTCCGGCGTGGCTTATGACGGCTCGCTGGACCAGATCATGGAACAGAAATGGATCGCCAACTGGACGGTGGCTCATGAAGCCTGGTGCGACTGGAGAAGGACAGGCCTGCCTCATTTTACTTTCGGTCCGACTGTAAAAAGAGATGCCATGCCTATCCGTTACCGTTATGGCAGCGCAGAGAAAGACAGGAACAATACCAACTATCTGAAAGCCGTTGACAAACTGGAAGAAACACCTTTCACAGCAACAGATGGCAAGGATAGCTCATGGTCCAGGTTCTGGCTGCTTCAGGGTACCGGAATACCTTACTGATTGGTTCTGAAAGGGTTAATACTTCACTGAAAAAAGTAAATAAGCTCCGGCTTATTTACTTTTTTTTATTATTATTGAGATTAACAAATATCTGTTGATCATGAAACAAAAAACGGTTATTCCTTCTTCGATCATCCTGCTTCTTTCCCTGCTTCTTTTGATCACCTCTTGTAATAAAAAGGCAGGCCATGAAGCTCCGTCCGTGACGCCGGCCACGGCTCTGGAGTCCTATCTGAACAACCGGGACACGACCTTCTCCTGGAAGCTGCGGGCCGTGACCTCCTCTTCTTCGCTGAAGATCTATAACCTGCTCCTTACCTCCCAGACCTGGCGGGGGATCGTCTGGCGGCACACCCTGACGGTGATCGTGCCGGAAGATCTTCGGTATGACGGAGGTTTGCTTTTTATTACCGGAGGGAAGAACAAGGAGGGCATGCCGGTAAAACGCTCCCATGATGACGAGTTCATAGGAATGATGAGTCAAATTGCTGCTGCCAACCATGCTCTGGTAGCCATTGTCTGGCAGGTACCCAATCAGCCTCTTTTTAATGATCTTACGGAAGATCAGCTTATCTCCTATACGCTGCGTCAGTTCCAGAATGACAGTGACTATACCTGGCCGTTGCTGTTCCCCATGGTCAAATCGGCAGTGCGGGCCATGGATGCCGTACAGGAGTTCTCCGGAGAGAAACTTCACCATACAATAGAGCATTTTGTGGTGTCAGGGGCTTCCAAGAGAGGGTGGACTACCTGGCTCACCGGGGCTACGGATCAACGGGTGATAGCCATCGCCCCCATGGTCATCGATGTGCTCAATATGCCGGTCAACCTGGATTATCAGATCACGGCGTGGGGGGATTACAGTGATCAGATCGAGGATTATGTAAAACTGGGCATTCCCCAGCAGGTGCATACCGCTCAAGGGAACGCGATCACCACAATGGTCGATCCCTATTCTTATCGTCACAGGCTGACCCTGCCCAAACTGATCATCAACGGTACCAATGACGAGTATTGGCCTGTGGATGCTATCAAGAACTACCTGGACAGTATCCCGGGAGAAAATTTCCTGTTGTATGTGCCCAATGCCGGCCACGGTCTGGATGACGGACAAGAGGCTCTCACCTCGCTGAGTGCTTTCCTGGGGCGTACCCTCGCAGGGAAACCTTACCCTGTGTGTTCCTGGAGCACACAGGAGGGGAAGGGAAAGGTGACGTTGACCGTGCAGACCACCCCGGAGGAGTTGCTGGGCGCTTCCCTGTGGTATGCTAATTCGGACGACCGGGATTTCAGGGATGAGAAATGGCAGGAGAAAGTGATCACTACCGCACCGGAAGCAACGGTGACCACGGCTGTTCAGCTGCCGGAGAAAGGCTATTCGGCTTTCTTTATCGATCTGAAATACCGGGCCCCCGGCGGCGGAAGCTGTAACAAGAGCACCCGCATGTTCGTCGCTGACAGCAGCGGGATCCTTAAAAACTGAACGTGATATGATGAAATACCAAGGAAAATACAAGGTGTTCGACACCTCGCGTATTCGTACTTACCCCGTACGGGAGCGGGATAACAAGGTGCACCTGTCTGATCTGATCGATCCGCAGGAGGTGATGAAAAGATCCTATGAGGTATCTTCCTATGTGGAGGAACAGGTCACACACTTGGCAGAGCAGATCGTTTCTTTGCGTCAACGAGGTCTGCCTGTCCTGTTTTTTACCGGGGCGCATCTGGTGAAGAATGGCCTGGGACCCCTCGTGGTCGATCTGGTGAAGCGGGATATGTTCACACTGGTGGCAGGGAATGGAGCCACCTCGATACACGATTTCGAGCTGTGTCTCTTTGGCGAGACCAGTGAGAACGTTCCGCGGGCCCTCGAGGAGGGTGCTTTCGGCATGGCCTTCGAATTCAACTACATCAATGCGGCCCTGATCGTGGGCAATCGCATGCAACTGGGCTATGGCGAATCAACCGGCCGGATGATGCATGACGCGGATTTCCGCCGTGAGGTGGAGAAGGTGCTGGACCTGCCGGAAGGGACCATCCGCTTTGAACATACGGACATCAGCATACAATATGCCTGTTATGAGAAGAATATCCCCCTGACCATCCATGCAGGCATCGGTACCGACGTGCTGGACCAGCACGACTGGTTTGACGGGGAGGCCAAAGGAGGTTGCTCCGGACGGGATTTTCTGATCTACGCGGAACATATCACCCGTTTTACGGAGGGTGGTATGGTGCTCAACATCGGCAGCGCCGTTACCGGGCCGGAGGTGTTCCTCAAAGCTGCCTCCATGGCCGGCAATATCGGGAAGGTGCCGGAAGGTATCATCACGGCCGATTTTGATATACGGCCTTATGACCCGGGCGTCTTCAGCAATGAAGAAGCGGTAGGGTACTATTTCCGCGATCAGAAAAGCATCGTTACCAGGGTCCCGCAGGCGTATCACGGCGAGGGGATCTATATCGGCGGCAATCAAAAGGTGACAGTGCCATTGTTGTATCAGAAGGTCATTGAAAAATTATAAAATGAAAGAAGAACGTATCAAAGAGATCCTGGACAGGATCAAAGATGTGCGTCTGGCAGTGTATGGCGATTTTTGCCTGGATGCCTATTGGGTGATGGACCCGGACGGATCGGAGGTCTCGGTGGAGACGGGTCTGCAGGCCGAGGCGGTGGCCCGTCAGTCCTATTCCCCCGGTGGCGCCGGTAATATCGTGGCCAACCTGGCGGCCCTGCAACCGGGGGCTATCAAACTTATCGGTGTGGTGGGGGACGATATCCACGGCCGCGAGCTCTCCTCCCAACTGCGATCGCTGGGGGCAGATACCTCTGCACTGCTTATCCAGCAGGAGGATTTCGATACTTATACTTACACCAAACGGATATACGGGGAAGAGGAGGGAGCCCGCATCGACTTTGGGGTGAAGAACAAGCGTTCCGAAGAGACCGATGAGGTCCTGCTGCAAAATATCGAACAGGCCTTACAGGAGTATGATGCCCTGATCTTCAACCAGCAGGTGATGAACAGCATCCCCAACCCGGAGTTCATTGAGAAGGCCAATGCCCTCTTTGACAAATACAATGACCGGATCGTGGTGCTCGACTCGCGGCATTACAACGGTTTGTTCCGCAATGTTATCCGCAAGGCCAACGATGTGGAGGTGGCCGTGCTCAACGGCCGGGAGGTGACTCCGCAGGACCACATCCCCCTGGCAGATGTGAAAAAATATGCCAAGAACATATTTGACCGGTATCACAAGCCGGTCTTTGCCACCTGCGGTCCCAAAGGGATCATCGTGGCCGACGGAACCGGTCTGCACGAGGTGCCGGGCATCCTCCTGACCAAACAACTGGACACTGTGGGAGCCGGCGATACCACCATCAGTGCCCTCACCTCGGCCCTGGCGGCAGGTATTCCACCGGTGGAAGCCGCCTCCTTTGCCAACCTCGCAGCTGCAGTCACCGTACAGAAACTCTATACCACCGGCACGGCCACAGGAGAGGAGATCCTCGCCCTGAACCGGGAGGCTGTTTATAACTATCGTCCCGAGCTGGCGGAGGACCCGCGCATGGCGGAGTACCTGCCGGAAACGGAATTTGAAGTGTGTGATCCGGCCGTTACCGGCCGCTTCGGTCGGGTGAAACATGTGTTGTTCGACAATGACGGTACCCTCAGCACCCTGCGCCAGGGATGGGAGGAGGTGATGGAACCGGTGATGATACAGGCCATCCTGGGAGAGTCGTGGCAGTTGGTGGATGCCAATACTTACCGGAAAGTGCAGGAGCAGGTGCGGCAGTACATAGACGCCTCGACAGGCATTCAGACCATTCTGCAGATGGAGGCCCTGGTGGAGATGGTGCGGCAG